>NZ_JBQWAS010000017.1:0-80348 GCF_052492075.1 Haloleucobacter albus
GAAATGGTGATGCCGGGTGACAATGTTGCGATGGAAGTCCATCTGATCGTGCCGATCGCCATGGAAGAGAAGCTGCGCTTCGCTATCCGTGAAGGTGGCCGTACGGTGGGTGCCGGCGTCGTCGCCTCCATCATCGAGTGATGTGAAGCCTGCGTGCAGGTTTTTCAAATGACTGCGACGGGCGCCTGCGGGCGCCCGTTTTGTTTGCGGCTTGATCTCCTGGTATCAGGTCTCGGCCTGCTGGCCGCTAATGGTTGCTGTGGCGCGTGTTCAGTGTGGGAATTCAATTCTGATTGGGGGCAACTGCACGGAAGCTCTTTACAGGCGGCTCAGTTCCCACTAAACCCACCTTGCCGATGCGTTGGGTCTTTCCCGGCGCGGCAAAGTCTACCTCGAACAATCATGCGTCAGATGCTGTCTGGTGTTGATGTGTTTTGAGGGCCGACTTTAGGAGTGTAGCTCAATTTGGTTAGAGCACCGGTCTCCAAAACCGGGGGTTGGGGGTTCGAGTCCCTCCACTCCTGCCAGCGGCAGGACAAGGCTTTGCCCGCTCTGGCAGCTTTCTGGCAGATCAGCGCGGCGGTTTTCGAACGGGCGCGCGGCTGATTTGATTTCCGGCACGTTTCTGTTCATTTGTGCATCCTGCTGGTGAAAATCTGGCAGGTTGCGAATTTTTTTCGGGCTGGCTGCCGTTAAGTCGGGAGCTTGTCCCTCAAGAAGAGGTGGCGACTGCCGGGTGTTCCGCGGGGTTGCCTTGGCGCACATGGCGAAGAACGGTCCTGTCGAGTTCTTTCAGCAGGTTCGCGCGGAAACGGCGAAGGTCACATGGCCTTCGCGTCGCGAGACGCTGATCACAACGGCTATGGTCTTCGTGATGGTTTTTCTGGCCGCTATCTTCTTCCTCGTCGTCGATCAGGTCATCCGGTTCGGCGTGTCCACTCTCCTCACACTTGGGCAGTGAGTCCGCCATGGCGAAGCGCTGGTACATCGTTCACGCATATTCCAACTTCGAAAAGAAGGTGGCCGAATCGATTCGCGAGCAGGCCGAACAGCGTGGGCTTGAAGATCTGTTTGATGAAATTCTGGTGCCGACCGAAAAGGTTGTGGAGGTTCGGCGCGGTCGGAAGGTTGATACGGAGCGTAAGTTTTTTCCCGGCTATGTGCTGGTGAAGATGGAGCTTACGGATGATGCCTTCCATCTGATTCGCAATACGCCGCGTGTGACGGGTTTCCTTGGGGCGGATAACAAGCCGATGCCCATTCCTGAATCGGAAGCGCTGCGCATTCTGCATCAGGTTCAGGAGGGGATTGAGCGGCCGAAGCCGTCTGTCTCCTTTGAGGTTGGTGAGACGGTCAAGGTGTCCGACGGGCCGTTTGCGACCTTCAATGGCATCGTTGAAGAGGTTGATGACACGCGCGCGCGGCTCAAGGTGGCGGTGTCCATCTTCGGGCGTGCGACACCGGTGGAACTTGAGTTCGGTCAGGTCGAAAAGGTCTGATCGTCGCTGGCCCTTGTCGGGCTGGCGCTATGCAGCTGAGGCTGCTTTCACCGCGTGGGAGGGAAGGGGCGTCTCGCCAAACGCCCTCGGTACCGAACCACGCATCCCGGCCGTTACGGTTCTCCGGTGTGAGGTCGTGATGGCGATTTTTGGGAGTTTTTGAAATGGCGAAGAAAATTGCAGGTTACATCAAGCTGCAGGTTCCGGCCGGCAGTGCCAATCCGGCCCCGCCGATTGGTCCCGCGCTTGGTCAGCGTGGCCTTAACATCATGGAGTTCTGCAAGGCGTTCAACGCGCAGACCGGCCAGATGGAAAAGGGCATGCCGATCCCGGTGGTGATTACCGCTTATCAGGATCGCTCCTTCACCTTCGTGATGAAGACCCCGCCGGTCTCCTACTTCCTGAAGAAGGCCGCTGGCCTCGACACGAAGAAGAAGCCCGGCACCGGCTCCAAGACCCCTGGCAAGGGTGGCTTCGTCGGCAAGGTTTCGCGCGCCCAGCTCGCGGAAATCGCCGAGAAGAAGATGCAGGATCTGAATTGCGACACCGTTGAGGCTGCCGTTCAGATGGTCGAAGGTTCCGCCCGCTCCATGGGCATCGAGGTTCAGGGGTGAGCGCCATGGCCAATCACGGAAAGCGTATTCGCGCCGCGCGCGAAGGTATCGATCGTGACAAGCTCTACACGCTGGACGAGGCGGTGAAGCTCCTGAAGGAGCGGGCAACAGCCAAGTTCGACGAGACCATTGAGCTGGCCATGAATCTCGGTGTGGACCCGCGTCATGCGGACCAGATGGTGCGTGGCGTGTGCCTGCTGCCGAATGGTTCCGGACGTACTGTGCGCGTTGCGGTGTTCGCCCGCGGTGCCAAGGCTGATGAAGCCAAGGCCGCTGGTGCTGATATTGTGGGTGCCGAGGATCTGCTGGAGACCATCCAGGGTGGTACGATCGACTTCGATCGCTGCATCGCTACCCCGGATCTGATGCCGCTGGTTGGTCGCCTCGGCAAGGTGCTGGGCCCGCGTGGTCTGATGCCGAACCCGAAGGTTGGTACCGTGACCATGGACGTGAAAAGCGCCGTGGGTGCAGCCAAGGGTGGTGCGGTGGAATTCCGCGTCGAGAAGGCTGGTATCATTCATGCCGGCGTTGGTAAGGCGTCGTTTGATGCTGAAAAGCTGGCTGAAAACATCCGCGCTTTTGCTGATGCGGTTGTGAAGGCCAAGCCTGCCGGTGCCAAGGGCACTTATGTGCAGCGCATCGCCATTTCCTCCACCATGGGTCCCGGCCTGAAGCTGGAGCCCTCCAGCGTAGTGACGGCTGTCTGACACGGAGCGCAGTCGCGTTCTGAAGTTGTGGTGAATTACGGGCCGCGACCTTTGGTTGCGGCCCGTAATTGTCTCTGTTGCAAAAATCGTGCAAAGGGCGTGACAAAGAGGTTCTTTGCCTATATAGGAACAATTCCCCGAAAGGGCTTTTACGCTTTTTTCGTGGAATCACGACCTTCACCGGGACTGGTGAAGGGGCTGGGAGGGGTTTCCCGCCCGGCCTAGCTGTCTTCATTAAGTGCACTTTTGTGGATTTGATGTTGGCGGCAGTCCTGTCCGAGACTGCAGGTGCCTCGATTGTTCGGGGCTTAATTCTCGTGTTGTCCATTGGGCGCGTGCAGAGAGCCGGCATAGACGGGGAAAACCAGATTTCTTCGCAGTTTGTGTTCTGCGTATTTTTGAGATCGGTTCGAACCAGCGCCTTGTGTTCCGTCCCGGATTGTTCCGTGTCAGGACCGAGGGGACAGGGCATGTAAGCGTCGCGCGATGCGGCCGGCATGCTGTAGTGGCACCCGGTCCTTCGGGCGGCAAGGCGCAACAGGTGGGGTGAAGCTCTCCGGAGTGCATTCCACCGCAGGCTAAAGAGAGCCAGACGTGGATCGAGCGGAAAAACAACAGCTCGTCACGGCGCTGTCGGAGGTGTTCAAGAGCACTTCCGTCGTCGTGGTGGCCCACTATTCCGGCCTCACCGTGGCCCAGATGTCGGACCTGCGCCGGCAGATGAAGGCGAGCGGTGCGTCCGTGAAGGTGGCCAAGAACCGCCTCGTCAAGATCGCTCTGGAAGGCTCCGACGTCGCCCATGCGGAGGCCCTGTTCAAGGGTCCGACGCTGATCGCCTATTCGGACGATCCGGTGGCGGCGCCGAAGGTTGCTGTCGAGTTTGCCAAGGCTAACGACAAGTTCGTGATCCTTGGTGGCGCGATGGGCACCACGGCCCTGAATGCAGATGGTGTGAAGGCTCTTGCCTCCATGCCGTCTCTGGACGAACTGCGCGCGAAGATCGTGGGCCTTGTGCAGGCTCCCGCGACCAAGATCGCCCAGCTCTCCACTGCGCCGGCGGCGAAGCTCGCCCGCGTGTTCGGGGCCTATGCCAAGACGGACGAGGCCGCGTGAGGCGTTTGACCTTCACGCATTGCATATTCGAACCTATCTCAAGGAAGACACATTATGGCTGATCTGACCAAGCTCGTTGATGAGCTCTCCGCCCTGACCGTTCTCGAAGCTGCCGAACTGGCCACCATGCTCGAGGAGAAGTGGGGCGTGTCCGCCGCCGCCGCCGTTGCGGTTGCTGCTGCTCCGGGTGCTGGCGGTGCCGGTGCTGCGGCTGCTGAAGAGCAGACCGAGTTCACGGTTGTGCTGGCCGCTGCCGGCGACAAGAAGATCGAGGTCATCAAGGAAGTCCGTGCCATCACCGGCCTGGGCCTCAAGGAAGCCAAGGATCTCGTCGAAGGCGCTCCGAAGCCCGTCAAGGAAGGCGTGGACAAGGATGAGGCCGAGAAGCTCAAGGCTCAGCTCGAAAAGGCTGGCGCCAAGGTCGAGCTCAAGTGAGTTTTTGAAAACTGGCGCTCCGGGGAAACCCGGAGCGCTTTCGCACATGGCAGGCCGGATGGCTTGTTTTATTTCTGGAAGACGGTTCTCCCGACAGCCCTTCTGTGAGGCTGTCGGGAGAGCCGTCATGGTGCTGAATGGGGTTGTCTTCGGCAATCCGGTTTGGCATGGCGGCGGGTGGTTCCGGTGCCGGCAAGGCGAGCCCTGACGGGGCCGGCTTCAGGGAACCTGCACGGACGAGGATCGAGATGGCGCAAACGTTCACCGGTCGTAAGCGGATCCGCAAGTTCTTCGGCAAGATCAAGGAAGTGGCTGAGATGCCGAACCTCATCGAGGTTCAAAAGGCGTCTTATGACCAGTTTCTGCAGATTGAAGAGCCGGAAGGCGGACGCGACGATGATGGCCTTCAGGCTGTGTTCAAATCGGTATTCCCGATTTCGGACTTTGCCGGGGCGGCCATGCTGGAGTTCGTGGGCTATGAGTTCGAGCCTCCAAAATATGATGTGGATGAGTGCCGCCAGCGCGGTATGACGTTTGCTGCCCCGCTGAAGGTGACGCTGCGCCTGATCGTCTTTGATGTGGACCCGGATACCGGTGCCAGATCTGTGAAGGACATCAAGGAGCAGGATGTCTATACGGGCGATATTCCGCTCATGACGATGAACGGCACCTTCATTGTGAATGGTACCGAGCGCGTCATCGTGTCCCAGATGCACCGTTCTCCGGGTGTGTTCTTCGATCACGACAAGGGCAAGACGCACTCTTCCGGCAAGTTGCTGTTTGCTGCGCGCATCATTCCCTATCGCGGTTCCTGGCTTGATATCGAATTCGACGCCAAGGACATCGTTTATGCGCGTATCGACCGGCGTCGCAAGATTCCGGTGACCAGCCTGCTTTATGCACTGGGTCTGGATGCCGAAGAGATTCTGGACACTTTCTATCGGAAAATTCCATTCTCCCGCGACAAGGGTGGCTGGCGCATGCCCTTCGATCCGCAGCGGATGAAGGGTTACAAGGCGGTTTCCGATTTGGTCGATGCCGATAGCGGCGAAGTGGTGCTTGAGGCCGGCAAGAAGCTGACCGTGCGCGCTGCCCGTCAGCTCTCCGAGAAGGGTCTGAAGGCTCTGCGCATTTCCGATGAGGAAATGATCGGCCAGTATATTGCTGAAGATCTGGTGGATCTTGAGTCGGGTGAAATTCACGCCGAAGCCGGCGAGGAAATCTCTGACAAGACCCTGAAGATGCTTGAGGAAACGGGATATAATGAAATCCCGATCCTGGACATCGACCATGTGAATACCGGCGCCTATATCCGCAACACACTTGCGGCGGACAAGAATTCCGCGCGCGAGGAAGCGCTGTTTGACATTTACCGCGTGATGCGTCCGGGTGAGCCGCCGACGCTGGATTCCGCGCAGGCGATGTTCCATTCGCTGTTCTTTGATCCCGAGCGTTATGATCTTTCCGCCGTTGGTCGCGTGAAGATGAACATGCGTCTGGATCTGGATTGCCCGGATACGGTGCGCGTGTTGCGCCGCGAAGATATTCTGGCGGTTATCAAGACGCTGGTTGAGCTGCGCGACGGTAAGGGTGAGATCGACGATATTGACCATCTGGGCAATCGTCGTGTGCGTTCCGTCGGTGAGCTGATGGAAAATCAGTATCGCGTTGGTCTTCTGCGCATGGAGCGCGCGATCAAGGAGCGCATGTCCTCTGTCGATGTCGACACGGTCATGCCGCAGGATCTCATCAATGCCAAGCCGGTTGCGGCTGCGGTGCGTGAGTTCTTTGGCTCGTCCCAGCTGTCCCAGTTCATGGATCAGACGAACCCGCTGTCCGAAATCACGCACAAGCGTCGTCTTTCGGCCCTTGGTCCGGGCGGTTTGACCCGTGAGCGTGCGGGCTTCGAGGTGCGAGACGTGCATCCGACTCATTATGGTCGTATCTGCCCGATCGAGACGCCGGAAGGTCCGAATATCGGCCTTATCAACTCGCTTGCGACATTCGCACGCGTCAACAAGTATGGCTTCATTGAAGCGCCCTATCGCCGTGTTCTGGATGGCAAGGTCACCGATGAGGTGGTCTATCTCTCCGCCATGGAGGAGGGGAAGTACTATGTGGCGCAGGCCAACGTGCCCCTGAGCGTTGAAGGCCGCTTTGAAGACGATCTGGTGATGTGCCGTCACACCGGCGATGTGGTGATGGTCAGCCCGGATCGCGTGGACTTCATGGACGTGTCGCCGAAGCAGCTGGTTTCGGTGGCCGCAGCGCTGATCCCGTTCCTTGAGAACGATGACGCCAACCGTGCACTCATGGGCTCCAACATGCAGCGTCAGGCTGTGCCGCTGGTGCGCTCGCAGGCGCCGCTGGTCGGTACGGGTATGGAAGCTGTCGTGGCACGGGATTCCGGTGCAGCTATTGCAGCGCGTCGGACTGGTATTATCGACCAGGTGGACGCGACCCGTATCGTGATCCGGGCTACGGAGGAGGCTGATCCCTCCAAGTCGGGCGTGGATATCTACCGGCTGATGAAGTTTCAGCGCTCCAACCAGTCCACCTGTATCAACCAGCGTCCGCTGGTGCGTGTGGGCGATCAGGTGCGCAAGGGCGATATCATCGCTGATGGTCCTTCCACGGAGCTGGGTGATTTGGCTCTGGGTCGCAACGTGCTGGTCGCGTTCATGCCTTGGAATGGCTACAATTACGAAGACTCCATCCTGCTCTCCGAGAATATCGTCAAGGATGACGTGTTCACCTCCATTCACTTGGAGGAGTTCGAGTGCATGGCCCGTGATACCAAGCTGGGCCCGGAGGAAATTACCCGTGATATTCCCAATGTCTCGGAAGAGGCGCTGAAGAATCTCGACGAAGCGGGCATTGTCTATATTGGTGCGGAGGTGAATGCCGGCGACATTCTGATCGGCAAGATCACGCCGAAGGGCGAAAGCCCGATGACGCCGGAAGAAAAGCTGTTGCGCGCCATCTTTGGTGAGAAGGCTGCGGATGTGCGCGATACATCGCTGCGTCTGCCGCCCGGCACCAAGGGCACGATCGTGGAAGTCCGCGTGTTCAACCGTCATGGTGTGGACAAGGACGAACGCGCACAGGCTATCGAACGTGAGGAAATCGAGCGTCTCGCCAAGGACCGTGACGACGAGCAGGCCATTTTGGACCGTAACGTCTATAATCGCTTGGTCGAGATCCTGGTGGGCAAGGTTGCCATCGCTGGGCCGAAGGGTTTCAAGAAGGAGACCGAGGTCACCAGCGAGATTCTTGAGAGCTTCCCGCGCTCGCAGTGGTGGCTGTTCGCTGTGGCGGACGATGCCATTATGGCGGAACTGGAAGCTATGCGGGCGCAGTATGACGAGTCCAAGAAGCGTCTTGAGCAGCGCTTCCTGGATAAGGTCGAGAAGCTGCAACGTGGTGATGAATTGCCGCCCGGTGTGATGAAGATGGTCAAGGTCTTCGTCGCGGTGAAGCGCAAGATCCAGCCGGGCGACAAGATGGCCGGCCGTCATGGCAACAAGGGTGTGGTGTCGCGCATTGTGCCGGTGGAAGACATGCCGTTCCTTGAGGATGGCACCAATGTCGATATCGTGCTCAACCCTCTGGGCGTGCCTTCGCGCATGAATGTGGGGCAGATTCTGGAAACCCATCTGGGCTGGGCCTGCGCCGGACTCGGCAAGCAGGTGGCGCAGGCGGTGGATTCCTACTACGCCTCTCAGGATATGACGCCCCTGCGGCAGCGGCTTGAAACCATATATGGCAAGTCCGAAATCGAAACGCTTGGAGATAGCGAACTCCCCGAGTTGGCGGAAAATCTCCGCAAGGGTGTGCCGATCGCCACGCCGGTCTTTGATGGCGCGCATGAAGATGACATCGAAACCCAGCTTGAAATGGCAGGGCTGGATCGTTCGGCACAGTCCACGCTCTTTGACGGGCGGACGGGTGAGGCGTTCGATCGTAAGGTGACTGTCGGCTATATTTATATGCTGAAGCTGCACCATCTGGTCGACGACAAGATCCATGCCCGTTCCATTGGTCCTTACTCGCTGGTGACCCAGCAGCCGCTGGGCGGCAAGGCCCAGTTCGGTGGTCAGCGTTTCGGTGAAATGGAGGTGTGGGCCTTGGAAGCTTACGGTGCCGCCTACACGTTGCAGGAAATGCTGACGGTGAAGTCGGATGACGTCGCTGGCCGTACCAAGGTTTATGAGGCCATTGTACGCGGAGAGGATACGTTCGAGAGTGGTATTCCTGAGAGCTTCAACGTGCTTGTGAAGGAAATGCGCTCGCTCGGCCTCAATGTGGACCTCGAGAACAGCTAGCCTCAATGTGGACCTCGAGAACAGCTAGAAGGGCAGGGTGGTGACACCCGCCTGAAGAATTGCCGCGAAAGCGGCCTGCCGCTCCGGCCCCCTGTCGGAGCGGTGTGCACGATAGCCGCCCACCTCGTTTGGGAGCACCAGATGAATCAGGAAGTCCAGAACGTCTTCAACCCGACGGTTCCGGCCCCGAACTTCAACAAGATCCGCATCACGATCGCGAGCCCGGAAAAGATCAGATCCTGGTCGTACGGCGAGATCAAGAAGCCGGAAACCATCAATTACCGCACCTTCAAGCCGGAGCGTGATGGGCTTTTCTGCGCGCGAATCTTTGGCCCGATCAAGGATTACGAGTGCTTGTGCGGTAAGTACAAGCGCATGAAGTACAAGGGCGTCATCTGCGAGAAGTGCGGTGTGGAAGTCACCCTCTCGCGGGTGCGCCGTGAGCGCATGGGCCATATTGAGCTGGCCGCACCTGTTGCGCATATCTGGTTCCTGAAGTCTCTGCCGAGCCGCATTGGTCTGCTGCTCGACATGACGCTGAAGGATCTGGAGCGGATTCTTTATTTCGAATATTTCGTGGTGACCGAGCCGGGCACCACGCCGCTGAAATATCGTCAGCTGCTGTCGGAAGAAGAATATCTGCGCGCGCAGGATGAGTTCGGTGAAACCAGCTTTACCGCGATGATTGGCGCCGAGGCCATTCGCGAACTGCTTCAGACCATGGATCTGGAGAAGATTGCGATTGATCTGCGTCAGGAAATTGCTGAAGCCACCACTGAGCTGAAGCCCAAGAAGCTCGCCAAGCGGCTGAAGATCGTCGAGGCTTTCCAGCTTTCCGGCAACAAGCCGGAATGGATGATCCTGACGCATGTTCCGGTGATTCCGCCGGATCTGCGTCCTCTGGTGCCGCTGGATGGCGGTCGTTTTGCGACCTCTGACCTGAATGATCTTTATCGTCGCGTCATCAACCGCAATAATCGACTGAAGCGGCTGATCGAACTGCGTGCGCCAGACATCATCATCCGCAACGAGAAGCGTATGCTTCAGGAATCGGTGGATGCTCTGTTCGATAATGGGCGTCGTGGTCGTGTCATCACGGGGGCGAACAAGCGCCCGTTGAAGTCGCTCGCCGATATGCTGAAGGGCAAGCAGGGCCGGTTCCGCCAGAACCTGCTCGGCAAGCGCGTAGACTATTCCGGTCGTTCGGTCATCGTGGTGGGCCCTGAGCTCAAGTTGCATCAGTGCGGCTTGCCCAAGAAAATGGCGCTGGAGCTGTTCAAGCCCTTCATCTATTCGCGTCTCGATGCGAAGGGGCATTCCTCCACCGTTAAGCAGGCGAAGAAGCTTGTCGAGAAGGAGCGTCCCGAGGTTTGGGATATTCTCGACGAGGTGATCCGCGAGCATCCGGTGATGCTGAACCGTGCGCCGACGCTGCATCGTCTTGGCATTCAGGCGTTCGAGCCGGTGCTGATCGAAGGCAAGGCCATTCAGCTTCATCCGCTGGTGTGCTCCGCCTTCAATGCGGACTTTGACGGCGACCAGATGGCTGTGCACGTTCCTCTGAGCCTTGAGGCCCAGCTGGAAGCACGCGTGCTGATGATGTCCACGAACAACGTGCTGCATCCGGCGAACGGCGCGCCCATCATTGTGCCGTCTCAGGATATCGTTCTGGGCCTCTACTATCTCTCGCTGATGCGTGAGGGTGAGCCGGGCGAGGGCATGGCCTTCGCCAATATGTCCGAGATTGATCTGGCCCTGCATTCCAAGGCCATCACTCTGCATACGAAGGTTCAGGGGCGCTATATCGGCCTTGATGCGGACGGCAACGAATATACCAAGATTTATGAGACCACGCCTGGTCGCATGAAGATTGGCGCCTTGCTGCCGAAGGACCCGAAGATTTCCTATGATGTCGTCAACAAGCTGATGACGAAAAAGGAAATCTCCAACATGATTGATACGGTCTACCGCCATTGTGGGCAGAAGGAGAGCGTGATCTTCTGTGACCGGATCATGAGCCTTGGTTTCCACAATGCTTTCCGTGCCGGCATTTCCTTCGGCAAGGACGACATGGTGGTGCCGCATAAGAAGTGGGCGATGGTTGAAGAAACCCGCGCGCTCACCAAGGAATATGAGCAGCAGTA
Source organism: Haloleucobacter albus (assembly GCF_052492075.1). Classification (NCBI taxonomy): domain Bacteria; kingdom Pseudomonadati; phylum Pseudomonadota; class Alphaproteobacteria; order Hyphomicrobiales; family Xanthobacteraceae; genus Haloleucobacter; species Haloleucobacter albus. The sequence continues at coordinate 10,838 of NZ_JBQWAS010000017.1, forward strand.
TAATGACGGCCTGATTACCCAGGGCGAGAAGTACAACAAGGTCGTTGATGCCTGGGGCAAGTGCACGGACCGTATCGCTGACGAGATGATGAAGGAAATCTCGTCCGTGAAGAAGGACCCGGAAACCGGCCGGGACATGCAGATCAACTCGATCTACATGATGTCCCACTCCGGGGCCCGTGGTTCGCCCGCGCAGATGAAGCAGCTTGCAGGCATGCGTGGCCTGATGGCGAAGCCTTCCGGTGAGATTATCGAAAGCCCGATCATCTCGAACTTCAAGGAAGGCCTGACCGTGATGGAGTACTTCAACTCCACCCACGGTGCCCGTAAGGGTCTGGCGGATACCGCCCTGAAGACGGCGAACTCGGGTTATCTCACCCGTCGTCTCGTGGACGTGGCACAGGATTCCATCATCACCGAGCGCGATTGCGGCTCGGAGAAGGGGATCCACATGCGGGCGATCCTCGATGCCGGTCAGATCGTGGCATCCTTGCCGTCGCGTGTTCTGGGCCGTACTGCGGTTGAAGATGTGGTGAACCCGGCATCCGGTGAAGTCATTGTGCCCAAGGGCGTGATGATTGAGGAGCCGCATGTTGAACGCATTGCGAAGACCAATATTCAGGAAATCAAGATCCGTTCGGTGCTGACATGCGAAACACGCAATGGCGTGTGCGCAACCTGCTACGGACGTGATCTGGCGCGCGGTACGCCGGTGAATATGGGCGAGGCTGTGGGCGTCATCGCAGCCCAGTCCATCGGTGAACCGGGCACGCAGCTGACGATGCGTACCTTCCATATCGGTGGTGCGGCGACGCTGGCGGATTCGTCCTTCATCGAAACCAACTTTGAAGGCACGGTGCGTATCCGCAATCGCAATGCGGCGCGGAACTCCGATGGCGATCTGATCGTCATGGGGCGCAACATGGCGATCATCATCGTCGATCAGGATGGAACCGAGCGTGCGGTCAACCGTGTGCAATATGGCTCCCGTCTGAAGGTGGATGAGGGTGATACGGTGAAGCGCGGCCAGCGCCTTGCCGAGTGGGACCCCTATACCCGCCCGATCCTGAGTGAGGTGGATGGTATCGTCGCATTCGAGGACCTCGTTGAGGGCGCCTCGATGAACGAAACCGTCGATGAGGCGACGGGTATCGCCAAGCGTGTGGTGACGGATTCCCGCTCCGGCCGTGGACCGGAGCTGCGCCCCGCCATCCTGATCCAGGACGGTGACGGCAAGAATGTGAAACTGCCGCGTGGTGGTGAAGCGCGCTATGCCCTGCCGGTGGAGGCCATTATCTCGACCGCCCCTGGCGGCAAGGTGCAGGCGGGTGATGCCGTGGCGCGTGTGCCGATGGAAGGTGCGAAGACCCGTGATATCACGGGTGGTCTGCCGCGTGTTGCTGAACTGTTCGAGGCCCGGCGTCCGAAGGATGCGGCGATTATCGCCGAAACCACCGGCACCATTCGCTTCGGGCGGGACTACAAGAACAAGCGGCGCGTTTCCATTGAGCCGGCGGACGGGGGAGATCCCGTTGAGTACCTGATCCCGAAGGGCAAGCACATCCATCTTCAGGATGGCGACCTTATCGAGAAGGGTGATTTCATCGTCGACGGCAATCCGGCGCCGCATGACATTCTGGCCATCAAGGGCGTGGAAGAGCTGGCAGCCTTCCTTGTCAATGAAATTCAGGAAGTCTACCGGTTGCAGGGCGTGCACATCAATGACAAGCACATTGAGGTGATCGTCCGCAACATGCTCCAGAAGATCGAGATCGAGGATGCGGGTGAAACCGACTTCCTTGATAACGAGCAGGTGGATCGCCTCGAGTTCATCGAAGCAAATGAGAAGGCGATCGAAGAAGGTAAGAAGCCTGCGACGGGTCATCCGGTGTTGCTCGGCATCACCAAGGCCAGCTTGCAGACGCGTTCCTTCTTCTCGGCAGCCTCCTTCCAGGAGACCACCCGCGTGCTGACAGAAGCCGCTGTGAACGGTAAGGTCGATCCGCTGGAAGGTCTGAAGGAGAACGTCATTGTGGGCCGTCTGATCCCGGCGGGTACAGGCGCACAGATGAACAAGCTGCGGGTTGTTGCCAATTCGCGGGACGATCTGATTGTCGCGACCCGTGATGAGCGGACTGAAGCCTTCCCTCAGCTTGAGGGGCCGGTTGATCCGGCAGAGTGATTGAAAAAGGGCCGGTGAGGATACTCACCGGCCCTTTTTCTTGGGTGTCTCCCGTGGCGCATGCGAAACGCCGATGCCGTGAGTTGATGTAGTGTCGAATTAAAAACACCGCCCAAGCAGCGAGCTGGGCGGTGTTGTTTTTTTGACTGCGCCTCTCTTTTGATAAGAGGGGGCTTTTAATGAGAGATTGTATTCATCAACCGTTTGAAACGCGGGCGGTCAGTTTAGCCGCGTCATTTCCAGCCATGCTATTCATGGCTGGAGTGTTGATAGCCGGACGGAACATGCCAAACAGACGGCTCGCAGCCATGCGCTGCACCTGAAGGGCAGTGCCTGTCATGCCATGAAGATCTTCCGCCGCCTCGCGAGCGAGAGACATGGCCGTAGGGAAGGGGGCGCTGAGCCGCGCCACAACCTCATCCGGATCAAACTCCAGATCCGCATGGAACTTCCGGGCGATCTGCTGCATCCGCCGGTTCTGCACAAGGCAGTTCAGGCAAAGGGAGCGGATACCGCGGTTGCGGGCCGTCAGGATCACGCGATCCAGCAAGGCTGTGCCAACGCCGTGATTCTGATAGGCTGTTTCCACGCTGAAGGCGGCTTCGGCTTCTCCGGGCAGAACATCGCCCATGGGGTAAAGCTCGGCTGCCGCGCGCAGCGTACCATCCACAAAATAGCCATGCACGATTGCGCCATTGCGAAAGGCGCGCGCGGCATAGCGCTCGATGAATTCGGGGGACACCGCAGAGCTAAAGCGGAAGCGACGGCTCTCGCGATCCAGCCGCAGGAGATGGTCTCGAAAAACCTCGGCTTCTCCTGCCCAAAGCTTGCGAATTGTCCCAAGTGCGACCTGTTCGGTCATATTGGCCTCCAGACCTGGCGTCATGAAAGCCCCCTGGGTCCTCCATGGTGGAATTTAGCTGCGTTGCAGCATGGATCAAGTACATTTCCGGATGAGATGACTTGAACAAGACGTGATGCCTTCGGAAAAGTACGTAAGGCACTGAAATATCGCAAGGAAGGACTGTCATGCATTTGACACGTATCTGTTGCGTCGCACAAAGGGTAGCTGCCTTCTTTTCGACCATATCCAGAGAGTGACGCGCGAAGCAGCGCCCTTGTGTGATGTGGCTCGCAGTGCGGAAACAAGAGGGTTATATGTGCACCGACAAACAGGCGAGCCATGATGCAGACAACCGATACGCTTCCGCAGATCTTTGACCGTGCACTGGTGCGCCGACGCCTGGCCCGCGCCCATGCATTGGGCGCAGAGCCTTTTCTTATGACGCGCGTGGCGGAGGATGTGGCTGAGCGACTGAGCGCCGTGAAACGTCAGTTTGATCTGGCTGTTGATCTGGGTTCCCCTACGGATGAGCTGGCGCAGGCACTTGCCGGCCAGGCTTCCATCGGGCGTCTGTTGCATATGAGGGCGCTGCCGCAGGGAGGGCGGATTGATGCCGTGGTGGACGAAGAGGTGTTGCCCTTCGCGCCCGCCTCGCTCGATCTGGTGCTCTCTGCGCTGAGCCTGCAAAGCGTCAATGATTTGCCCGGTGTGCTTGCGCAGATTCGACAGGCGCTGCGGCCGGATGGCCTGTTCATGGCGGCGTTGATTGGCGGTTCCAGCCTCACAGAGTTGCGCCAGTGCTTTGCCAGTGCGGAAAGTGAAATTACAGGCGGCCTTTCTCCCCGTGTGGCCCCTTTTACAGATGTGAGGGATCTGGGCAGCCTGTTGCAGCGTGCCGGTTTCGCGCTGCCCGTAACAGATGTGGATCGGGTGACGGTGCGCTACGCATCCCCCTTCGGGCTGTTTGCGGATTTGCGGCGGATGGGGGCCACCAATGCGCTGAAAGAGCGGCGCCGCGTGCCTTTACGCCGGGCCGTGCTGATGCGCGCAGTGGAGCATTATCTGGAGCGCTTCGCCGATTCGGATGGGCGCGTACGAGCGACCTTCGATATTGTGTGGCTTTCAGGCTGGGCCCCGCACGAAAGCCAGCAAAAGCCCTTGCGTCCGGGTTCCGCCCGGATGCGGCTGGCAGATGCGCTGGGTACTCAGGAAATGACCCTGCATCAAAGCGGTGGCATGTCCCAAGAGGACGATAATGGAGAGGGAAACGTCGATGGCCAGTGATACGACACAAGCAGTGCGTGCGCCGCGTGAAGAGCCGACGGTGATCGGTGATTTTCCGTGCCTGCAAACCCTGACCACGCGCTGGCATGATGTGGATATTTATGGCCACATCAACAATGTCGTCTATTACGCCTATTTCGATACGGCAGTGAACGCGCATCTCATCGCTGAAGGGGTGCTGGACCCGCAGACCAACTCGATCATCGGGCTGGTTGCGGAAACACGGTGCAACTATTTTCGCAGCCTGACTTTTCCGCAGCCGGTTCAGGCGGGCTTGCGCGTGGTGCATCTGGGCACATCATCCGTGCGCTATCAGATTGCTCTTTTTCAGGGTGAGGATGAGCGGGCAGCGGCGCAGGGCCATTTCGTGCATGTCTATGTGAAGCGCGGGGAACAGCGCCCGGTACCGATTCCGGCCGAAACGCGGGCCGTTCTGGAGCGGTTGAAGGTGTAGGGCGCAGGCCGGCGAGGGGCGTTCTTTGCTTTTCTCAGGGACATGCCCCGAAATGATCTCGCCATAAAAAACGGCCGGTCCCGAAGGAACCGGCCGGATCTTTTTTTGATACAGAGCGATGCTCAGGCGATGTACTGGCCGCCATTCAGGGTCAGGGTCGCGCCCGTGACGAAGCTGGCGTCATCGGCCGCGAGGAAGACCACGCCGCGCGCAATATCTTCCGGCTCACCCAGACGGCCAACCGGAATGGTGGCGACAATCTTGGCCAGAATATCGGCAGGCACGGCGCGCACCATTTCCGTGGCGATATAGCCCGGCGCAATGGCGTTGACGGTGATGCCGTACTTCGCCGTTTCCTGCGCCAGTGCCTTCACGAAGCCGATTTCGCCGGCCTTGGCGGCGGAATAGTTGGTCTGGCCGAACTGGCCCTTCTGCCCATTGATGGAGGAAATGCAGATGATGCGACCAAACCCGCGCGCCCGCATGCCTTCAAGCACATTGCGAGAGGTATTGAAGGCGCTGGAAAGGTTGGTGTTGATGACCGCCTGCCACTGCTCGAGAGACATTTTGTGCAGCGGGGCATCACGGGTGATGCCGGCATTGTTCACCATTACATCAATGGGGCCGACTTCGGCTTCCACCTTGGCGATACCTTCCTTGCAGGCGTCGAAGCTGGAAACGTCCCACTTGAAAGCGGGGATGCCAGTCTTCTCGGTGAAGGCCTTGGCGGCCTCGTCATTGCCCGCATAATTGGCGGCTACGGTGTAGCCGGCGTTTTTCAGAGCAATGGAAATTGCTTCACCAATGCCACGGGTTCCGCCCGTAACCAGTGCAACACGCGCCATAGTTTCCTCCGTTTTTCCCTTTTGGCCCGGCCGGTCATAGGCACGCCCCTCGTGCCATATTCGGCGGACCTTGCCAGAAAGGCGTTTAGACATGACTGCGTCAAGGCTGCGAAAGTCTAGGCTACATTGATCCAGATCTTGGATCGGTGAGCGCAGCATGCAGGTGCGGCGAAGAACAACTTCGTCGCACCTGCTGTTTATCAGGCAGGATCAGTCACGTTCGATGCAGATTGCGCAGCCCATGCCGCCGCCGATGCAAAGCGTGGCGAGGCCCTTCTTGGAATCGCGCTTGATCATTTCATGCAGCAGCGTGACAAAAATGCGCGCGCCGGAAGCACCGATGGGATGGCCGATGGCAATGGCGCCACCATTCACATTCACGCGGGAGGTATCCCAGCCGAGGCTCTTGTTCACGGCGATAGCCTGGGCGGCGAAGGCCTCATTGGCTTCGATCAGGTCGAGCTGGTCGGGGGTCCAGCCAGCCTTTTCCAGAGCCTTGCGGGACGCCGGGATGGGGCCGGTGCCCATGATGCTGGGATCAACGCCGGCTTCGGCCCAGGAGGCGATACGCGCGAGCGGGGTGCGGCCTTCGGCCTTGGCGCGGGAAGCGCTCATCAGCACGACGCCAGCCGCGCCGTCATTGATGCCGGAAGCGTTGCCGGCGGTGACGGTGCCATCCTTCACGAAGGCCGGGCGCAGCTTCGTCATGGACTCAATATTCGCGCCGTGGCGGATATACTCATCCGCATCGAACACGATGTCGCCCTTGCGGGTCTTGATGGTGACGGGAATGATCTCGTCCTTGAACTTGCCGGCCTTCTGGGCGGCCTCGGCCTTGTTCTGGGACGCGACGGCGAACTCGTCCTGTTCCTCACGGGTGATCTGATACTGCTTCGCGACGTTCTCCGCCGTGATGCCCATGTGGTAATCGTTGAAGGCATCCCACAGGCCGTCCTTGATCATGGTGTCGACGAGCTTGCCGTCGCCCATGCGCACGCCATTGCGCAGATGCGCGGCGTGAGGGGCCTGACTCATGGATTCCTGACCGCCGGCGATGACGACAGTGTTGTCGCCATTCTGGATGGACTGGGCACCGAGGGAAATGGTGCGCAGGCCCGAACCGCAGACCATGTTGATGGTCCAGGCCGGAACGGTGACGGGAAGACCAGCCTGAATGGAGGCCTGACGGGTGGGGTTCTGACCCTGGCCGGCGGTGAGGACGTTGCCGAAGATGACTTCATTGACGTCTTCCGGGGCAATGCCTGACCGCTCCAGCAGGCCCTTGATGACCGCAGAGCCGAGGTCGTGCGCCGGCAACGGGGACAGCGTGCCGTTGAAAGAACCGACGGCAGTACGGCCAGCGGCGACGATGACGACTTCTTCCTTCATCATTCTCTCCTGAACTTGACAGGCAGGTGAAATTTTGCGGCAGGCAGAGCGGCTTTTGTGCCGTTTTTATTCTGCCCATTATATCGCAATTTCAGACCGCCATGTGTCAATGATCTGAATCAGTATTCAACTGTGATATGATTATAAGACAAGCGTGGAACGAAATGTTGCACTGCGGAATAATAATGCCGCATGGCCGTCGGTTCCAGCGGGCCGGGTGGCGAAAGGGCTGGATATAAGCCCCGAAACCCCCTAACGTGTCGGCAGTTCAAGGATATCGGGTGGTCGGACGATGGGAAAATCACAAGAACCAGTCACCATCAAGAAGTACGCCAATCGCCGCCTCTATAATACGGGCACAAGCACTTATGTCACCCTCGAAGACCTCGCCAACATGGTGAAGGATGGAGAGGACTTTATCGTCTATGATGCCAAGAGCGGAGACGATATCACGCATTCCGTTCTGACGCAGATCATCTTCGAACAGGAGAACAAGGGGCAGAATCTTCTTCCCATTGCTTTCCTGCGGCAGATCATCCGTTTTTATGGTGACAGCATGCAAATGCTGGTGCCGCGCTATCTGGAAGCCTCGATCGACAGCTTCACGCGTGAACAGGAAAAGTTCCGCTCGCAGATGCCGAATACATTTGTTGGCAAAGGTTTTCCCGGTTTTGATGATCATGTGCGCCGGAACATGGAAATGTTCGAGCGGGCCTTCCAGATGTTCATGCCTTTCCAAAAGGCGGAAGGTGATGAGGAGGGGGCTGCGATTGTTCCGCCTTCTCCCGCCGGGCGGGATGATCTGGAAATGCTGAAGCAGCAGATGGCCGACATGCAGGCCAAGCTGAACCAGTTGGCGGCTCCAGCCCCGGCGGCGAGTGCGGCGGAGACGCTGCAAAAGGCCCGGAAGAGCTGAGGCGTCATCGCCAGACACGTTCCATTGCAAAGAAGGGCGCGCCATTTGGTTTGGCGCGCCCTTCTTGTTTCTGGTGACCGCTGGTGCAGCTCTAAGCCTTGACGGCGCTTTCCGGTGCAGCCTGTCCTTCGGAAGAAGAGGCGGTGATCTGCGCCTTATCTGTTGCTTCGGGCACGGGTGGCACGTCGGATGTCGGGGGTGTTGCCGTTGCCACGGGCGTCGTCGGCGTTTCGGCTTGGGGCGCTTCAGCTTGGGGCGCTTCAGCCTGGGGTGCTTCCGGTTTGGGCACTTCAGTGGTGGGGGATTTCTGCGGCTTCTCCGTTTTCACGCGGCCTGGCTTAGGGGCTCGCGGAGCTGCTTCGCGCCGGGGCGCGGCGCGCATGGAGGCGGTGATGCCCGAAATGACATCCAGCAACATCACGCACAGCAACAGCGCGAAGATGGATGTTCCAGCCTGGGGGACGAGGAGAAACTCCGCGAGTGCGATCAGGAAAATCAGCGTGGAGAGCGTGTGATCCATGAAAGACCGGGAGTTGATCCGCGCGGCCTTGAGAATCTCGAACAGGAAGAAGAGCAGCGTGATGGCGATGAAGGCTTCATCCAGCCGGATTCGCCATGAAATTCCAGACGGCAGCCCGACCTGCCCGAGAATCGTTCCCCATTCAATGCCCGGAGTGAGGAAAACAATGATGTTGTAAAGGGCGAATGGAATGATCAGCAGCGGAACAGGGGTGAGCATTGGGGCTCCTCAGACTGATGTTTCGATAGCCCCGTCGCAGAAGGTGAACGTGGCGCATCGGCACAGCACATCAACAAGGCACAGCAATGTGTGCGTCTGATGGGTCGCATATCGCCGCGATAATGTCACCGGCTTGATGAGGGGCATTCTTTCTGGGGGGCGATTCTACCCGCTTTCCAGCATCCTGCAAGAAAGCCCGGTTCGGGTTTGCTGCGCGTGGCCGGGTTGTTTCGGTGCCGGGAGAATCACTCCGCAAACCGATTTCGGTGAGAGATGCGGGTGCGCCAAAGCCTTGAAATGACGATGGGCGCGCACCATGTGGTGCGCGCCCATTCGATAATTGTATGGCCTGACATCAGGTTTACATGAAATCCTGCAAAATCAGGCTCTGAACCGGGCTGACCCGAAATCAGGCTTCCGCCTTGGGGGTCAGAATCTGCCGGCCCTTGTACATGCCGGTCTTCAGGTCCAGGTGGTGCGGACGACGCAGCTCACCGGAATCCTTGTCTTCCACATAGGTGGGCTGCTTCAGCGCATCAGCCGAGCGGCGCATGCCGCGACGCGACGGCGAGGTTTTTCTCTTCGGGACTGCCATTGTCCAAACTCCTGATGGCGTAACGCCCGAGGGGGCATGGTGCCCTCCACGTCTCTACCGCCATGTTTCTCCCGCCGGCTCACCCTGTTTCCGCGCCCTGACGGGCTGCGTTACCTGCAAAGCCGGCACATTCATCGAAGGCGCGCCTTATACAGCTTCCAGCGCCGAAGCGGAAGCCCCGGCGGATGAAATGTCTGCATGCAGCCTCAACAATGCCCACTTGCAAGCGGAAGAGGGTTGCGCAAGGGTGCGAACGGGAGTGTTCGGACCCGAAGGAAATGCGCCCGGCGGCAGCCATTCTGGCCCATGCCGGCCCGAAACTCCAGAGCTTGCGAGGAAACACACTCTATGACGCGCTCCGTCCACACCGCCGTGTTTGCGGCTGCCCTGGCTTCGTCTGTCGCATTCGCCGCCCTCGCGGCTCCGGCGCTGGCCCAGCCGGCCACGGCTGCCAAGCCCGCTCAGGAAGATGTGGTTGTGGCCACAGTGAACGGCACGCCGATTCGCGCCAGTGAACTGGCCATTGCGGTTGAGGATATCGGCCCCGGACTGCCGCCCCAGCTTCAGGGGCCCGAGCGTGAGGCTTATGTGCTGTCCTTCCTCACCGACATGACCTTGCTGGCGCAGGAGGCTGAGGCCGAAAAGTTGGCCGAGGGGCCCGAGTTCAAGAAGCGCATGGCCTATGCGCGCAACAAGGCGCTGATGGAAATGCTGCTGAACCGCGCTGCCGAACAGGCCGTGACGGAAGAGGCCAAGCGCAAGACCTATGATGAATTCGTCAAATCCGCCCCGGCGGAAGAGGAAGTGCGCGCGCGCCACATTCTGGTGGAGGATGAGGCCAAGGCGAAGGAACTGGCCAAGCGTGCCCGCGCCGGTGAGGATTTCGCCAAGCTGGCCGATGAAAATTCCCGTGATAGCGGGGGGCAGGGCGGTGACCTTGGCTATTTCACCAAGGAACTGATGGTGCCGGAATTCGCCAATGCCGCTTTCAAGCTGGAGAAGGGGCAGATCTCCGATCCGGTGAAAAGCCAGTTTGGCTGGCACGTTATCAAGCTGGAAGACAAGCGCACCAAGGCCGCCCCCACCTATCAGGAGGTTGAGCCTCAGGTGGAGCAATATCTGGTGCGCAAATCCCAGGCGGATCTGGTGACCAGGCTGCGTGAGGCCGGCAAGGTGGAGAAGGCAGGGGCGCCGGCTGACAAGGCCGATGCCGCTCAGCCGGCGGCTGAAACACCAGCCAAAGACAAGTGAGCATTCTGTCCGGGATGTGAGCCTCTGGCTCTGCCTGGCCGCTTGTAACCGGGGATAAGGGGCGCTGATGCGCCCCTTTTTCGTGTTTGGTCTTCTTGGGGGGATGTTCGCCAAAAGCGCTTCGTGCACGGCTGGGATGCGGGGAAAGCAGGGGCAGGCCCTTGCAAGCCATGGCAAGCTGCGGCACAGGTGAAGCCTCATGCCATGAGGATTATCATGTCCGCCGCCATTTCTCCGCTCGCTCCGAAGCTGTCTCCGGATGTTCCGCCCGTGCCGGGTGTGCGTTTCGCCACCGCTGAAGCGGGGATTCGCTACAAGGGCCGCACCGATGTGCTGCTGGTGGCGCTGGATGCCGGTACGGTTGCTGCCGGGGTTACCACCCGTTCCAAATGCCCTTCCGCTCCGGTGGAGTGGTGCCGCGACCTGCTGAAGAAGGGCAAGGCGCGCGGGCTGGTGGTGAATTCGGGCAACGCCAATGCCTTCACCGGCGGGAAGGGGCGCGAGGCCACCAAGCTGACAGCGCAGATCGCGGCCGAGGCTCTGGGCTGCAAGGTGAATGAGGTGTTCCTCGCCTCCACCGGCGTGATTGGCGAGCCGATGGACGCCACCCGCTTCAACGGGGTTCTGGAAGAATGCGCCACGCGCCTGTCCGGCACCGCCTGGCAGGATGCAGCTCAAGCCATCATGACCACGGATACCTTCCCCAAGCTGGCCAGCGCCCAGGTGCTGCTGGGTGATGTGCCGGTGACCATTGGCGGTTTCGCCAAGGGTGCGGGGATGATCGCGCCGGATATGGCAACCATGCTCTCCTTCGTCTTCACCGATGCGCCGATTGCGCAGGATGTGTTGCAGAAGCTGCTGTCCAAGGGTGTGAAGGACAGCTTCAACGCTGTGACTGTGGATAGCGATACCTCCACCAGCGATACGCTGCTTTTGTTCGCCACGGGTGCTGCGGAAGGGCGGGGCGCGCCGCGCATCAAATCGCTGGACGACAAGCGCCTGAAGGTGTTCCGGCGGGCGCTCAACGAGGTGCTTAATGATCTGGCCGAGCAGGTCGCGCGTGATGGCGAAGGCGCCCGGCATCTGGTGCGGGTGCATGTGAAGGGCGCCGTTTCCAAAAAATCCGCACGGCGGGTGGCCATGTCCATCGCCAATTCGCCACTGGTGAAAACGGCGGTGGCGGGCGAAGACGCCAACTGGGGCCGGGTGGTGATGGCCGTGGGCAAGGCTGGCGAGCCGGCCGAGCGTGATCGTCTCTCCATCTTTTTCGGCGATATTTGCGTGGCCCGCGATGGTGCCCGCGCGCCGGAATATGATGAGGCCACCGCCTCTGAATATATGAAGAATGAGGTGGTCGATATCACGGTGGATCTGGATATGGGCGATGGCGAAAGCCGGGTGCTCACCTGCGATCTCACCAAGGAATATGTGGCCATCAATGGGGATTATCGCTCGTGAGGATGGTGCTGGTGGCCGCCTGCGCACTTGTGGATGCGGATAATCGCGTGCTGGTGGCGCAGCGGCCCGAGGGCAAGGCGCTGGCCGGGCTGTGGGAATTTCCCGGTGGCAAAATGGAGCCCGGAGAGCGGCCGGAGGAATGCCTCATCCGTGAGCTGGCCGAAGAGCTGGGCATCACGGTGAAGGAGGCCTGCCTCGCGCCGCTCACCTTCGCCAGCCATGGCTATGAGGATTTCCATTTGCTGATGCCGCTGTGGATCTGCCGCCGCTGGGAAGGTGTGGTGACGCAGAAAGAACATCAGGCGCTGAAATGGGTGCGGGCTGGTGCGCTGCGTGAGCTGGCCATGCCGCCTGCCGATGCGCCGCTGATTCCCCCGCTGGTAGATCTGCTGGGGGCCTGAACCCTTGCGCTCTCTGGGCCGAGGTTCTAGAGCATGGTGCAGTTTGCACCGTGCTGCGGCTTCATTTCCGGGTCATTCCGGTTGCCCCTGTTGGGCTGGGCCTGCGGTCTTCGGGCGCTTCTGACGCTTTCCCGCCCGCATGTGTCGGGTGGGTTTGACAACTCCAATCATCAAGACGGCCCATGCGGCCGCATGCGAGGACAAGTCCATGGCCACTCACAAGCTTCTCCTTCTCGCCGGTGACGGCATCGGCCCGGAAATCATGGCCGAGATGAAGCGCGTTCTGGCCTGGATGGAAAAGGCCGGCGTGGCCTCCTTCGCCATTGAAGAGGACTTGGTCGGCGGCAGCGCCTATGATGCCCATGGCGTGGCCATTACCGATGCGGCGATGGATCGTGCCAAGGCTGCGGATGCGGTGTTCCTGGCGGCCGTGGGCGGCCCGAAATGGGCGGCTGTGCCTTATGAAGTGCGCCCGGAGGCTGGTCTGCTGCGTCTGCGCAAGGATCTGGGCCTGTTCGCCAATCTGCGCCCGGCCATTTGCTATCCGGCGCTGGCTGACGCCTCCTCGCTCAAGCGTGACGTGGTGGAAGGGCTGGATATTCTCATCGTGCGTGAGCTGACCGGCGGCGTCTATTTCGGTGAGCCGAAGACCATTACCGATCTTGGTAATGGCCAGAAGCGCGCCATCGACACCCAGCTTTACGAAACTTACGAGATTGATCGTATCGCCCGCGTGGCGTTCGAGCTGGCCCGCACCCGTCGTAATCTGGTTACCTCTTCCGAAAAGCACAATGTGATGCGCTCCGGCGTACTGTGGAAGGAAGTCGTGACCCAGGTGCACGATGCTGATTATGCGGATGTGAAGCTGGAGCACAATCTGGCCGACTCGCTGGCCATGCAGCTGGTGCGCTGGCCCAAGCAGTTCGACGTGATCGTGACCGACAATCTGTTTGGTGACATTCTCTCCGATATCGCCGCCATGCTCACGGGCTCTCTGGGCATGCTGCCCTCAGCCTCGCTGGGTGAGGCGGATGCCAATGGCAAGCGCTCCGCCATGTATGAGCCGGTGCACGGCTCCGCGCCGGATATCGCCGGAAAGGGCATCGCCAATCCCATCGCCATGATTGGTTCGCTGGCCATGGCCATGCGTTACTCCTTCAATCAGGGCGATGTGGCTGATCGTATCGAGAAGGCCATTTCCGGTGTTCTGGATGCTGGCAAGCGTACGGCAGATATCAAGACCGAAGGTTGCGACGTGATCTCCACCAAGGCCATGGGTGACGCGCTCATCGCCCAGCTCGAAGCGCAGGGCTGAGGTTCGGAGTTTGACGCATCCGCTTGGTGGGTTGCATCAATATCAGTATGCGGAAGGGCTGGCCTTTGAGGTCAGCCCTTTTTCATTTGGGGGCAGCCTGTTGAGGCGACGCGGGGTATGAAAAAGCCCGGCAGTGTGGAACTGCCGGGCTGTCTCGTATTGCTATGCTGGTGAATCAGCGGGCGGAGAAAAGCTGATCCAGCTTGCCGTCAGAGCCGAAATGCTCCTTCTGCACCTTCGGCCAGCCGCCAAACACCTCTTCCACCTTCACAAGGCGCACTTCGGGGAACTGGTCCTTGTACTTGGCCGCCACTTCCGGGTTCACCACGCGGTGGTTGGCCTTGGCGGCAACCTCCTGACCTGCCGGGCTGTAGAGGAATCCAAGATATTCGGTGGCCAGCTCGCGCGAGCCGCGCTTGTCCACCACCTTGTCCACTACGGCGACGGGGAACTCGGCCAGAATGCTGACGGAGGGAGCTACCGTCTGGAGCTTCTGGTCCTTGTAGAGATCCTTGATGGTTTTGGTTTCGGCCTCGAAGGTCACCAGAACATCACCGGTGTCACGCTCCACGAATGTGGTGGTGGCACCACGGCCCCCGGTGTCAAACACCGGTACATTGCCGAACAGCTTCTTCACGAAGGTATCGGCCTTGGTGGTGTCGCCATTGTACTTTTCCAGTGCATAGGCATAGGCGGCCAAATAGGTGTAGCGCGCATTGCCCGAGGTCTTTGGATTGGGGAAGACGACCTTCACATCCTCACGTACCAGATCGTCCCAATCCTTGATGTTCTTGGGGTTGCCCTCACGCACCAGGAAAGACGGGAAAGAATAGTAGGGCGACGCATTGTTGGGGAATTTTTCCTGCCAGTCCGGCGTCACCAGCCCGGCCTTCACCAGCGCCTCGATGTCCGTCACCTGGTTGAAGGTCACCACATCGGCTTCCAGCCCTTCCATGATGGCGCGCGCCTGCTTGGAAGTGCCGGCATGGCTCTGGTTCACGGTCACGGTCTGGCCGGTCTTGTCCTTCCACGCGGGAATGAACAGCGCATTTTCGGCGGCGAACAGCTCGCGGGCGATGTCGTAGGAGACATTCAGCAGGGAGTCCGGCCCGTTATAGGTCTTCGCCTCTTCCGCTGCGGCGGGCAGGGGGAAGAAGCCGGAGAAAGCGCCGGCAAGGGTTGCGGCCAGCGCCGAGGCAAGAAAGGTGCGGCGGGTGAACATGCGGGGCTCCTGTTTCATTATCACAATTATTTAATGTGATTAAATGTATTAATATCCATGTATCATGTGAAATGTGTCATGTGAACAATAATCTGTGTGGATTTTAGAAAATCAAAAACCCCGCACCGCTGGGCGCGGGCGGGGTTGGAGAGGTGTCTGATGCTGGGAGACGGCGGGCTCGGGCCGTCTAGGCGGGGTCTGGGTCCTGATTTTCCCGCGCCAGATGGCGGAAATGCCCCTTCATCTGCAACCAGACCAGAAGCAGCAGGCCGGGAATGCCGGCCAGAGAGGTGATGATGAAGAACAGTGGCCAGCCTGTCGCTTCGGCGACAAAGCCACCGCCAGAGGCCAACACGGTGCGCCCGACGGCCGTGAGGGCCGTGAGCAGGGCATATTGTGTCGCCGTATGGGCGCGCACGCCGCACAAGGCCGACAGATAGGCTACAAAGATCACCGTTCCGATAGCGCCGGTGAAATTCTCCACGATGATGGTGGCCGTGAGGGCCGTGGTGTTCACGCCAATCAGCGCTTGCCCGGTAAAAGCGAGATTCGAGAGAATTTGCAGAATACCGCCAATCCACAGACAGGTGGAAAGTGGCAGGGCACGGGCAATAAAGCCCCCTGCAAAGCCCCCGGCCAGCGCGGCCGCCAGCCCGACGCCCTTTACAATGGCGGCATAGGTGGCCTTGTCAAAACCAATGGAGATGACAAAGGGCGCTGTGAGCACCCCGGCAAAGGCGTCGCAAAATTTGTAAAGCAGCACAAACAGCAAGATGGCGATGGCTTGCTGGCGACTGAGAAATTCGCTGAAAGCACCAATGGCGGTGGTGACGACGCGGGTCATCGCGCCCACGCCTTCTTCGCGAACCGGAGCTGTCGGCTCGTGGGCCAGCAGGGTGGCCACCATGCCCACCAGCACGCAGGCCGCCGCGCCCACATAACCCCAGAACCAGACATGCGCGCTTGGCACGCCTGAATATTCCATCCAGGCCACCAGTGCGATGACACCCGCACCGGAAACAAGCATGCCGATGCGATAGGCCGCCACATAGCCGGCCATGCCGGCCGCCTGTTCGCTGGTATCGAGCCGTTCGACGCGGAAGGCGTCCACCACAATATCCTGTGTGGCGGAGAGGGTGGCCACGGCCAGAGCTCCCAGCGCGACCATGAATGGAGAGGTGACAGGGTCTTGCAGCCCCAGGAACAGGATGCTGCCCATCAGCGCAATCTGCGAGGCCATGAGCCAGCCCCGCCGACGCCCCAACAGGCGGGAGAGCAGGGGCACATCCAGCGCATCCACCAGCGGAGCCCAGATGAATTTCAGTGTGTAGGGCAGGCCCACCAGCGAGAACAGGCCGATATTGGCCAGGCTCACTCCGCTTTCCGTCATCCAGACAGAAAGCGTGGTGCCGGTGAGAGCCAGCGGCAGGCCGGAGGAAAAGCCCAGCAGAATCACCACCAGCACACTGGGGCGCAGATAAACGGTCACCGCCTCCCACAGGGAATGATGCGGTGCACCGGGCCGGGGCGTCTCGCTTTTGGGCAGATCACGCTGTGAAGCTTGCACGCGGCTTTCCTCTCGCGCCACCGGCTCCGGCTCTTGTGCGGGGCGGGTCGGCCATGTCAATCGGTCTGCGACCTGAATCGGTCTGTTGCCGGCATTATGGCGCGAGAGTCTTGACTGAGCGTTGTGATGACGTGCGTCAGCAGGCCTGCTGGTTCCACAAGGCGGTATCCACCTTGGAAACGGCAATCACCGCCTGGGTGCGGCTTTCAACCGAAAGCTTCTGCAAAATGGCGGAAACATGCGCCTTGACGGTGGCTTCCGAGACGCCAAGCTCATAAGCGATCTGCTTGTTGAGCCGGCCTTCGGAGAGCATCATCAGCACACGCACCTGTTGCGGGGTGAGGGTGCTCAGACGGGTGATGATGGCGTCTGTCTCTGCATCACCGGGCGCGTTGAGTTCCACATCCGGCGGGGTGAAGCTTTCGCCATCCAGAACCTGGGCGATGGCTTCGCGCATATGAGACACATCCATGGTCTTGGGCATGAAGCCGGAGGCTCCCAGCTCCAGACAGCGGCGAATGACCATCGGCTCCTCATTGCCGGAAACCACCAGCACCGGCAGGGCCGCATATTGGGCGCGCAAATAAATCAGCCCCGAAAAGCCCCGCGCACCCGGCATGGTCAGATCCAGCAGGATGAGGTCGAAATCGGAATCATCCTCAAGGCGCGCGGTGAGGTCGTCAAATGTGCCGACTTCTTCGATCCGTGTCTGGTCGTCATATCCCAGAACAGCCTCTCGCAAGGCTCCGCGAAACAGCGGGTGATCGTCCGCGATAATCAGGCGGAAACCATCCCTGGCGTCATCTCCCAATGCATCCTCCCCGGCGGGTTGTGGATTGCCCGTTCTCTTCATAGAGGCAAAATGCCGCTGCGCCCATGGAATGTATCGAATACGGCCCGCCTTCATTGAGGAATGGCAAATTTGGGGTGCGCCAATCAACAGAAATCCCGTATTTGGCCAGTGAATGTCAGGATCAGTTCGCGCTGATGGGGCCTGTCGCGGTGTTCGGCCAGGTAAATGCCCTGCCATGTGCCCAGCACCATGCGGCCCTGGCTGACGGGAATGGACAGACTCACATTCCCCAGCATGGCGCGGATATGGGCCGGCATGTCATCCGGGCCCTCATCATCATGGGTCCAGGGAAAGGTGCGGGGAGCGAGCTGGTCCAGCGCGGTCAGCAGGTCGTGTTGCACGGCAGGGTCGGCATTCTCCTGAATGCAGAGCGCGGCGGATGTGTGCCGGCAGAACAGGGTGAGAAGGCCGGTGAGCGCGCCGGTTTCTGCAAGAAAGGCCGTCGCCTCGCGCGTGATCTCGGTGAAACCCTGTCCTGCTGTTTCCACTTGCAGCCGGCATTCGGCATGCCCGTTCAGCGGGGTGAACTGGGCTGCGCTGCGGGTGGCGCGGGGGCGGCGCGATGTCATGGGCTGTTCCTGAATGTGGCGTTGGGCAGGGCGAATGTTTTGATGTCAAGTCCTTGTTTGTCCACCTTTTACACCTCTGTGGCCACGCTACGGTTTTCCCCGGCAGTCAGGCTGCTATGGTGCGCCGGTGTTTCTGATGCGCAGAAATTGCAGTTGAAGAAGAGTTTGAACTCCAGACCGGGAGATCTTTATGTCCAATCTCGTCCTTGATCCGGATGTGTTCGATGCCGCTTCCGTTGCGGCTGACACGCGCATGGTGAATGACGCCGTGGTCAAGGCCCTGCGGAAGGTGCCGGATCTCTGGAATACCCCTCTGCCACAGATGCGCCGGGAGCGGCTGGAGAACAAGGGGCTGTTTCCCCTGCCGCCGGAAAACCCGAAGGCGTTGACCGATACCATTCCCGGCCCGCGTGGCCCTGTGCCGGTGCGGATCATTCTGCCGGAAGGTGCACCCAGAGGTGTTTATCTGCATCTGCATGGCGGGGGCTGGACGCTGGGCTCCGCCCGCGAGAATGAGAACCTCACCAGCCGCATCGCCGCGAATTGCGGGCTGGCCGTGGTTTCGGTGGATTATGCGCTGGCCCCGGAAGACCCCTATCCGGCGGGGCCGGATGATTGCGAGGCTGCCGCCTTGTGGCTGGTGAAGGAGGGCGCGGCGCGGTTCGGCACCACTCGCTTTGCCATTGGTGGCGAATCGGGGGGCGCGACTCTGGCCGTCACCACATTGCTGCGCCTGCGGGATCGTTACGGACTGACGCCCTTCGCCGCAGTGAACCTCACCTCTGGCTGTTATGATCTTCGCATGACGCCTTCGGTGCGCAACTGGGGGGAACTGCCGCTGGTGCTGAACACGTTCGATATTGAGCGGTTCATCAATTACTATTTGCACAAGGGCGGCGCGCCGGACCACCCGGATGTCTCACCGCTGATGGGCCGCCTGTATGACATGCCCAAGGCGCTCTTCACTGTCGGGTCGCTTGATCCGCTGCTGGATGACACGCTGTTTATGGCCAATGCCTGGCTTGCGGCCGGTAACACGACGGAACTGGGCGTGTATCCCGGTGGCTGCCATGTCTTCATCTCGTTCCCGTGCCAGATTGCGGATCAGGCCCTGAAGCGTATTGATGCCTTCCTGCGGGATTTCTAGACCCATGCCCGACAGGCGAAGTGTTCCGCTTCGCCTGTCTTGCCGTGGCGGGAACAGTTCAGAGGAATCTCAGAGCTGTTCCTCCTGCGGGTTGGGGGCTGGAGATGAGTTGAGATTCTCATACATCTGCTTCAGCCGCAGGAAAAACTTTTCAGCATAATCCAGCACTGCATCGACATCTGCCGGGTCTGGAGGCATGTCTCCGGAAAGATTGCCGGGGTCGAGTTCTGGCTGTTCCGTTTGCCCGGTTTCGCCCTTGAGCGTCGCGATTTCCTTGCGCAGACGGGCCAGCTCGGCCTCATAAGCCTTCTGGCTGTCTGGCAGCAGCTTGCAGGCATAGCCTTCCGGGCCCTTGGCGCAGAGGGAGACCGCGCCGGTCTTGCTGTCCAGCCGCAAGGCGCCATCATCTGTCTGCGAGAAGGAAAAGCGGGAATTGGCCTGAGCCGGGTCCGTGGCGTTTGCGGGGGCTGGGGCTGTTGCAGCGGGGGGCTCGGCTTGCGCAAAAGCGGGGCTCGCGGCCCAGGCCAGTGGTGCACAGGAAAGCGCTGCACCAGTCAGCAGCAGATGTGCCATGCGGGACATGTTTACCTCTTTGGCTTGAGCAGGCCGACGGGCGGGCCTTCTATACAGGCTGGCATGAAAAAGCGTCCGGAAAGGGGACGCTTTGTCTTATTGTGCCATCAGGACCACAAGCGGCCCAGTGGTCAAGGTGGCTTGCCTTGACAGGCCCTGTGGGGCGGGGTCCAAGCTGAGGCATGTCATGCCGCATATCCGGTCTGCCGGGTGGTGTGTTGCAGAGAAGGGGAGGCTGAGGCATGGCAAGGGGCAGTAGAGATCTATCTGCGCGGGTGCGTGCGCTGGCTGCTGCGTTGATCCAAAACAATGCATCCGCAAAGGATGCCGCGCCGGATGATGCGCAAAGCCAGATGCGCGAAACCATGGCGGCGAGTGCGGAACTGTGGCGTCGCGGCCAGAAGAGCGCCGGGCGCTTTGTGCAAAGCCAGCCCATGACGGCCATGGGCGTCAGCTTCATGGTCGGGCTGTTGCTCGGGGGGATATGGAGGCGCAGATGAGTGACATGGACAATCTGGTACGCAATCTGCGCATTCTGGCGCGCACGGATCTGATTATCGCCGAGATTCATTTCCGGCGGGTGATGAAGAAATCCGGCTTTTTCGCTTTTGCTCTTCTCGTTGGTGTCTTTGGCGTCATCATGCTGGGCGTTGCCGGCTTTCTGGCGCTGGAAGAAATTTATGGCGCGAAGCTGGCCGCAGCCATCACGGGTGGGGCAGGAGTGGTGTTGGCGTTACTGCTGGCCTTTATCGGCATGCGGGTGCGTTCCGGTGATGAACTGGGACTGGCCAATGAAGTCCATGGTGCAGCAATGGCCGCCGTCTCCCGTGATCTGAAAAGCGCGGGCTCCAATGTCAGCCAGATTGCAGCCTTTGTGCGCAACCCGCTGGATGCAGCTTTGCCGGGCATGGCCATGCAGGTCTTTGGCCTGGTGATGAAGATGCTGCGGCGTCGCAAGAACCGGAGTGGTGAAGAATAAGGCCGTTCATGCGGTGCAGTCGCAGATATGGGGGTGAAAGCGGGCAGGCATGGCAGCCCGCTTTCCTGTTTCATCTGCGGCAAAGCTGAATGGATGTTTCAGCCCCGGCCCCGTGCGGTGCGGGTGGGGATAACCAGTTGGTCGATCCAGTTGCGCAGTTCCTGCGTGCGCACCGCCTTGCGAGCCACCGCCCCATCTATGCCGAAGCGCCAGGAAAGCGATTTGTTGCCTGGGTCGCGCTCCAGGCGCTCCAGATCGGCAATGAACAGGCCGGCTTCCTCTTCATCCATGAAGAAGCCCTCGGCGATCAGCTTGGGGCAGTAACGGCGGAAAATGGCAGCCATTTCGCGGAACGGATATTCCGGGTGATATTGCACCGCCCAACAGGTGCTGCGCCCGGCCGAGAATGCGGTGGCCTGCACGGCGGAATGATCGTTGGTGGC
The DNA here is from genome assembly GCF_052492075.1 of Haloleucobacter albus. Classification (NCBI taxonomy): domain Bacteria; kingdom Pseudomonadati; phylum Pseudomonadota; class Alphaproteobacteria; order Hyphomicrobiales; family Xanthobacteraceae; genus Haloleucobacter; species Haloleucobacter albus. Next base: position 31,864 of record NZ_JBQWAS010000017.1, read on the forward strand.
CAGCAGCAGCGCGCCTTCCGGCAGGGTTTCCACTTCATCCTGATGCACGGTCATAGCCTCGAAGACCGGGGGCTTGTCGGCATAGAGCGGATGGCTGGCACCATGTGCCGTCTGGCGAATGCGTCGGCCAAAGCCGACTTCTCGCCCCTTCGGGCTCAGCCGCACGCTGCCTCCGGCCGCGACTGTGAGCAGTTGCAGCCCCCAGCAACTGCCGAACATGGGCACGCCACTTTCAAAGGCCGTGCGGATCAGCCCAATCTGTGCCTCCACTGCGGGGGCGCTTGTATAGATATTGAGGGAAGAGCCGGTAATGGCGATGCCATCATAGCCTTCCAGCCCGGCGCTATCCGGCAGATGCGCGCCCGGATCTGCCGGATAGCAGATTTCCGTTACGACGCCCGGCCACAGTTCGCGCAGCAGGGCGGCATAGGCTTCGCCCGCAGCCTGCCCGCCGCAACTGATCTGCGCGGCGCGGTCCTGTGCAATATTGCCTTCAACGACAAGGAGACGGGGAGCAGACATAAGGCCCTGTGTCGATTGGTGAAACGGAAGATCCAAGCATAGGCCGGATTTTGACCAAAGGGAGATGACGCAGAAAGGCCGCCCACGCTTTTTTGCATGAGCGGCCTTTTTGCACGAGCGGCCTGCGCCGGGCCGTGAGGGCGTAGTTTTTAGAAAACGCGCGGGCCCGTAAGTACTGGAGCTGGCTTCAATAGGCCAGAATGCCCCAGTATTTCGTGCCGCGAACAGGCTGACCGTCATTCGCCAGAAGGAAGCCGGAGATCACACGGATCAGGCCCCAGATGACGAGGAAAAGCAGCACCAGAACGCCAACAAACACTGTGGTGAGAATGGCGCCGGCAAAGGCCAGCGCCAGGCTGATCCAGAAAGTGCGGATCTGGAAGCGCAGATGGGTATCCAGAACCGGGTCCTTGCCGCGGGACATATAAGCGTAGATGACCCCGACAAGGCTGGTAAGCCCGACGAAGAAGCCCAGGGCATACAGGCCATAAACAATCTTCGCCGGCATGAGGGCATTTGAACCGCCGGAAGAGGGCGCGATGCGGCCCGGGTCCAGAATGTCATTGTTTGGGGAATGCTGTGTGTCGGCCATAATTTTCCTGCGCATGTCGTATGGGCATGTGGTCACGCATTTAGGAGAAGCCCAGGGCGTTCGTCCAGTAGGCTGTCTCCGGTGTCATGCTTCAGGGAAGAAGCTGCCCGCGCACAAGCTGCGCTGGAGGAACTCAGATGTCGTCATCCTCGTCACCGGCGTCGGCATCATCCTCGTCGCCTTCATCGGTGCCCAGGCGGGCGGCGAGGTTCTTTTCCACCTTGCGCAGCAGCTTGCGCAGGCGCTTGCGCTCCTTGCCATCCAGCCCGGCGGTGATTTCCTCTTCCATCAGCTCCCAGATGTCATCAATGGAGCCAGCGCGTTCACGGCCCTGATCTGTGAGATAGACACGCACGATACGGCCATCCCCATCACTGGTGCGACGTTCCACCAGCCCCTGGGTGGTGAGGCGCGCCACGGTTTTGGAAGCGGTTGGGGGGCGCACGCGCAAGGCTGCGGCCAGATCACCCATGGTGCGGCCATCCTGATCGGAGAGCAGCTTGAGAACCGTTTCCTGTCCGGGAAACAGGCCCAGATCCGCCAGCAGGCGCGCCGAAAAGGCCCGTTGCAGACGGGCCGTATGGTTGAGCCGGTAGCTGATGGTTTTCGTGAACGGATCTTTCATCGTGTCCCTCATGTCCCGGCAGTTCTTCGGGGAACTGTTCCGGCCCCAACCATGACAGACAGGCATCAACCTGCCGCCGCGCGGAGTATCCACGCGCCGGCTTACATTTTTGCGAAGCTAAGAAGACAGTCCAACGGCAAATGAGGTTTTGGGCCTCAATTCAGCCGCCGGCAAGGCCGAGCTCGGCCCGCAGGCGGGCGCGCAGCTCATCAATGGGGTGGCGACGGCCTTCCTGCTCCACATGCCAGAAGGTCCAGCCATTACAGGCCTGTGCGCCCTGCGCCATCGCACCCATACGGTGGATAGAGCCTACTTTCTGCACGCCGGCGGCGGGTTCTTCATGTGCCAGGGCAATGGTGCCATCGGCCCGCACCACGGCGCGGAAACGGCCCTTGGCGTCGGTGAGTTCCGCACCCGGCTCCACAAGGCCGCGCTCAACCAGTGCGGAAAAGGCGACACGCGGGGCTTCGCGGGCGCTGGGCGGGGCGACAAGCGCCTCTTCCGGCAGCGGTTCTACAGCATCAATACGGGCGCGGGCCGCTTGCGCATAGCTCTCTTCGCGCTCAATGCCAATGAAGTTGCGGCGCAGGCGCTTGGCCACGGCCCCGGTGGTGCCGGAACCAAAGAAGGGATCTAGAATGACATCGCCCGGCTTGGAGGCGGAAAGCATCACCCGCGCCAGCAGCGCTTCCGGTTTCTGGGTGGGGTGCACCTTGCGGCCCTGTTCATCCTTCAGCCGTTCATGGCCGGTGCACAGGGGAATGAGCCAGTCCGAACGAACCTGCACATCCTCATTGCCGCCCTTCAGGGTTTCATAATTGAAGGTGTAGCCCTTCGCATTCTCATCCCGCGCGGCCCAGATGAGGGTTTCATGCGCATTGGTGAAGCGCCGGCCGCGGAAATTCGGCATGGGGTTGGATTTGCGCCAGATGATGTCATTCAGGATCCAGAAGCCCAGATCCTGCAACAGCGCGCCCACGCGGAAGATATTATGATAGGAGCCGATCACGAAAATGGTGGCGGTCGGCTTCATCACCCGGCGCACGGCCAGCAGCCAGGCGCGAGTGAAGGCATCATAGGCCTGGAAACTTTCGAACTGGTCCCAGGAGTCGTTCACCGCATCCACACGGCTTTCATCCGGGCGCTTCAGTTCGCCGCCAAGCTGGAGATTGTAGGGCGGATCGGCAAACACCAGATCGACACTCTCTGCCGGCAGTGAGGCGAGATGCGCAATGCTGTCGCCGACAAATACCGAGTTCACCGGCAAGGAGGCGGGCGCGACAGCTTCCGCAATGATGTTGTTCTTGCGAGGCGCACGAACCGCCGCCCCCTTGACCAAGCTCCGCATGTCGCAACCCTAAGCAACGCTGACTGACGAAGGGCAATGTGCAGCCCCAGCAGTTAATCGGTGGTGAAGGCATGCGGGAAAAGCTGAGGGAATCCCGACAGATGGCGCGGCCCTTGGGAAGAAGGCTTCAGCGTGTTGCTGCACGCACAATAGCCTCGGCCATCAGCTCTGTCATGCAGTGGGGGCGTGCGGGTGCAGGAGATGGCAATGCAGAAGGGGATGTGGTTGGTGTGGCCGCAGTCCGTTTCGAGAGCAGATAATGGGTGGCGTCATACTGGTTGACCACATTCATGCGCTCACGTCTGGAAATGGCGTCGATCCATGCGGAAATCCGTCGATAGAGCCGTTCATGCGCGACATTGGGCACAAAAGGGGGATCAACCAGAACCAGATCCACATCCCGCCGTTCGATCCAGTCTGCGGCATGTCCGAGGGTCTGGCTGAAGGAGTCGAGATCCGTGGAGGCCAGCGCATCGCCTGTGCCCAGTTGCCAGATCACGAGGTCCGGGTCCGTCTCATCAATGGCAGTGCGGATCTGGGCGAAGTCATCTTCTGCGTCGCCGGGCTGGGGATATTCCTCAATGATGGTGAAGCGCACATCCGGCAGGCGGTGGGCCAGTTCGCTGTTGAGCGTTTTTGCTTCGGGACCATCCTGAAAGGCGCGGATGCGCAAAATGCGCACAGGCTGTGAGTGATCGACCAACCGGCTGATGCGCGTCAGCCGGGCATCAAAGACCAGCAGGGCATCCGGTACGTGGCAGGCGCGGGACATATCAGCCATGGCGGGGGAAGGCCCGGCAGCCAGCAACAGGCTGAAGACGGCGGGCAGTGCGCGCGCCATAAATGCAGCAGATATGGCGCGCGATCGGTTCATGAAGCCAAGGGCTCCTGCCGGGTGATATTCTGCCCAACCGGCCGGCTGGCTGCGGCTATCTGCGGCGCAAGCGCATGGCCGCGCTGCCATTCCAACGTCCAGGCCACCAGCCACTGAATGAAGAAACCGGCGCCAATAATGAACAGATCGAAGGATAGCGCACCTTCAAAAACGGGCCGCATTGCCTGTGCGCCAAGGCTGAGAATGGTGCCCACGCAGAAAACCGGCAGGGAATGGCGCCCCATGACGATGAGTGGGCGGGCCATCCGGCTCTGACGAAACAGATTTTCCAGGGGCAGGCGAGAGACACAATAAACCAGCGCCAGAATGTGCAGCAGGCGCGGCAAATCAAGATTGGTCTTGTCGAAGCCCAGAGCGAAAGTGGGCAGGGGCCACAGCTCCAGAGCATAGGGAAAGCCAGCCCACACCCAGCCCAGGCAGGCCAGCAGATAGAGTGGGGCAAGAATGTCCAGCAGCCGGTTCGCCACCAGCATTCGCCCGGAATCAATGGCCGCGCCAATGGCCAGTCCGCAGGCAAACAGAAATTGCCAGGTGAAGGGGTTGAAGAACCAGCGCCCGTTATTGGGCCACACCGGCAGGGCGAGGCCCGCCAGTTGTGCCACAACATAAAACGCGAAAGATACGCCCAGCCCCAGCGCAATGCTGCGCCGCATCAGCGCGATCAGCGCCGGAGCCATCAGCAGCACCCCCACATAGAGCGGCAGAATGTTGAGATAGGCTGGCTGGAAGGTCAGCAATACAATGCCCACCAGCCCTTCCAGCGGCGTGTTGAGCAGAAGATCGAGATGGTACTGGTTCAGAATGCGGAAATCACCGCTCCAGATGGCGAAGCCGCCAATGGTGGCGATAGCCACCAGCACCAGCGCCAGATGCGCCGCATACAGGTTGAAGGCCCGCAGCCACACGCGGATGGCGACACCCAGCCGCGAGCCGGGGCCATATTTGCGCAGATAGGCGAAGGCGGCGGAAACGCCAGCCAGCAGTACGAACAGTTCCGCTGCATCTGAAACACCGAAATTGCGGAAGGTGTAATGGCCCAGAAACAGCCCCGGCACATGATTGATGAAGATGGTTAGAAGCGCGAAACCGCGCCAGAAATCCACGCTCACCAATCGCCCGGCTTGCCGGGGCGGGTGTAGGGCGGGGGAATGTGCGTTCGGGTGCAAGATGATCTGCTCTCCGTCCTTCGGCGCAGGGCCGCAATGCACATGATGGTGTCTCCCCCCGTGGGAGGCAAATACGCATCTGGCACAGGCGGAAGTTCATCAGGCCGGATTTCGGCGCAATTGCGTCCGGGCGCGTGAACGCACAGTCTTTGTTGCATCATCGCCAGCATGCAGAACGAAGCATGCCCTGCCGCATGATTTTGGAGGGATGGAAAAGCAGCACAATCTTGACGCGAATCGATCCAGCGGGGAGAGAGTACCCTATCGCGTTTCGATTGTTCGCACTCGAATGGTTCGAGACCTGTGCGGGACGAGTCTGCAAGGGGTGAGCCTGCACGGGGTAGGGAAGCGTGAGGTCAGGGAAAGGGCCGCGCCGAGGTCAGGGCCGGAAATATCGTTATTCTTTGCAGGCGATATTTCCTTCCAAGTCGCGGGTCCTTGCAAGGAACAGCATGGACGAGATTCCAAACCGCTCGAGAGGCCGCGTGACTCTCCAGCAACTGGCGCATGAACTGGACCTGTCCACCGCGACAGTCTCTCTCGCATTGCGTGACAGTTCGGTTGTCGCCGCCGCCACCCGTGACAGGGTGCAGGAGGTTGCACGCGCCAGAGGCTATGTGGCCAATCGCAGCGCCGCCGCCTTGCGCACGGCCCGCACCAATATCATGGGGGTGGGGCTGCACGATATTTTCCATCCCGCATCGCTCGAACTTCTGGCTGCGGTGGAAGAGCGCCTCGCCCTTGCAGGCAAGAGCGTACTTCTCGGCGTGAGCCGGGAGAGTGTGGCGCATCAGTCGCGCGCATTGTGTACTCTGGTTGAGTATCGCCCGGATGCGCTCATTCTGTCTCCGGCTGCATCCTGCACGCGGGAGGATCTGGAGCAGATTGCGGTCACGGGTGTGCCGGTGGTGCAGGCCATGCGTGAAGTGGATGGCGGCAGTTTCGATTTTGCAGGTTGTAACGATCATGCCGGCATGATGCTGGCCATCAGGCATCTGCTGGGGCTGGGGCATCGGCGCATCGCCATGATTGGCGGGGGCATGGCCGTATCCACGAGCCGCCGTCGGCGTGCCGGCTATATTGATGGACTGAAGGCGGCCGGGCTTTCGGTTCTTCCCGAACTGGTGGTGGATGGCAACGGGCAGCGCGATTTCGGGTGTGAGGGCATGGCCCGGCTTTTGGCACTGGAGGAGCCGCCAACGGCTGCGGTCTGCTGTGATGACATGCTGGCCTCCGGCGCTCTTCTGGAATTGCGTGCCGCAGGCTTGACGGCGGGGCAGGATTTCTCCCTCATCGGCTTTGATAATGTGGGGGATGTGGGGATATGCTATCCACCTCTCACGACAATAGATGCCCGTATTGCCGAATATGCCCGCATCGCCGCCGAGTTCGCACTGGCACGGCTGGAAACGCCGGAGCGTCCGGTCCAGCGGGTGGAGCTTTCCCCAAGCCTCGTGGTGCGTTCCACTGCGGGGCCAGTTGTGCCCGTAAGGCGAAGATGCCCCTGATTCTCCCCGTCAATGATGCCGAAGATCCGCGTATTGCCGAATATCGCCATGTGCGGGAGCGAGATCTCGTGGGCCGGCAGGGGCGCTTCATGGCCGAGGGGGAGGTGGTGTTGCGCCTGCTCGCCACCCGGCTGAAGCGCGCGGCCGAGGAGGGGGGGGCGGATGAGACCGAGGCCGGTCATCGTCTTCTCTCCCTGCTGCTTTCGCGGGCGCAGGTGAACCGGCTGGCAGATGTGCTGGACATGCTGCCGGAGGATCTGCCCATTTATGTGGCCGGGCAGGTGGTGATGGATGCTGTGGTGGGTTTCCCCATTCATCGCGGTATTCTGGCCTTGGGTGAAGCTGGCGCATTGCAGCCCCCGGAAAAGTTGCTGTCCGGGCTGGGGCCGAAAGCGCTGGTGGTTGGCGTGGTGGGCATTTCCAATCACGATAATATGGGTGGCATATTCCGCAACGCCGCAGCTTTTGGCGCGGATGCCATATTGCTGGATTCCACCTGTTGCGATCCGCTTTATCGCAAGGCCATCCGGGTTTCGGTGGGGGCCAGCCTGGTGGTGCCTTATACGCGGGTCGATAATGCCGCCCATATGGTGGAGCGCATGGAGCAGGCCGGGCTTGAAGTTGTGGCGCTGTCTCCGGCAGGGCGGGAGCGGCTGGCGGAGATGGAGCGGCCACGCCGCGTGGCTGCCCTGTTCGGGGCTGAAGGGCCGGGTCTGCCGCGCGAGGTGCTGGCCCGCACGCGCACCGTGTCCATTCCCATGGCGCCGCGCTTCGACAGCCTCAATGTGGCGACCACCAGCGGCATCGTGCTGCACCATCTGGCCAGCTAGTTCTGTAGATGTGCAGCGCCCTACGGCGGCGCACGGCCGGGATGCCCGGCCGGATACGCCTGTGATGGCCGCAGGGCGCTTTATGGCTCAGTCCTGCGTGCTGCTTTCCCATGTCACATAGGTCACGCCCGGCTGGCGCTTCAGCTTGTTGACCACCTCATCCAACTCATCGGGGTCCACAGAGGTGCTGACAAGACGGGCCACGAGCGCACAGCCCTCTTCAGAATAGGAACGATCTTCCGTGACATCGCTGACGGGATAATCCGCAGCTTCCAGAGCTTCGATCAGGGCGTTACGGGTCTGCTCCACCAGGCGGCCATCGCAGGTCAGACGCAATTCATAGCTGACTTCAGAATAGCGCTCATTCAGCGGAATGCGGTCAATGGCGGCGGCCAGAGGGCGCAGCAGCGTGTTGCCGGCAATGATGATGAAGGTGAGCAGCAGCGCTTCCGCAATCATGTCCGTACCGGTGCAGGAGCCAACCGCTGCCGAGCACCACAATGTGGCTGCGGTGTTGAGGCCGCGTACATTCAGCCCCTCCTTCATGATGACGCCTGCGCCGAGAAAGCCGACGCCGGTAATGATATTGGCCACCACACGCATGGCATCGGAGGGAAAACCGATCCGCGTGGCCAGATCTGCAAAGGCGGCCGAACCCACGGCAACCAGCACATTGGTGCGCAGGCCCGCCGTGCGCTGCCGATATTGTCTTTCCGCGCCAATCAGCGTGCCCAGAATGAAAGCTGCGCCAAGGCTGATAACCGTATCGAGAAACTGCATGAGGCTGAAGGTCGCGATGAACTGCATCGGGCTGTGTCTTTCGTGGCCGCCGGGAAATATCGGCGGGCCAGTTTCGTGATTGTCGCTGTGGCTGGCTTGCAGACAGGCAGGCCAGCGCCATATGTGGAACACGCCCCTTTAGCCGGCATTTCATCACAGGCATATGTCACCGAACTGCTGCATGTGCATGCGGATTGCCGGAACAGGCTGGAACTGGTAAAAAACAATATGTTTCGTTCGTACTCGCCCCTTTCGCGCGCTGTGCCGCGCCTTGGTGCGATGGTGCATCGCGCCGTCGGGCCTTTTTTTGCGCGTACGACCATGGAATTTGCGGCCGTGCCGGACCATGTGCGTCTGCCGGGTCGTTTCTTCGGCCGCTTCACCACCACCGCATCCGCCGTGGCGGGGGCCTGAGGCCCATTTCCCTTCTTTTTGAATAAACGGGCAGCGCCATGGCTGCGCCCGTGCGTACACAAGAACGATCCCGAGGACACACCATGACCGAATCCGCCAGCGGCCCCCGCACCCTGTATGACAAGATCTTCGACGAGCATGTTGTCGCGCGTCAGGAAGATGGCACCTGCCTGCTCTATATCGACCGCCATCTGGTGCATGAGGTGACCAGCCCCCAGGCATTCGAGGGACTGCGCATGACTGGTCGTCAGGTGCGTGCGCCGCAGAAGACGCTGGCCGTGGTGGATCACAACGTGCCCACCACTGATCGCACCCAGCCGAACCCGGACCCGGAAAGCGTCGCGCAGATTGCCGCGCTGGCCGAGAACACCAAGGAATTCGGCATCGAATATTATGATGGCTTCGACAAGCGCCAGGGCGTGGTGCATGTGGTGGGGCCGGAACAGGGCTTCACCCTGCCGGGCACGACAATCGTGTGCGGCGACAGCCACACCTCCACCCATGGCGCGTTTGGCGCACTGGCGCACGGCATCGGCACGTCCGAGGTGGAGCATGTGCTCGCCACCCAGACGCTGATCCAGAAAAAAGCCAAGAACATGCGCGTCACCGTCAACGGCAAGCTGCCGGAAGGCGTGAGCGCAAAGGATGTGGCGCTGTCTATCATCGGCACGATCGGCACCGCCGGTGGCACAGGCTTTGTGATCGAATATGCCGGTGACGTGATCCGCGACCTCTCCATGGAAGGCCGCATGACGGTGTGCAACATGTCCATCGAGGGCGGTGCGCGCGCCGGCCTGGTGGCACCGGACGAGAAGGCGTTCGCTTATCTCATGAACCGCCCCAAGGCCCCCAAGGGTGCCGAATGGGATGCGGCGGTGGAATATTGGAAGACCCTGCACAGCGATGAAGGCGCGCATTTCGATGCCGAGGTGGTGCTGGATGGCGCCGCCCTGCCGCCCATCGTCTCCTGGGGCACCAGCCCGGAAGATGTGATCTCCGTGGAAGGCGTGGTGCCCGATCCGGACAAGATCGTGGACGATGTGAAGCGGGCCGCCAAGAAGCGCGCTCTGGCCTATATGGGGCTGACCACCGGAACGAAGATCACCGACATCAATATTGATCGGGTCTTCATCGGCTCCTGCACCAATGGCCGTATTGAGGATCTGCGTGCGGCGGCGGCCATTGCCGCAGGCCACAAGGTGAACCCGAATGTGTCCGCCATGGTGGTGCCGGGCTCCGGTCTGGTGAAGGAACAGGCCGAGGCTGAAGGTCTGGACAAGATCTTCGTCGCGGCGGGTTTTGAGTGGCGTGAGCCGGGCTGCTCCATGTGCCTGGCCATGAATGCCGACCGTCTGGCCCCTGAGGAGCGTTGCGCCTCCACCTCGAACCGTAATTTCGAGGGTCGTCAGGGCTTCAAGGGGCGCACGCATCTGGTGTCGCCGAGCATGGCGGCGGCGGCAGCCATTGCCGGCCACTTCGTGGATGTGCGCGATTTCCCCAAGGCGGGCTGAGGTCGCAGACTGAAGGACGGATGAAAAATGATCCGCCCGGATTTCTCCATCTGAAGATGACAAGGCCCGGCGGGTTTTCGCCGGGCCTTGTTTTTTGTCCTCCACGCCGGGGCTGCTTATGTGGGGCTTCAAGCGTGCGCGTCAGAACAGTGGCAGAAGGGCTGCGGAAAGACTGCTTGCATCCGCCCCATCATGCGGGGCGAGAATTGCCGCCACTGCGATAATGGCCACCAGCGAGCCGGTGACCCAGAGCTTGCGAGCCATGGTCACTCTCCTTCAATGTGTCTTGAAGGGAAAACGTGGCCGGCCGTTAAGGGTTCCTTAATAGATGAGCTTGCTCCATCACGCCCGCGTGAGGACCTGCCCTCAAAACCTGTGCAACAGGGAGGACACAATGGCCGTCATGGCGTGGGAAAATTGTTTCGCACCGGAGATCGCGGATCTGGAGGCTCTGGCGCGCCGCGCTTTTGAAAACCTGCCCGGCGCTTTTCGCGCCTTGTGTGGTGATATGCTCATTCAGGTCGAGGATTTCCCCACGGATGAGGTGCTCACCTCACTGGGGCTGGAAAACCCGTTTGATCTTCTGGGGCTGTTTCAGGGCATTGGCCTGGCGCAGGGCGGTGGGCTGGGGCAGACCGGGCAGATGCCCAATATGGTGTTTCTCTATCGTCGGCCCATTCTGGATTATTGGGCGGAACATGAAGAAACCCTTGGCGCGGTGGTGAGCCATGTGCTGATCCATGAGATCGGTCACCATTTCGGCTTGTCGGATGATGATATGGAAGGGCTGGAACGCGAAGCGGACTGAGCCCGCCTCACGTTGCGCAAGATGTGTCGTCACACGGTGTCTGACGCGGCTTCAGCCTTCGTCTTCCGGGCGGCTCATGGTGACGACATGGCCCTTCTGCACGGCGAGCGCCAGGCGCCCGGCCTTGAGCGCCAGCGCCTTTTCGCCGAATAACTCACGCCGCCAACCGCTCAGGGCCGGCACGTCGGCGTTGTCATCCACGGCGATGCGTTCCAGATCATCCGTTGTGGCGATGACCTTGGCCGCGACGTCATGTTCCTCGGCCGTCATGCGCAGCAGAACCTTCAGTAGCTCCATGGTAGCGCTGGCACCATTGGGCAAAGGTTTGCCGCGCACGATGCGGGGCAGGTTTTTGGTGTCACGGGCAAGGCCTCGCTTTACCGCCTCCAGAACAGCCTCGCCATAGCGTGAGCGCTCGAACCCCTTGGGCAGAGAACGCAGCTCGGCCAGCTTTTCCGGTGTTTGTGGCTGCTGGGTGGCGATTTCCCCCACCACATCATCCTTGATGATGCGGCCGCGCGGCAGATCCCGGCTTTGCGCCTCCTGCTCGCGCCAGGCGGCAACCTCCATCAGCACCGCCAGATCACGCGGTTTACGGGCGCGGGATTTCAGCCGTTCCCATGCCTTTTCCGGGTGCTGCTCATAGGTGGCGGGAGAGGTGAGAACATGCATCTCCTCACCTACCCATTCCGCCCGGTTGCGGTTTTCAAGATCCGCGGTGAGACGGGTGTAGATATCCCGCAGATGGGTGACATCCGCCAGCGCGTAGCTGAGCTGCGCCTTGCTGAGCGGCCGGCGCGACCAATCCGTGAAGCGGGAGGATTTGTCGATGCTTTCCCCGCATACGCGCTGCACGAGCTGATCGTAAGAGATGCTGTCGCCATAACCCAGCGCCATGGCTGCGACCTGGGTATCAAACACCGGGTGGGGAATGAGATGGGCCTGATGCCAGATGATCTCGATATCCTGTCGCCCGGCATGGAACACCTTCATCACCCGCTCATTGCCCATCAGCTTGTAGAAGGGGGCAAGGTCCAGCCCTTCGGCCAGCGCGTCGATCAGGAAGGCGTCTTCGGGCGAAGCCACCTGCACAAGGCACAGCTTGGGCCAGAAGGTGGTTTCCCGCAGGAATTCCGTATCAACGGTAATGAAGGGGTGGCGGGCCAGGCGCTCACAGGCGGTGGCGAGTGCATCTGTTGTGGTGATCGGGTCCATGCGGTGACCATATTGCTGCCGGGCGTCCGGCGGAAGCGATTATTAGGCGGGGCAGATGTGCGGTTTCACAACCCTGCGTATTCTTTCCTGGAGGGCTGTGAGGGGGGCGAGTATCTCTTGGTGAATGCTGAATTGAGGATCATCTCCCATATTCTGCCTGATTCGTAAGAGGCTTGCCCGAAAAGGCCGGTGCATGGGCTGAGGCCTGGGCGCAGGCCGGAAGAGACGGGAAGATTGTGTGCAGGCGGGCCGGATTGGCGGGCCTGAGGGGCTGTGCGCTTGACAAGGGGCAGGGAGCGTGCACCTTCCCGCCGCGTCTGGCGTGGAAGCTTCCGCCGGGGCGCGCCTGTTTGCGCGCCAGGGTTGAAGCCGGGCTCGTCACCCTTCTCCGTCACCTTCAGCGCGCCATGCCGCGCGGGGCGGGGCCGAAGGGTGCGCGGGTGGGGCAGGGCCCCCGCGTCCCATATCATTCAGCCTGGAAAGGGCCATTTCGATGCACCGCTACCGCTCCCATACCTGCGGCGCGCTCACAACCGCTGAAATCGGCACGGAAGTTCGGCTTTCGGGCTGGTGTCACCGCATTCGCGACCATGGTGGCGTGCTGTTCATCGACCTGCGGGATCATTATGGCCTCACCCAGGTGGTGGTGGACCCGGACAGCCCGGCCTTCGCTGCCGCCGAGAAGGCGCGCTCCGAATGGGTCATCCGTATTGATGGCAAGGTGCGCGCCCGCCCGGAAGGCACGGAAAACCCGGACCTGCCCACCGGCGCGGTGGAAGTCTATGCGCGTGAACTGGAAGTGCTGGGCGCGGCGGCCGAACTGCCTCTGCCGGTGTTCGGCGATGTGGATTATCCCGAGGAAACGCGCCTGAAATACCGCTTCCTCGATCTGCGTCGGGAGAAGCTGCACAACAATATCATGACCCGTGGCGCGATCGTGGATTCCATGCGTCGCCGCATGAAGGAACAGGGCTTCTTCGAATTCCAGACGCCGATTCTCACGGCCTCTTCCCCGGAAGGCGCGCGTGACTTTCTGGTGCCTTCACGCCTGCATCCCGGCACTTGCTACGCGCTGCCGCAGGCTCCCCAGCAGTATAAGCAACTGCTGATGATGAGCGGCTTCGACCGCTACTTCCAGATCGCCCCCTGCTTCCGCGATGAAGACCCGCGGGCCGATCGCCTGCCGGGTGAGTTCTACCAGCTTGATCTGGAAATGAGCTTCGTCGAGCAGGAAGACATCTTCGCGGCGATGGAGCCGGTCATCACGGGCGTGTTCGAGGAATTCGCCAATGGCAAGCCGGTGACGCAGAACTGGCCGCGCATTCCCTATGCTGACGCCATGCGCAAATATGGCTCGGACAAGCCGGACCTGCGCAACCCTGTTGTGATGCAGGAGGTTTCCGAGCACTTCCGCGATTCCGGCTTCAAGGTCTTCGCTCGCCTGCTGGAGGTGGAGAAGAATGAGGTGTGGGCCATCCCCGCGCCGGGTGGCGGTTCGCGTGCTTTCTGCGACCGCATGAATAGCTGGGCGCAGGGCGAGGGGCAGCCGGGCCTGGGTTATATCTTCTGGCGTGAGGATGGTGAGGGCGCAGGCCCGCTGGCCAAGAATATCGGCCCCGAGCGCACCGCCGCCATCCGCACCCAGCTTGGCCTGAAGAATGGCGATGCGGCCTTCTTCGTGGCGGGTGACCCGGAAAAGTTCGTGAAGTTCGCCGGTGCGGCACGCACCCGTGTGGGTGAGGAGCTGAACCTCATAGACACCGAGCGCTTCGAGCTGTGCTGGATTGTCGATTTCCCCTTCTATGAGTGGTCGGAAGAGGAGAAGAAGGTCGATTTCTCGCACAATCCCTTCTCCATGCCGCAGGGCGGGCTGGATGCGTTGAACGGGCAAGACCCGCTCACCATCAAGGCTTTCCAGTATGATATCGCCTGCAACGGCTATGAGATCGCCTCTGGCGGCATCCGTAACCACAAGCCGGAAGCCATGGTGAAGGCCTTCGAGCTGGCCGGTTATGATGAGCAGACCGTGATTGATCGCTTTGGCGGTATGTATCGGGCCTTCCAGTATGGCGCTCCGCCCCATGGTGGCATGGCGGCTGGTGTGGACCGCATCGTGATGCTGCTGTGTGGCGTGACGAACCTGCGTGAGATTTCGCTCTTCCCCATGAACCAGCAGGCGCAGGATCTGCTGATGGGCGCGCCCTCCGCTCCCAGCCCCCAGCAACTGCGTGAACTGAATATCCGCGTCGCTCCGCAAGCCAAGTGATAGGGGCGGAGTGATTGGGGGGCGTGATTCGGTTCTGGTCAGGCTCACGAGGCGGCTTTCTGCTGCCCTGAATATGATGAAACAGCAGCGCCCCACATTCCATGGCGGAATGTGGGGCGCTGTCATTTCCGTACGGATTTCGAAGAGGCTCAGAACACCATTTTGTGAACAGGAAGAAGGCGCGCGCTTGTCTTGTCGCTTCGCTGTCCTTACGGCACTGTGGTGCCGGGGATGAGGGGTTCAGGGGAGTGGCTGGCTGCATGGCCTCCAGCCAGAGCGTCTGGCCGCATGCCCCGATAATGAATCTTGAGGGGGCGGGCACAGGGCCGGCTGACCTTCGTTCCAGACAGGAGAGCCGCGTGAAACGCCTTCTTGCGACCAGTATGGCCATGTCGTTTCTGGCCTTTTCCGCTGTCTTCACGGGTGCCGGGCAAAGCGCTCTGGCCGATGATATTTCCGATGCCCTTGCTGAGGCGCAGAAGGCTTATGCGGATGGCGATGTGGCTGCAAGCCGGCAGGCGGTTGATGTCGCGGCGCAGCTTCTGGCCCAGCACAGTGCTGACAAGCTGGTGCAGTTTCTGCCGGCGACCCCTGCTGGCTGGACCGAGGAGGAAACCCGCAGCGATGCCGCCGCCGCCGCCATGTTTGGCGGGGGGCTCATTGCCCGGCGGGATTATCGCAAAGGCGATGAAGATGTGAGGGTGCTGATTATTGCGGGCTCACCCATGGTGGCGCAGATGGCGCCAATGTTCGCCAATGCGCAGATGCTTGGGGCCATGGGGCGGGTGTTTCGTTTTCAGGGCCGCACCGCTGTGATGACGCGCGAAGGCGCCATCCAGTTGATGGGCGGTGATGCCTATATCACCATTGAAGGCTCGGCCTCCGAGGCGGACAAGCGCATGTTTCTGGAGGCGATTGATCTGGACTCCGTGGAAAAGGCCATGCGCTGAGCCAGACAGGTTTTCATGAAAAGGGCCGGCGTGGTGAGCGCCGGCCCTTTGTGTTTGTGGAGAAGGATCAGGGCTGGCCGGCGGGCTTTGCCGCCGCGGGCCGGGCTTCGGCGCGCGGTTCCGCCCTGGCCTGGATTTTGAAGGACTGGGCCAGCGCTTCCAGATCATCGGTGCCCAGCAGGGTCAGCAGCAGGGGCTTGCCCTTTGGCGTGATCGACAAGGTGAGCGTGCCGGGGTTTTGAACAAAGCTGATGAGCGCCTGCACCACATTGCCCACATCCGGCACTCCAGCATAAGGCTGGCTGACCTCCTGGATAATGCCCACGACAATTTCGCGATACTCCTCCTCACTCACGCCGGCTTCTTTCGCCTTCTGCTTCAGCATCATTTCCACAATGCCCTGATTGGTCAGGGTGAGAGTGGCGGGGCCAGCGGTGAAGGTGGCCATGCTTTCTTCCAGCGCATCATCTTCTGTGAAGACCGTTTTGGGCACATTGCCCATGCGCACCTCAATGCGGGCTGTCAGGGCATCCTTCACGGCTGCTTCAAGCGGGGCCAGGGTGAGTGTTTCCGAGGTTTGATCGTAGGCCAGGTTCAGGCTCGTGCCGACAATGGCGTGCGTATAACCGGCATTGGCCATGAGGTTGAAGGGCGGAATGTCCTCCTCCTCATCATCAAGCGGAAGGGAAAGGCCGGAAAGCTGAAGGTTCACACGGGTTGGAGCACCTTCCAGAAGATCGCCCCAGGAAACGGAGAGCTTCTCCAGTTGCAGGGGCTCGTCCGGGGTGGTGGCGGCGGTCTGCGGGGTGTCCTCATCCTGTACGGCGGGGGTGTTATCGGCATTTTCCGCTTGGGGCTGTTCGGGGGCATCCTGAATTTTCAGCTTGTTCAGCTCAAATCCGGAGAAAATGCGGAACATCAGCAGCCCGGCTTCGGCGGGGGCGTCATCGGCCAGCTCATTGGCCCGCACAAGGGCTGAAATATCAAGCTGGCTGAGAGCCAGCCGATCCAGCTCAATGATATCGCTTTGGTCTGTATTGCGGGATTGGCGCAATTCAAGGCTGGCGAGCACGCCGCTGGAGAGCCCTTTCAGCTCAAGGACGCCAATCTGGTCCGAGCTGAGGCTGTCACGGTTGTCCAGATCGGAAAGGGTCAGGCGGGAGAAGCTGACTGCCTCGATCAATCCGATTGAAAGGGCCAGCATCTGCCGTCCCTCTTCCAGGGAGAGAGAGGAGCCTTTCAGCTTCAGCTTGTTGAAAGCTTCCACCTTGTCTGCGGCAAAGGCGGAGGGGTGAATGCCGAATTTTTCAATCTGTAGGGCGCTGATGCTGGCGGTGCTGTCTTCTTCCGTCAGCGTGTGCGGGCCTGTTTCCAGCAGGCGGAAGAGCTGCCCATAGGGCTTCTCTCCGGCATCGGGCGTCATCGCAGTGGCGGCCAGAATGGGGGCGGTGTCGATATCATGGATCACCATCTCCTTCAGCTCGCTGATGGAAGGTGCGCCGGTTTCCTGGTTGCTGTCCTGCGGGCCGGGCAAATTGGCCGAAGTGATGCGCGAACGCGCCAGTGTGAGGCGTTTGGCCTTGCCATCCACAAGATTTTCAAGGGTCAGATTGTGCAGCACACTTTCCACGCGCACCGGCTCGGCTGCTTTGGGTGCAGGTGCGAACAGCGCGGTGACCAGCGGAATCTTCACCTCATCCGCCTTCAGCGTGGCCAGTTGGCGCAGCACCAGACGCAATGCGGCATAGGGGCCTTCATGCTGGTCAGAAGCCAGCAGTGACAAGGGGCCTTCATAGCCGCGCAATGTCATGTCGGGAATGGAATAGACCATCTGTCCGCCACCTGCCGCCTCATCCTTCAAGGTGAGGGTGATGCCGGTGAGCACAGCGTCATCGGCTTTCAGGCGCCCGTCTTGCGGCGGTGCAGCAATGTGCATGGTGAGATTTTTCACCGTGAGCACGGAATTGCCATTGTGTGAAGCAATACGCACATTGTCGATTGTCACCCTGCGGTCCAGCGTATTGAACCCCGTCGCGGCAAACTCCGCCTCGACACCACTGGCCCGCAGGGTCGAGAAGCTCTGTTCGACTTCGGAGTGGACGCGTTGTTTGAGCCAGAGGTCCAGCCCGGTGCCGCCGGCAATGGCGAGAACCACCACCACGCCGATGCCGATAACGATTTTTTTCATGTGCAAGCCTCGTTGGGAGATGGCGGGGACGCGCAGGTCAAATATGCTGGGCGCACATAGCTCAGAGTTCACCTTGCACGGTGACATGCGCTACAAGCAGAGACACCTATCAGCAGGTTTTGCCCTGATGCGCAAACGAGAGAAAGTTGGGGGAGGGTATGGCGTCTAATATTTCTGATGATCTGCGTTCAGGGGCACTTTATTACCATCGCTTTCCACGTCCGGGTAAGCTGGAAATCAAGGCGACCAAACCTCTTGGAAACCAGCGGGATCTGGCGCTGGCCTATTCGCCGGGCGTGGCTGCGGCATGTGAGGCCATCGAGGAAGATCCGATGCAGGCCGCCGAGCTGACCTCGCGCGGCAATCTCGTTGCGGTGGTTTCCAACGGCACGGCTGTTCTTGGCCTCGGCAATATCGGCCCTCTGGCCGGCAAGCCGGTGATGGAAGGCAAGGCCGTCCTGTTCAAGAAATTCGCCGGTATTGATGTGTTCGACATCGAAATCGACGCCCCCACCGTGGATCGCATGGTGGATGTCATCAGCGCGCTTGAGCCGACCTTTGGCGGCATCAATCTGGAAGATATCAAGGCGCCGGAATGCTTTGAGGTGGAGAAGCAGCTCCGCGCCAAGATGAAGATTCCGGTCTTCCATGATGACCAGCATGGTACGGCCATCATCGTCGGTGCGGCCGTGCGCAATGCGCTGGAAATCGGCAACCGCAATATCGAGGATGTGAAGATCGTCGCCTCCGGTGCGGGCGCGGCGGCTCTGGCCTGCCTCAACCTGCTGGTGAAGCTGGGCGCGAAGAAGGAAAATATCTGGGTCTGCGACCTCAAGGGCCTCATCCATGACGGGCGTAACGCCTCCATGGACCCCTACAAGGCCGAGTTCGCCCAGAAGAAGACCGATCTGCGCACGCTTGATGACGTGATGGATGGCGCGCACATCTTCCTCGGCCTTTCGGCCGCCGGTGTTCTGAAGCCGGACATGGTGAAGAAGATGGCGCCGAACCCGCTGATTCTGGCGCTGGCGAACCCCACGCCGGAAATCATGCCGGAAGAAGCGCGCGAGGCCCGTCCCGATGCGCTGATCTGCACCGGCCGTTCGGATTATCCGAATCAGGTCAATAACGTTCTGTGCTTCCCCTACATCTTCCGCGGGGCTCTTGATGTCGGCGCAACTGACATCAACTCCGAGATGAAGATGGCCGCGGTGGAAGCCATCGCCGCCCTCGCGCGTGAGGCGCCCTCTGATGTGGTGGCGCGCGCCTATGGCGGCGAAGCCCGGACCTTCGGTGCCGAATCCCTCATTCCTTCGCCCTTCGATCCGCGCCTCATCATGCGCATTGCGCCGGCAGTGGCGAAGGCGGCCATGGATACTGGCGTCGCCTCCCGGCCGATTGAGGATTTCGACGCCTATATGGGCAAGCTGGACGACTTCATGTTCCGTTCCAGCTTCATCATGCGTCCGCTTTTCGCTCGTGCGAAGCAGGACAAGAAGCGCGTAATCTATGCCGAGGGCGAGGACGAGCGCGTGTTGCGTGCCGTTCAGGCCGTGGTGGAAGAGGGTATTGCCCAGCCCATGCTGGTGGCGCGCCCCAGCGTGGTGGAAGCGCGGATCAAGCGCTTCGGGCTGTCCATCCAGCCGGGTCGGGATTTCGAGCTCATCAACCCGGAAGATGATCCGCGTTATCGCGATTATGTGCGCGATTATGTGGAGGCTGCGGGCCGTCGTGGCATTACGCCGGATGCCGCTCGCACACTGGTGCGCACCAACCCCACCGTCATCGCCGCGCTGGCGCTGCGTCGGGGTGAGGCTGATGCCATGCTGTGCGGCATTGAAGGCCGCTTCACCCGTCATCTGCGCCATGTGCGGGATATTATTGGCCGTGCGCCGGGTGTGAAGCGTCTGGCGGCGCTGTCCCTGCTCATTACCCAGAAGGGTAATTTCTTTATCTGCGATACGCAGATCCAGTCTGAGCCCTCTCCGGAAGAGCTGGCGGCGATGACCATTCAGGCCGCGACCCATGTGCGTCGTCTGGGGCTGGAGCCGCGCGTGGCGCTGCTGTCGCATTCCAACTTCGGCAGCCACGAAACCGCTTCCACCATCCGTATGCGCGAAGCGCTCTCCATCGTGCGCCACCGTGCGCCCGATCTGGAAGTGGATGGCGAGATGCAGGCCGATGCCGCTCTGGTGGAAGAAATCCGCAAGCGCGCTCTGCCGGATTCCCGCCTGACGGGCGTGGCCAATGTGCTGGTGATGCCGGATCTGGACGCCGCCGATATCGCCTACAACATGCTGAAGGTGCTGGGCGATGCCCTGCCGGTGGGTCCCATTTTGATGGGGACCGCGAAGCCGGTGCATATTCTCAGCCCCACTACCACGGCGCGTGGCGTGGCCAACATGACGGCTGTGGCCGTGGTGGAAGCCCAGACCGCTGAGAAGTGATGTGATGCGCACACCGGGTAGCCCGAACAGAGCTGCCCGGTGAAGCATCGCCGTGCATGGCGCGGCCTTGGCAAGCATGACGGAATACATAAAAGGCGATGCAGCTTTACTGCATCGCCTTTTTCATTGCTCGTGCCAAGGAAGGGGGCGCTTAGCTGCTCCAGCGGCGCGGGCGATAGAAAGTGTGCACGCCGATGCGATCCAGCTTGCGCATCTCCCGCACCCAGCGCGGATGAACCCAATGGGCATGGTAATGTGTGGCGCGGCCCACGCTTTCCAGCCACAACTTGCCATTCAGCATGTCGGCGGCAATGTCGTTTGCCTGCGTCCACATCTCAGGCTCGCGGATCACATCCTTCACATTGTCGCAGGCGAAGGTGAACTGGCAGGAGAGGTGCCGGTGCGCATTCTGGTAAACCGTGCCGCAAATATCCGCCGGGTAATAGCCGGAGAAGACCCGGTTGACGATAACCTGGGCGACCGCAATCTGTCCGCGTTTGGGTTCTCCCCGGCTTTCAAAATAGATGGCTTCAGCCAGGCATTTGCGGGCCTTGGCCAGCTTCGCGGTCTTCAGCCCCAGCCGATCCGCCGGTGAGGGCCAGATGCCGCCTTCCGTACGGGCCAGATGCGCCGGTGAAAGGGCTGGAATATCTGCCGGGCGTGGCAAAGGCAGGGGCACGAGGCCATGATCCGCCAGATCCTGATATTCAAAAGCGAGCGCAGGAAACATATCCGGGTCGCTGCCGAAAATCGCTTTCGGATCATGATAGAGCGGGGTTTCGCTGCTGGTGATGAAAGGTTCTTCAGACAGCGCCTGCTGGGTGGACATGATAGCCTGTGACAGCTCCGCCGGAGAAAGGGGAGCAACTTCACCGGACTGAGGCGCACGCGCCCCAGCGGGTAAGGGCAGGGGCAAGCCACCTTCCGGCAGAAGCTTGGCGGAGGCGGCATCCCCCGGAAAGAACTGGGATGAGCCAAAAGGCAGGCTGCCGCCCAGCCGCTCGGCAAGCGCGCCATAGCTGGCGGCTAGGTCCGCACCATCGGCGGTGATGATCGGCAGTTCCAGCGCCAGATCCAGCGCCAGCCCCAGAAAGGCATCCCGGTTTTCGCTCGGCCCGGTCTGGAAGGCTTCGCCGGAGGCTACAAAGATGGAGGGCGAAGGCAGGGGGGCGACATCATCCGGGTCTTCAGATGCCGCGAATGTATCAATGCCCGGCATGCCGGTGCGGGTGCCCACCGGGCGGGGCAGATCCAGCGTCGCCACTTTCAGCGTGCGCATGGGGGAGGCGAGCGGGGAGGCGAGGGAAGAGGGCAGTAGCCGTGAAAGGTGGCTTTCCTGCCCCTCCTGTTGCAGGCTGGCTTGCACTCGGCTGGCTTGCACCTCGCTGGCCGGGCGCATGGCAGAAGGCATGGCTGGGTCTCTGGTGCCGCCCCATGCCGGTAGGCACGCACTGCTGAGGAGCGTTGCGGTGGCAAGCAGGCGCAGCTTGCGATGCCAGAGGTGCGATACAACCATAACTCTGCCCTTTGCTCTGCCCCCGGCCGGCTGTAGCCAGCGGGAGACAGGCAAGAGCATTGTCCAATCAGTATTGCCCGGAGGTTAACCGGCGCACCAATTCTGCTTCGCGAGCGAAGGGCCCATACGGCGCGAAGCCTTCTGTCAGCGCGATTTTACGCGCCAGACCAAGGCCATGGGTACCAAAGCGAACCTTTATGGCTTCTTCCACCCATTTGCCTTCCTGCTCGGTGCGCCGGGCCGTGCGCGCATCGCCCGCGCCGCCCGGAGCAACATGGGCCAGGTGAGATGAGACGGCTTCATCAAAGGCTTCAAGCCCCTCTCCGGTTGTGGCAGAGAGGCGGATGACGGGCACTTTCCAGCCGCTCTGGTCATCTCCCCCGGAAAGAGAGATCGCGCCAGCCACTTCAGAAGCCGCGCGCCGGGCCACTTCCGCCATATCAGCCTTGGTGACGACGATGATATCCGGCAGTTCCATCACGCCGGCCTTCATGAATTGCAGGCTATCGCCAGAGGCCGGTTGAATGCACAGCACGACCGTATCGGCCACCAGCGAAATATCGGCCTCCGACTGGCCAACGCCGACGGTTTCCACGATCACCAGATCATACACGGCGCGCAGCAGCACCACGGCTGCAATGGCATCATCGGAAAGGCCGCCCAGCCGGTCCCGCGCGGCCATGGAGCGCACGAAAATGCCGCGATCTTCCGGGTCTGTCTGGATGCGGGCGCGGTCTCCCAGCAAGGCGCCGCCGGTGCGCCGCGAGGAGGGGTCCACCGCCAGCACGGCCACGGTTTGCCCGGCTTTGCGGGCACGCTGCACCAGCGCATTGGTGAGGGTGGATTTGCCAACGCCGGGCGGTCCGGTGAGGCCCAGAACATGGGCGCGCGCGGCACGTGCGGCGGCATCCAGAAGCGCCACCAGCTCGCAGGTGCCCCGCGCCGTTTCCACGGCGGCCAGCGCACGGGCCACGGCCCGCTTGCCACCCGTGCGCAGCGTTTCAAGATCAGGGAGGGGGGAGGAAAAAGCGTGAGACATCGTGCGTGCAATCTAGCAGAGCTGGCGGCACATGCAGCCCCTTTCCACGTCTTTTGCCTCAGGTCCGGCCAGGTCTTCACCAGCCCTTGCACCGCAACAGGTGCTGGGGCAGAGTTCTTGCCCCTTTGCGTGGAAGTGAGAAAATGAGTCAGCCCAACCCCTTTGGCGGAACCATTGTGCATCTGACCCCGGCCGAAGTGCGCCAGGGCATGGAAGATGGCGCCATCATATTGGTCGATGTGCGCGAACCGCAGGAAATTCAGGCCGAGAGCATTCCCGGTGCCATTGCGCTCTCGCTCAGCGCCTTTGATGTGCGGGCTTTGCCGGATACCCAGGGCAAGCGGTTGGTGTTTTCCTGCCGCTCCGGCCAGCGCTCGCAGCGCGCCGCCGCCATTGCCCAGCATTTTGGCCTGCCGCTGGAAGAGCATATGATGGGTGGCATTATCGCCTGGCGCGAGGCTGGCTTTCCGGTGGAGCGGGGATAGGGCAGCCCTTGCTTCCGCGGCGCTTGTTCGCCCGCCTGCAGGAAGGGTGGATGAAGGCTTCGCGAAACATGTGAATTGACGGGCCTGCGCTGTTTTCGTGTCATCATTCGGCAGGACAATGGTTCAGGATATGTGACATCACACCGGAAGTTGCGTGCCAGATACGGGCCGGTCTGAGGGCCGCCTGTGGTGCGCGGCAGAATGGACAGATGCAGGGGAGCGGACAGGATGCAGCACAGTTTCACAAAGCTTGCCGTCGGGCTTGGGGTGTTCATGGGCGGCGTTGCGCTGTTCTGCGCTCCGGCCATGGCGCAGGAGAAGGTCGTCAACGTCTTCAACTGGTCGGATTATATCGACAAGGACGTGCTGGAAGCCTTCACGAAGGAAACGGGCATCAAGGTCCGCTACGACGTGTTCGATTCCAACGAGGCGCTGGAAACCAAGCTGCTGGCCGGCAAGACGGGCTATGATGTGGTGGTGCCCACGGGCTCCTTCATGCAGCGGCAGATTCAGGCCGGCGTCTTCATGCCTCTGGACAAGAGCAAGCTTCCGAACCTGAAATATGCCTGGCCGGAAATTGACAAGCGTCTGGAAGTGTATGATCCGGGCAACAAATATTCGGTCAATTATATGTGGGGCACCACCGGCATTGGATATAATGTCGAGAAGGTGAAGGACCGCTTGGGCGACCAGCCCATGAATACATGGGATGTGATTTTCAAGCCGGAAATTCTCTCCAAGCTGGCCGATTGCGGGGTCTATGTGCCGGACGGGCCGGAAGAGCTTATTCCCGCCGCCATGAAATATCTGGGGCTGGACCCGGATTCAAAGAACCCGGATGATATCCGCAAGGCCGGCGAACTGCTCGCGACCATTCGGCCCTATATCAAGAAGTTCGATTCCTCGGGCTATATCAATGGTCTGGCGCGCGGTGACATCTGCCTCGCCGTGGGTTGGTCCGGGGATGTGTTCCAGGCGCGCGACAGGGCCGAGGAAGCAGCCGAGAAGACCGGAACCGAAGCGGTGGAGATCGCCTATGCGATCCCGCGTGAAGGTGCGCTGATGTGGTTCGACAACTTCGCCATCCCACAGGATGCCGAGCATGTGGATGAAGCGCTGGCCTTCATCAATTACATGATGCGCCCGGAAGTGGCGGCCAAGAATGTGAACTTCCTCTCCTATGCCAGTGGCAATCTGGGGGCGAAGAAATATATCGAGCCGCAAATCCTTGATAATCCTGGAATTTACCCCGATCAGGAAACCTTCGACAAGTTGTTCGTTGTGACGACGAATGATCCGAAGTTGCAGCGGGTGATTACCCGGACCTGGAGCAATTTCAAGCGTGGCAAATGATAGTAAAGGCCCGTGATTTTCTTCATGGGCCCTTGCTCAAGCCTGCGCGGGGTCTCAACGCCCCTCCTGACCCTGGTCGGTCGGGGTGCAGGGCATAAGCCGCGTATGGCGCTGCATTCTGGGTGTATGAAACATTTCAGCCCGCTCCGGTTTCTGGCCGTGGCGGGCTGTTGTTTTCTGTCGAGAACAGATGCGAAGGAGAGGCGCTGAAACAGGTTCGCGCGCCTCAGGCGAAGGCTTCAGCACCGTTGCGGGAGGATTTGAAGGGGGCCATGCCATTGCGGGCCAGTTCATCTGCCCGCTCATTTTCCGGGTGGCCGGCATGGCCCTTCACCCAGTGCCAGCGCACATCATGGCGTTGCAGGGCAGCATCCAGCGCTTCCCACAAATCCTGATTTTTTACGGGTTTCTTCGCGGCTGTGCGCCAGCCATTGCGCTTCCAGCCATGCATCCACTTGGTCACGCCGTTGCGTAAATATTCGCTGTCGGTGTGCAGGTCCACGCTGCAAGGCTCTTTCAGTGCTTCCAGCGCGCGGATGGAGGCGGTCATCTCCATGCGGTTATTGGTGGTCTCCGCCTCGCCGCCCTTCATTTCCTTCTCATGCGCACCAAAACGCAAAATCGCGCCCCAGCCGCCGGGGCCGGGATTGCCGGAACAGGCGCCATCCGTAAAAATCTCAACCTGTTTCATGCCACCAGCCCATAATCGCGCACGGTTTCAACTGCACGATGGAACCGCAGCTTTCGCAGATATTCCAGAGGGTCTTTCGGGCGCACCAGAGCGCCGGGCGGCACATTCAGCCAGTCCAGCAGCCGGGTCAGCAGAAAGCGCAGTGCCGCGCCGCGGGCCAGCACCGGCAGGGCCGCCTGTTCCGCCGCACTGAAGGGGCGCACGTCCTGATAGGCCGCAAGCATGGCGCGGCCCTTGGTGATGTTGAACGCGCCATCGGCCTCGAAACACCAGGCATTCAGGCAAATGGCCATGTCGTAGGCCAGCGCATCGGTGCAGGCGAAGTAGAAATCAATGATGCCGGAGAGGCGATCATTCAGGAAAAAGGCGTTATCGGGAAACAGATCCGCGTGGATCACGCCTTCGGGCAGGTCCTGTGGCCAGGACTGTTCCAGAAACTGAAGTTCATCGGCAATGGTGGTGGCCAGGCCGGGGGCGACACTGTCGGCCTGCGCATGGGTCGCCTGTGCCAGAGGCTTCCAGCCTGCGACAGAAAGCGCATTGGGTCTGCGCATGGTGAAATCCGCCCCGGCCAGATGCAACTGGGCCAGCCCGCGCCCCAGTTCCGCACAATGATGCACGGAGGGCCGGCGCACGGACAGGCCGGGCAGGAAGGTGACGATTGCGGCAGGTCGTCCCTCCAGCTCTCCCAGCATCTGCCCTGCGCGCGTAGCTACAGGCTGCGGGCAGGACATGCCGCACTGCGCCAGATGCTGCATGAGGCCGATGAAGAAGGGCAGGTCATCCCGCTCTACCCGCTTTTCATAGAGGGTGAGGATGAAGTTGGCCTGCGTGGTCTGGATCAGGAAGTTGGAATTCTCCACCCCTTCGGCAATACCGTGAAAGGAGGTGAGGGCGCCGATATCATAATCGGCGATGAAATCCGCAATCTGGGTGGCGGAAAGATCAGTATAAACGGCCAATGGATTACTCCGCCGCGTCGGAGCGCAGCACGCGGGGCAGGGGGAAGAATACCTTTTCTTCCGCTGTTGTTGCAATTTCAACTGCAACTTCAAATTGTTCAGAGAATGCGGCGATGATTTCATCCACCAAAACCTCGGGGGCGGATGCGCCGGCTGTGATGCCCAGCCGGGTGATATTCGCAAATTGCGACCAGTCGATTTCGGCCGCGCGCTGCACCAGCAGGGCACGCGGACAGCCGGCCCGCTCGGCCGCTTCGCGCAGGCGCTGGGAATTGGAGGAGTTGGGCGCGCCCACCACAATCATCGCATCCACCTGCGGAGCGACCTGCTTGACGGCCTCCTGGCGGTTGGTGGTGGCGTAGCAGATATCTTCCTTGTGGGGGGCGGCCAGATTGCTGAACCGCTCCCGCAGAATGGCGATCATCTCCGCCGTATCGTCCACGGAAAGGGTGGTCTGGGTCACATAAGCCAGTTCCGCGCCTTCAGGCGGGGTGATGGCGCGTGCATCTTCCGGCGTTTCCACCAGGGTGATTGCGCCGGGAGGCAACTGGCCCATGGTGCCCACCACTTCCGGGTGGCCATTATGGCCGATCAGCAGAATGTGCCGGCCCTTGCGATGGTGGATTTCAGCCTCGCGATGCACTTTTGTCACCAGCGGGCAGGTGGCGTCGATGGCGAAGAGATTGCGCCGGGAGGCGTGCTCCGGCACGGATTTCGCCACCCCATGGGCGGAAAAAATGACAGGGGCCTGCGTATCCGGCACCTCGTCCAACTCTTCCACGAAGATGGCGCCCTTGCGCTTCAGGCTGTCCACCACGAATTTGTTGTGTACGATCTCGTGACGCACATAAACCGGCGCGCCATAGCGGCGCAGCGCTTCTTCCACAGCATCAATGGCCCGCACGACGCCTGCGCAGAATCCGCGTGGCGCGCA
This sequence comes from Haloleucobacter albus, assembly GCF_052492075.1. Taxonomy (NCBI): domain Bacteria; kingdom Pseudomonadati; phylum Pseudomonadota; class Alphaproteobacteria; order Hyphomicrobiales; family Xanthobacteraceae; genus Haloleucobacter; species Haloleucobacter albus. The sequence goes on from NZ_JBQWAS010000017.1 coordinate 58,909, forward strand.
CAGCAAAATGCGAAGGGGCGGCTTGGCGGCGTGATCTGCGGCGGTCATGGCTGAAATCCGTTCTGGGTGCTCTAGCAGATGGGGCGCTCAGGTCTTGCCTGTCAAGCCACGGGCTCTTGCGGCGGGGTGGCGACGGATCGGACAAGAGGGATATGCCAAGTAAGATGACATGGTAAGATTGCATGTGACAGCATCCGGGATTATGCTGGTTCTATCCCGGACATCGCGATGTGTTGCGCGGGCCGCCTCCCGGAAGGAGGCGACGCAGCGAACTCGCATATCTCAATGACGCCCAACATCAGTGATGTGGCGTTTCCTTCAACAAGCCTCAGAGGCCGACATGTCGAATACACCCCTGATGCCCAAGGCCACCGCTGTCTGGCTGGTGGACAATACGGCTCTCACATTCGAGCAGATCGGTGAATTCTGCAAGCTGCACCCGCTGGAGGTGAAGGGCATTGCGGATGGTGAAGTGGCGCAGGGCATCAAGGGGCTGGACCCCATCGCCTCCGGCCAGCTCTCCCGTGATGAAATCACTCTGGCCGAGAAGAATGCCGGCCGCAAGCTGAAGCTGCTGGAGCCGAAGGTACGCCTGCCGGAGCAGAAAAAGCGTCGCGGCCCGCGCTATACGCCCGTCTCCCGCCGGCAGGATCGGCCCAACGCCATTTTGTGGCTGCTGCGCAACCATCCGGAACTGAAGGATGCGCAGATCATCCGTCTGGTGGGCACCACCAAGAATACCATCGAATCCATCCGTGAGCGGACCCACTGGAATTCTGCCCAGCTTTCCCCGATGGACCCGGTGACGCTGGGGCTGTGCAGCCAGATTGATCTTGATCTTGAAGTGCAGCGCGCCGCCAAGGACCGGCCGGCCGCGCTGGCGGAAGAAGATCGCGGTGGCACGCTGCTCTCTGCTGATGTCACGACCCATGACGAGACGGATCACGATATGGACCGCCGTCCGGGCCGTGAATCCCTGGATCTGGAAACCGTCTTTGCCAAGCTGGGCGGCTCTCGCAAGAATGAGAGCGAAGACGAGGAGTGAGCGGATTGCTGCGATGTGATGCGCAGAGTTGAAGCTTATTCCGCGCCTCAGGCGCTTTATGACGGGCACCTTCGGGTGCCCGTTTGCATGATGGGCCAGTTTTGTGCGTATGCAGAAGGGTATCGGTCGGCTTTGGGCATTTTGGCCTCGCAATCGCCAGAGTGATGCGCCATAAAACGATGCGTTGCCGTAAGGTCATGGTCTCGGGCAGAGCTTTGCGCCGCTCCGGGCTGATGTGGAGGAGAGTATGGGACGCAGCAGGTGGTTTCTGGCGATGTTCGCCATTGTCAGCGCGGTGATGCTGGTCGGTGTTGACCATGCGGAGGCGCGACGTGGCGGCTCATTTGGAAGCCGTGGCGCCCGTACTTTTCAGGCTCCGCGCACAACGCCGACCGCGCCGCAGAATGTGGCTCCGGTTCAGCGCAGCACCACGCAGCAGCCGGGCATGCAGAGCCAGCAGAACCGGGCCGCAGGTGCGCGCCAGGCGGGCCGCTCCTCCATGTTTGGTGGTGGCCTCATGGGCGGGCTGATGCGGGGCATGCTGATTGGCGGCCTGATTGGCCTGCTGATGGGGCAGGGCCTTGGCGGGCTGGCCGGTCTGTTCGGCCTTTTGGTGCAGGGTCTGCTGATCGCGCTGGTGGTGATGCTGGTGATGCGCTTTTTGCGTCGTCCGCAGCCTGCGGCGGCGGGTGGCCGGCCTTCAGGCATGGCGCGTGCGGCCGGAGGGGATGCTTCCGGCGGAATGGGCACTGGAGCAGGCTCTGGTCTTGGTTCCGCTCTTGGCGGGCTGGGGCGCCGTCCGGGCCATGGCATGGGAGCCGGTTTGGGAGCCGGTTTGGGATCGGGTCTTGGTACTGGTGCGTCCGGGGCTTCCGCCGCGCCGCGTCGCAACCCCGCCCAGCCGGATGAAATCGGCCTGTCGGGTGGAGATTTCGATCAGTTCGAGAAACTGCTCGCCACCATTCTTACGGCCTTCGGGCGGGAAGATCAGGGCGCGCTTCGCGAGCACACCACGGATGAGGTCTTCTCGTATTTCTCGGATGAGATGCGGCAGAATGCCGAGCAGGGCCATCGCAATGTGGTGTCTGATGTGAAGCTGTTGCAGGGTGACCTTTCGGAAGCCTGGCGTGAGGATGGGCGCGAATACGCCACTGTGGCCATGCGTTTTGCCAGCTTTGACCGGATGGTGGATCGCAACAGCGGTGCTTACATCTCCGGCGATCAGGATCAGCCGGGTGAAAGTACAGAGCTGTGGACCTTCGTGCGGGAGAATCGCGGCCCCTGGAAACTCAGCGCCATTCAGGGTGCGTGATGGTTGCCTGAACCGGGTTCTCCTTGAAAGACAGAAAGCCCCTGCTTGTGCGGGGGCTTTTTTATGTGTTGCTCATTGGGGTCGGGCTTGTATGGCGGTATTATAGTGCGTGTATCCTGCTATAATGTCACGCGAATGCGGCGAGTGTTGTTCTGGCTTTCCGGTTTTTGTGGGGTTTCAGGTAAAGGGGGTCGGCAGACTGTGGCGTTTGGTGATGATCGGTGGCGTTTTCTCCGGGGTGGAATCTGCCCTATAAGGCTCGCCCAGAAGTCGCAGTCTTTCTGCGCACCACACTCCTTGCCGGAGGGCTTTCATGCACCCAGACGCTGCCCCGCCGGAGTGCGAAACGGTTCTGTCCGTTCGCAATCTGTCAAAGACCTACAAGACAGGTCACCATGCCCTGAAGGGCGTCAATCTGGATATTCGCCGCGGAGAAATTTTCGCGCTGCTCGGTCCTAATGGGGCAGGCAAGACCACGCTGATTTCCATTATATGCGGGCTGGTGAATGCCAGCGGTGGCACGGTGAGCGTAGCGGGTCACGATACGGTCAAGGCCTATCGCGCCGCTCGCAGCCGCATTGGCCTTGTGCCGCAGGAACTGACCACGGACGCATTTGAAACCGTGTGGGCGACCACCAGTTTTTCACGCGGCCTGTTCGGTAAAAGCCCGAACCCGGCCCATATCGAAAAAGTGCTGCGGGCGCTTTCTTTGTGGGAGAAGAGGGATGCGCGCATCCGCACGCTCTCCGGCGGCATGAAGCGGCGTGTGCTGATTGCCAAGGCGCTGGCCCATGAGCCGGAGGTGCTGTTCCTCGATGAGCCCTCTGCCGGCGTGGATGTGGAACTGCGCCGCGATATGTGGGAGCTGGTGCGCAAGCTGCGCGAGGCGGGCACCACCATTATTCTCACCACCCATTATATCGAAGAGGCCGAGGAAATGGCTGATCGGGTGGGGGTCATCAGCCAGGGTGAACTCATTCTGGTCGAGGACAAGGTGGAGCTGATGCGCAAGATGGGCCAGAAGCGCCTGTCGGTGGAGCTTTCCGAGCCTTTGGCGGAGCTGCCGGCCACGCTGGCGGCCCATGGCATGGTGCTGGAGGAAGGCGGGCGCGCCTTGTCCTATGTCTATGATACACGCCAGGCGGAAGGTTCGCCGGGGGCGGCGCTTGCTGCGCTTCTGGCCACCCTTTCCGCAGAGGGCATCGCCTTCGACGACCTGCACACAGAGCAGAGTTCGCTTGAAGATATTTTCGTGAGTCTGGTGAGGCCCGCGTCGTGAATCTTTATGCTATTGCAGCCATTTACCGTTTCGAGATGGCGCGCGCCCTGCGCACGGTGGGCCAGAGCATTATCTCGCCTGTGCTCTCTACTGCGTTGTATTTCGTGGTGTTCGGCTCAGCCATTGGCGGGCGTATGCAGGATATTGAAGGCGTGCCCTATGGTGCCTTCATTGTGCCCGGCCTGATGATGATGACGCTGCTGACCCAGTCCATCGCCAACGCCTCTTTCGCCATCTATTTCCCGCGTTTCAGCGGCACCATTTATGAGGTGCTCTCCGCGCCGGTCTCTCCGTTCGAGATTGTGGCCGGCTATGTGGGGGCAGCGGCGACGAAATCCGTGGTGGTGGGGCTCATCATTCTGGGCACGGCTTCATTGTTCGTGCCGTTGCAGATCCTGCATCCGGCCTTCATGCTGGGCTTTCTGGTGCTGACAGCGGTGACATTCGCGCTGTTCGGCTTCATCCTCGGCATTTGGGCTGATGGGTTTGAACGTCTGCAAGTGGTGCCGATGCTGGTGGTCATGCCGCTGACATTTCTGGGTGGCACCTTCTATTCCATCGACATGCTGCCGCCGGTGTGGCGCACCATCTCGCTGTTCAATCCGGTGGTTTATCTGGTGTCGGGCTTCCGGTGGAGCTTCTTCGGCACGTCCGACATTTCCATGGGCGTCAGCTTCGGCATGACGCTGGTCTTCCTCGTCGTTTGCCTCGGCATTGTGTCGTGGATCTTCCGTACCGGCTACCGGCTCAAAAGCTGACGCCGCAGGAGTGCATCATGTCTGAATCTGAGATTTTCGAACTGCCGACCTACAAGGAATTTGTGGAGGGTGCGCCCGAGGTCTACGCCAGCCTTGCCGGGCTGACAAAGGCGGTGGACGCTACCGGCCTCGACAAGGCGCTGACTGAACTGGTGAAGGTGCGCGTCTCGCAGATCAATGGCTGCGTCTTCTGCCTCAAATTCCATCTGGATATGGCCCGCAAGGCTGGCGTGCCGCAGGACAAGCTGGATCTGCTCTCCGTCTGGCCGGAAATCAGCCTGTTTTCAGAGCGCGAGCAGGCGGCTCTGGCTTATGCGGAAGGGCTGACCGTACTGGAAGGTGAACTGGCCCCGGAAGAAGACTGGGAGGCCCTGCGCGAGCTTTTCTCTCAGGAAGAGGCGGTGCATCTCACGGTGGCTATCGCCACCATCAATGCCTGGAACCGGATCGGCATCGGCTTCAATTTTGCGCCGCCGGTGTGAATGAAAAAGGCCCTCCCGGCGGGAGGGCCTTTTGTTTGGGCAAGGCGCAGATCTGGTTGCTCAGGCGGCAGGTTTGCGCGCCACAAGGTCAATCAATGCAGAAGGGCCCTTATGCGCGGTGCCTTCTGCGATGTTTGCCTCATAGCTTTCCAGCTTCAGAAATTCGAAGCCGTTGAATGCCTCGTGCAGCAGGTCTTCCGTGTAGAGATTTTCCACGGCGGAGGGGCCGCCCGTGCCGAGCTCTACCTGTCTGGGGCTGTATCCTTCCAGCAGAAGCAGGCCGCCGGGCCTAAGGGATTTGCGGATCTGTGAGAACATCTGGCTGCGCTGGTCTGGTGGCAGAAACTGGATGAAAATACCGACGATCACATCATAGGTGGCTTCCGGCCAGAGCCATGTGACAAGATCGACCTGTTCAAGCTCCAGCATCACGTCGCGCGCTTCTGCCAGTTTGCGGGCCTTTTCCAGCGCCACCACGGAACTGTCCACAGAATGGACATCCAGCCCCTGTTCGGCCAGCCATATCCCGTTGCGTCCCTCGCCATCGGCGATGGCGAGCGTGCGTCCACCGGCCTGCCCATAGGGCTTCAGCCATTCGGCCTGCCGGGCCAGAAAGGCATTCGGCTCCGTGCCAAACAGATAATCATCGCGCCTGTAGCGCTCATCCCAGAACTGGCTCATGGCGTGAAATCCTGTCATGCGGGGTGGCGAGCATATGGGTCCGGCCGGGGCCCATCTCACCATGGCACAGACATAGTGCCAAGAATGCCTCGCGCCAACGGGGCTGCGACGATGACACGCTGGGGATGTTGATCGAAGTCAAGCTTCCCATCGGGAATGAAAGATATAGAATGATAATGATATCAGGCTATCTGGGGAATCGGACATCATGCTGAAGCTCGCGGCTCTTATCTGGGCCATTTTGTCAGTCACGTTTGCGGGCATCCTGATCATGGTCGTGCTGTTGGTGCCGAGCCTGAATGCCTTTCAGGATATGCGGGCGATTCCGATTGCAGCGGCGGTTGGGGCTCTTCTTGCGGTGCCGGCTTCACTTTTTGTCGCCAAGCGCATCCTGGCGCTGACAGCGCCGCGGAACGTGCAGGAAACGAAGAACTGAGTTCTTCATTCTACCCGTCTTCTCAGTCACCAAACTGGTAACGCAGGGCGATCCGCACTTCGTGCGCGCCCAGCGTGTCTATGCTGGCAGGCCGCCCAATATTGGTGGCCGGCCAGAGAGAATGCCGCATGGCGGTGAAAGCCGGATCGCCAAAAGAGGGCGAGCCAAGGCTGATATAGCGGTAGCCAAAATCCACAGCCCATTGTGAATTGACCGCATAGGATACGCCCCCCGCGAGAGACCAGGCAAAGTGCGTCTTCTGGCCGCCCATGGCCTGCCAGGGTGGGCTTTCCAGTGTGGTTGTGGCCACGCCAATGCCGCCGCCCACATAGGGGGTGAAATTGGCGATGGTAATGATATCCCAGTAAATATTGCCCAGAAATACGGTGGCGTCGGTGTGGTGCCGGCCTGCGGGCGCCCAAGGTGCGCCGGAATTGCCGAGATCCAGATAATCCACGCTGGCCTCTGCACGCAGCCAATCTGTGAGCCGATAGCCAATAGCGCCGCCGACAGACCAGCCTGATGCCGACGCTCCGCGCGCAACATCAGCGCCATTCACCTTCAGGCTATCGGCCTGTGGCGCAACAAAGCCGGCACTTGCGCGCAGATACCACTTGCCCGGCGTGGCGGGGCTGGCTTCTTCCATATCCAGCTTGGGCGGGGGCAGGGTGAAATCTCCCTCCTGACCCAGCAGGACAGGCTGCTCTTCATCTTTGTCGTCGAGAGAGGGGGGCGGCAGAGAAAACCCATCATCCTCTCCCAACAGGCGGGCGAATTCATCTTCCGCCAGAAGAGGGGATGAAAGGGAGCACACCATGCTCGCGGCCAGCAGGCTGACCTTCAGGCCGTTCTTACGCCACATCACACAACCCAATGTCGTCTCGCTCATTGAGGGGATGTTCGCAGGGAAGGTTTAAGGGGCACTTAACCCTGACAACAGGTAAAGCACCCCTGTGTGTTTTCACCGCTTGTGAACTGTCTGATGAAAAAAGCTGTGGCATTAATTTACCGCAGCGCTCTTGCCCGCCTGTTGCGACGGTATCATTCTGCATGAAAGCAGATGGACGGACGGCGTTTTTCATGATGTAGGAAAGGGAAAATGTGCGGGAGGGGCTGCTGGGCAGCTTCACAGAGGTTCATGCTTTCAGAGATTTTTGCACGCGTTGCCTTTCTGGTTGCAATGTCATGCACCGGATATGTGGTGGGCCGTCTTCTGCGCCTTGGCACGCGGGATCTGTCCGCGCTGCTGATTTACATCATCGCGCCGGTGGTGGTTTTCATCACGGTTGTGGAATCCCCGGCGGACTGGACCTATTTCGCCTTTTCCATCGCCAGTTTTCTTACAGCTTCAACAGCGGCCATACTGGCTTATTCGTTGGGAAAATGGCTGTGGGGCGATGCGCGCGCCAATCTTTACGGCTTTGCCGGAGGGGATGGAAACACCGGCTATTTCGGCCTGCCCATCGCCTTTGCCCTGTTCAACCCGGAACAGGTGGCCATGGCCGTGTTCATCATGATCGGGGTGAACGTCTACACCTTCACGGTGGGGTATTTCATCTCGGCAAAGGGAGTGATGGATACGCGCCAGAGCCTGCGGGGCATTGTGCGCATGCCGTTGCTGTATGCCGCCCTTTTGGGGGTGGCGTGCAAGACATTCGATATCACCATCAGCCCTGATATTCTGACCAGCCTTGATAATTTCAAGGGGGCTTTCAGTATTCTGGGCATGATGATGATTGGTATTTCGCTTGCCACATTCAAGAAATTGGAAGTGGACTGGACATTCCTGCTCTGGAGCCTGGGCTGGAAGCACATCATCTATCCGGGGCTGGGCGTGGCCTTCTTCGCCTTTGTCGTGCCTGTGCCGCCGGAACTGCTGGTGATTATCGTGCTGATGCTGTCGACACCCATGGCCAGCAATACGGTGGTTATCGCCAGCCATCTGGGTGTGCACCCGGAACGGGCCGCCCTTGCGGTGATGACCAGCACGCTGGTGGCGGCCATCACCGTGCCACTCACCATCATGTGGCTGGGATAAGACGTCCTGAAATGGCATGGGCCAGAAGGAGAGGGGGGCCCTCTCCGCCTGTTCCAGCTCTGGCCCGCTGGGAAGAAACCTCAGGCAGAAACCCGCTGGAGGGATTCCACGACCTCATCCACGGCGGTTTCCACCAGGTCGCGGTCTTCGCCTTCTCCCATCACGCGGATGACTGGCTCTGTGCCGGAGCGGCGGATCAGCAGGCGGCCCTGATTGCCCAGCATCTGTTCCATGCTGGTGATGGTGTGCTGCACCTTTTCGTCATCCAGTGGCATCACCGTGCCATAGCGCACATTCTTCAGAATCTGCGGCATGGGGTCGAAGCGGTGGCACACCTCGGAAACCGGCTTCTGCTGGCGGGCCACCACGGCCAGAACCTGTAGGGCCGCCACCAGCCCGTCCCCGGTGGTGGAGAAATCGGAAAGGATGATGTGGCCGGATTGCTCGCCGCCCACATTGTAGCCGCCGCTCTTCATGCGCTCCAGCACATAGCGGTCGCCCACGGCGGTGCGCTCCAGCGTCATGCCCTGTGCGCCCAGATAACGCTCCAGCCCCAGATTGGACATGACAGTGGCCACCAAGCCCCCGCCAGCCAGACGGCCCTGACTCTTGAAGCTTTCGGCCACCACGGCCATGAGCTGGTCGCCATCCACCACATGGCCCTTTTCATCCACCAGAATGACGCGGTCGGCGTCGCCATCCAGCGCGATGCCAATATCGGCCCGCACTTCACGCACCTTGGCGCTCAGCGCTTCCGGGGAGGTGGAGCCGACCTTCTGGTTGATATTGGTACCATCCGGCTCGACGCCGATGGCGACAACTTCCGCGCCCAGTTCCCACAGGGCTTCGGGGGCCACGCGATAGCCTGCGCCATGCGCGCAATCCACCACAACGCGCATGCCATCGAAGGACTGGTCGCGCGGAAGTGTGCCCTTGGCATATTCGATATAGCGCGCATGCACGCCTTCAAGGCGCTTGGCGCGGCCAATCTTGGAGGGTGGGGCCAAGCGCCGGGAGAGGTTCTGGTCGATCAGATCCTCAATCTCATGCTCAACCTCGTCAGAGAGCTTGAAGCCATCCGGCCCGAACAGCTTGATGCCATTATCGGCATAAGGATTGTGCGAGGCGGAGATCATGACGCCAAGATCAGCACGCATGGAACGGGTCAGCATGGCCACGGCCGGCGTGGGCATGGGGCCCAGCAGCAGCACATCCAGCCCAACCGAGGTGAATCCGGCCACCAGTGCATTTTCAATCATGTAGCCGGAAAGGCGTGTATCCTTGCCAATCACCACCCGGTGGCGATGTTCGCCGCGCTGGAAGGTCAGGCCCGCAGCCATGCCGACGCGCAGGGCGATATCCGCAGTGAGAGTGGCATTGGCGCGGCCGCGCACACCGTCGGTTCCAAAATATTTCCGCGTCATGCGTCCTCAGATCTCTGCATTGGCGCGCGGCTGGTCGCCGCGCGCCTGATTTCAGCTGTCCCTATGACAGACAGATCCCGGCAGTTGGAGTCACATCACGTAACCAAGTTTCACAGATGTGTGCCCACACGCCGGTTGATGCGGATCAGTGCCCCACAGGAATGGGGGTTCCCGGCTGTTCAATGGGATAGGTGGAGATGCTGTCCGCATCCAGATTCACCTTGTGGATATCCATCACCCGCTGGGCGGCATTCTGGTAGGTGTTGAAATAATAGAGGCCGCCCTTGATATCGGCGTAAACGGTCCATTCCGTCATTTCATCGCCAGCCACACCGCCGCCAGCCGCTGAATGCGCTGTTGTTACCACGGAGCCGGGCGGGATATCGAAATTGTTCATGATGTGGGAGACCGTCAGCACGCCTTCCTCACGGGTCGCCGGAGCGGGAGCTGTCTGCGAGTAGATGAAGGCCCGCACAAAGCGCGACGGAGAAAGAATATCACCGGGAATGCCATGCAGTCCCGCCCCGGTGGAGGGGGCGGAGATGGTGAGGCCGTCAAAGGTGAAGGGGGAGGGCTCTTTCGGGCTCAGATTGATATACTGGCCGAGATTGGCGATATGCCAGTCAAAGGCGGGGGCATTGGTGAGCACGCCGGTGGGGTTGTCGTGCATGTGCAGCTCGCCGCCAATATACTGCACCACAAGGCTGGCGCCGGTAGCGTCATGCAGGGTCATATGCAGGGGCACAGCGCTTTTGAAGACGGACTGCTCGGCGCGGTTGACCTTGATCTTCGGCAGGTTCGCCTTCACCTCTTCAACCGTCGCGAAGGAGGTGAGCACATAGGTGAGCAACTCCCAGGAGGCGATGGAGTTCTTGGCTTCGTTCGGTGCAACTTCCTGGAACTCAGCCAGATCGGGCAGATAGAGCAGGCCGCCTGTCAGGCCCTTTTCGTTCATCCCGTCCACAAAGCGCTGCATGCCCAGGGCATTGAGGCCGACCACGCCATATTTGGCAGTCCAGCTTTTGCCAGTGCCGGCCTTGCTGTCCGGCCCGGTGGCCACAAGGGCGGTTTTGCGGGGCATGACCATGGCTTCAGAATCCAGCGGCAGGCTGAACTCCATGGTGCGGCCATAGATGGCGTCACCATCTTTCGTCTTGACCAGAAGGGACGTGCAGGCCGAGGCGGCCAGAGGCTGCGCCAGCAGGGCAAGCCCCGCCACGCCAGAGGCCAGAAGGCGCAGGGAAAGACGCATTGCTCGGTTCGACTGGAGTTTTGCCATGATGTCCTCTTCGCGGATGCGCTCCACGCAGACGCCTGCTTTGCGAGGGCTTGCTGAAGCCCTCCTCACGCGTCCCGCAGAGACCTGTTCATCAATTGCCAATCGCAGGCAAGGCATATGCAGGCGAAAGACGATGTACCCTGACTGCCTTGATTTATAACCCTGATTTCACCTTCAGATGTGACGCGTCCAAGGCGTCGGGGCAAATAATTTACCAGAAGGTTAAGGGTGCGGACATTGCATCCGCCCATATGGGGATGCTACCGCTCGCGCGGTCTTTATCTGGAGAAAGCCTCGTGTCCGCTCCCAAACTCGATGTTCTGGCCATTGGCAATGCCATTGTGGATGTGCTTGCGCGCGCCGAAGATGATTTTCTGGCCAATCACGGCATGAACAAGGGCGGCATGGCGCTCATTGATGAAAGCCAGGCCGAGGCCATTTACGGCGCCATGGGGCCGGGCACCGAGATTTCCGGTGGCTCGGCCGCCAATACGGCTGTGGGCATCGCCACGCTGGGCGGGCGTGCCGGCTTCATCGGCAAGGTGCGAGAAGATGCGCTGGGGGCGGTGTTTGGCCATGATATTCGCGCTGCCGGTGTCACCTATTCCACCCCGGCTGCGCAGGCGGGGGCCGCCACTGCCCGCTGTCTCATTCTGGTGACGCCCGATGGTGAGCGCACCATGAACACCTTCCTCGGCGCGGCGCAGGATCTGACCAGCACCGATATTGATGAAGAGCTGGTGCGCAGCGCTGCCGTCACCTATCTGGAAGGCTATCTGTGGGATCCACCGGCCGCGAAGGAGGCTTTCCTCACCGCTGCGAAGGTCGCCCATCAGGCGCATCGCAAGGTGGCACTGACCCTTTCGGATGCCTTCTGCGTGGATCGCTACCGGGCGGAGTTCCACAAGCTCATTCATTCCGGCACAGTGGATCTGGTGTTCTGTAATGAGGTCGAGCTGAAATCTCTCTACGAAACCGCCGATTATGACACCGCCCTCGACAAGCTGAAGCAGGATGCGAAGGAAGCGGTGGTGACCCGTTCCGAGCAGGGTGCCAGCTTCATTTCGGCCGAAGGCGTGGTGCGTGTGCCGGCCTATCCGGTGGAGCGGGTGGTGGATACCACCGGCGCGGGCGACCTGTTCGCGGCGGGCTTCCTCACCGGCTACACCAAGGGGCTGGAGCCGACGGATTGCCTGCATCTGGGGGCCATGGCGGCAGGTGAGATCATCTGCCAGCTGGGCGCGCGCCCGCAGCGCAATCTGCTGGATCTGGCCCGCGAGAATGGCCTGCTTTCGTGAGCGGGGCCTTGCCGCCCGTGACGGCGGGAGATGCGCAGGCGGGGGAGGATGCCTCCGCTCGCGCGCTTGCGGCCATCAAGGCGCGTGCGCCTTTGCTGATGGTGCTCGGGGGCGCCGGCACGGGCAAGACCACCTTTTTGCAGCGGCTGCGGCGTGAAGGGGGCGGCCGGCAGGTGTTTCTGGCTCCCACTGGCGTGGCCGCGCTTCAGGTGGGTGGGCAGACCATCCATTCCTTCTTCGGCATTCCGCCACGCCTGATGAACCCGGATGAGGTGCGCCCGCGCGTGCAGGTGCGCCGCCTTCTGAAAAAGCTGGACCGGGTGGTGATTGATGAAATCTCCATGGTGCGGGCTGATCTGCTCGATGCCGTGGATATTTCGCTGCGCATTGCCCGCGATAATCCGGCCCCGTTTGGCGGGGTGCAGATGGTTCTGGTGGGGGATTTTCTGCAACTGCCGCCGGTGGTGCCGATGGCCGAGCAGGAAATGCTGGAGCGCATGGGCTATGAGGGGCCGTTCGCCTTTCATGCCAAGGCGCTGCGCGGGGCTTTTCAGGGTGCGCTGCGCGAGGCGCTGGGGCAGGGCGCACATGGTTGGCAGAGCTGGGATGGCGCTCAGGCCAGTATGGATAGCCTGGTGCCCATGGGCGAGGTGCCGTTGACACGGGTGCCCTTCCGCACCGTTCATCGTCAGACGGATCGCGCTTTCATTGATACGCTGGACGCCATTCGTCGCGGACGACATCTGCGTGAGGCGCTGGGCGTGTTGAACGAGGCCTGCGTGCGCCCGCACCGGCCGGGCGTGTTGCCAGTTCTGCTCACCCCCACCAATGCGCGCGCGGATGCCTATAATGCCCGTGGCCTTGCTGCATTGGATGAAGATGGCTGTGCCTTTGACGGCGATCTTGAAGGCGAGTTCGGCCTGGAGGGAGATCGCCTGCCGGTTCCCGAAAGGCTGGTGCTGAAGCGCGGGGCGCGTGTCATGGCCCTGCGCAATGATCCGGCTCGCCGCTGGGTAAATGGCTCTGTGGGAACGGTTGTGAGCATGGATGCCGACAGCGCCCGTGTGAAGCTGGATGATGGACCCACGGTGGATATGGAATCCTTCACCTGGGAGCGTGTGCGCTATGGGTGGGATGAGAATACCGGGCGCATCGAGGCCAAGGTGGTGGGCACCTATACCCAGCTTCCTTTGGCTTATGCCTGGGCGCTGACCATGCACAAGGCGCAGGGGCTGACGCTGGAAGATGTGCGCATTGATTTCGGTTCAGGCGCCTTTGCTCCCGGACAAGCCTATGTGGCGCTTTCCCGCGCCCGTTCTCTGGCTGGCCTGTCCCTTGTGCGCGCCATTCGCCCCACGGATATCCGGGTGGACCGCCGGGTTGCGATCTTCGTAGGGGCATTCGAGGCGGAAGAGTGAACCAGGGGCGGATGTGCCGCCTCTGGTCATTTTTGTATTGGCCCTTGTATGGGGGCGGCCCTTGCCGATGACAAGGCCCTGATCCCACGCGGCGAGTTCCGCGATCAGTTCTTCATCGCTGAGCGGGGTGGGGCGCATCTCCAGAGTGACGCGGCGCAAGGCGGCATCCAGCCGTTCCGGGTCCGGCGCCAGTTCATGCACGTTTTCGGGGGCGAACCCGCCTTCAAAGCGAGGGGCCACAAGGGCAGGCTGGGTGGCGGTGCACAGCACGATGGTGCAGCCATAATTCAGCGCCAGCTCATCCAGCATGGCCACGCAGGGGCGCAGCACATGGGGCGGCATGATCTGCGCCTCATCCAGAATGATGACGCTGTTGGCAATATTGTGCAGCTTGCGGCAACGCGAGGGGCGATGCGCAAACAGGCTTTCAAAAAACTGCACCGAAGTGGTGACAATCACCGGCGCATCCCAGTTTTCCATCGCCAGACGCTGTTTGGCTTCCAGCATCTGGGCGCGGGTGGGGGCATGCTGCTCATCTTCCAGCCCCACCGGCTCAATGGCGGAGTGGTGCTCCAGAACCATCTCCTCTCCCAGAACATCGCGGAAAATTTCAGCGGTCTGCTCGATGATGGAGGTGAAGGGAATGCCGTAAATGATGCGTGAGTGGCCTTGGGCCTGTGCATGTTCCAGCGCGAAGGCCAGAGAGGCCAGTGTCTTGCCGCCGCCGGTGGGGACATCCAGCGTGAAAATGCCTTTGGGCATGTGCGCCTGCCCACGCACATGGATCAGGATTTCTTGTCGCAACTGGTTCAGCGGATGGCTGCGGCGCTCTTCCGGCAGGGCCGAAAGTTTGGCGGCCATATAGGTGTCAAAGGCCCGTATGAGGTGGGGCAGATGCGCTTGCAGGGCCGGCCATTCCCTGTCTGCGGGCAGGGGCCGATGCTGCGCATAAAAGGCTTCTGTTTCCAGAAAATCTGCATCCACAAGAGCTGAGAAGATAAAGCGCCCCAATATGCTGAGCTGAAATGGGCATAGTGCCCCCCTTGAGGCGCAGGGCTGGTGGCAGCAGGCCGGAAGCATCAGGCTGCACCTCCTCCCGCCAGATGTCATGCAAGGGCTCTATCGGGTAGCTTTCTTCCAGCCGGGAGGAGAGAGTGGCGTTTCCGCCCGAGAAATTGGGCAGGCCGGCATGGTGGCCGGCAATGGCATAGGCGACAAGCTGGGCCATCAGCCTGTCGCCTGCTGTCTCTCCCAGCCTGTAAGCCTGTTGCGCGCCTGTCGTGGAATGATCCACCCCAAGGCCCCGGCCCTGAATATAGCGCTGAAAGGCCAGTGAATATTTGCCGCGATCATGCATCCTCCCGGCAAGGGTCGCGGCCTTCTCCGCTCCAAAGGAGCGGGCGAGCTGGCTGGCGTGGGTGGCGACACAGGCCAGATGCTCCGGCAGGGGTTCCCAGTCTGATCTGTCTTGCCGCTCCGTCGAATGGGCGAAGAAAAAGTGCTTCTGCGGCATGAGAGCACTGTCCGGCGGTGGCGGGAAATCCAGCCTCTCATAACAGCCGGTGAAATGCGTCTTCAAGTTGTATGCGTCGGAAGGGCGGTGACGAAAAAAGCCCTTCCCGCGCAGGCGGAAAGGGCATCATGTTCAGGCGTGAAGGCTGGCTCAGGCCGCTTTCTTCAGGCCGCTTTCTTCTTGGGCTGCACTTCCGCCGTATAGGCATCCATCAGCGCATGGGTGACGGCGGCCGGCTTGAAGGTCCAGTCTGCAATCGAGCCCACCGGGGTCACTTCGGCGGCGGTGCCGGTCACGAAGCATTCGGAGAAGCCTTCCAGCTCCTCGGGCTTGATGTGACGCTCGATCACTTCCAGCCCCTGACGCTTGGCCAGATCAATCACCGTCTGGCGGGTGATGCCGTTCAGGAAGCAATCCGGGGTGGGGGTGTGGATCGCGCCATCCTTCACGAAGAAGATGTTCGCGCCAGTGCACTCGGCCACATAGCCGCGATAATCCAGCATCATCGCATCAGCAAAGCCATGGCGCTCGGCGCGGTGCTTGGAGATGGTGCAGATCATGTACAGGCCGGCCGCCTTGGCGCGACAGGGAATGGTGGCCGGGTCCGGGCGGCGATACTCCGCCAGATCAAGGCGCAGGCCCTTTTCACGCTGTTCAGGGTCGAAATAGCTCGGCCAGGGCCACACGGCGACGGCAAGATGGATGGAGTTATTCTGCGCGGCCACACCCATGGCCTCGCTGCCGCGCCACGCGACAGGGCGCACATAGGCATCCACCAGCTCGTTCTTTTCGAGCGTGGCCTTCTTGATCTCCATGATCTGCTCGGCCGAATAGGGGATTTCAAAATCCAGATATTCGGCGGATTTGCGCAGACGCTCGGCATGTTCCTGAGATTTGAAGATCTCGCCGCCATAGGCGCGCTCACCTTCAAACACGGTGCTGGCATAGTGCAGGCCGTGAGAAAGCACGTGGAGCTTGGCGTCCCGCCACGGCACGAATTCGCCGTCATACCAGATCCAGCCGTCGCGCTGGTCAAAAGGGAGGCCGCCGGGTGCACTCATGATCGTTCTCCGTTCCAGATCCGCGTTCCTCGCGCGGAAACCCCTCTGCGCACCGGCTTTCTTTCCGGGCTGCATGGGGATAACTTTACGCCAGCGTCGCAGGCTGGCAACGTCGCGAAATGAAATGTCCTTCGCACTTGCGTTATAGATAGATCGTTTCGTGAAGTTGTCCTTTTAAGTAATGAATGCACTGAAAAAGTCAATATGGCTGACATAAATTCTGCTGCCGTGATGGCCCCTGGCGGGAGGCCTTCTCCTGAGGGCGTTTCCTCCGCTGCGCCGTGTGAAGATACGCGCGAAGACGCGCCGTTTCTGGATCTGATCGAGCTTCTCTTTTTCGCCTATCGTGATTTCGTGGGTGATCCAGACGAAATTTTGGCGCCCATAGGTTTTGGGCGTGCCCATCACCGCATCATTCATTTCGTGAATCGCCATCCGGGAATGCGAGTCGCGGATCTGCTGGATATTCTGCAAATCACGAAACAAAGCCTGGGGCGTGTGCTGCGGGAGCTGGTGCAGGAAGGTTTTGTGGAAAGCCGGGCCGGTGAGTCTGACCGGCGACAGCGCCTGTTGTATCCCACGGCGAAGGCCGAGCAGTTGGCGCGCGATTTCGTCGGTATCCAGAACAACCGCATTGCGCGGGCGCTGGAGGCTTGCGGGCCGGATAGCCGGGAAACCGTGCGCCTGTTCCTGCTGAACATGATTGACCCGGAAGACAGGGAAACCGTGGAGCGGTTGATCCAGCGGGCTGATCGGGTGCGCCAGGCCCGTGCCGCGCGTGCACATGCAGGCCCAGGAAAATAAAGGCGCGCCGGCGGGGCTCGGCAAGCATGGAAACTCCATATATTCTGCGCTGCAATGCAAGCTGGCTGCGGCCCTGGTGCCGGCAGGTTCCGATGATTTGCGGAGAGAGGTGGAATGACAGGAATGCCCGCGCAGCCGGTGGTGCTGGCCGATGATGTGCCGCACCTGCTGGTGGTGGATGATGACAGCCGCATTCGCACGCTGTTGCAACGTCTGCTGGTCAGCAATGGCTATCGCGTCACCACGGCAGGTTCGGCTGCCGAGGCGCGCAGCCGGCTGGAGGGGTTGACCTTTGATCTGCTGGTTCTGGATGTGATGATGCCGGGAGAGACCGGGCTGGAACTGGCCCGCTCTCTGCGTGAAACATCTGCCGTGCCGATTCTCATGCTCACAGCACGCGCCGATACGGAAGACCGTATCACCGGCCTTGAAGCCGGGGTGGATGATTATCTGGCTAAGCCCTTCGAGCCGCGCGAATTGCTGCTGCGCATCGGCTCCATTCTCAAACGCGCGCTGCCGCCGCCGCAAAAGGCTATTGAACTGGTGCGCTTCGGCGAGTTCAGCTTCCATCTGGAACGGGGTGAATTGCTCCGGGATGGTGAGATCGTCCATATTACCGAGCGCGAGCGTGAAATGTTGCGTACGCTGGCGGAAGAGCCGGGTGAAACCGTGCCGCGTCTGGCGCTGGCTGGCGGCGGAGCAACCAGCGAGCGTGCCGTGGATGTGCAGGTGAACCGCCTGCGTCGCAAGCTGGAGAGAGATCCGGCCAACCCCATTTATCTGCAAACCGTGCGCGGTATTGGATATCGTCTGGTGGTGAGCCCTTGAGCGGCCATGCAACTGCGGCCCGGAGGGCGCTGGAGGCCCTGAAGCGGGTTGCCCATGCTCTGGAAAAGGCCAACAGCCGGTTCGGGGCGTGGTTCAACCGGGTGACACCCAAGGGGCTTTATCCGCGCTCTCTGCTCATCATCATCACGCCCATGGTGCTGCTGCAATCCGTGGTCGCCTTTGTGTTCATGGAGCGCCACTATAATGTGGTGACCCGTCGCCTGTCCGCCGCAGTCAGTCAGGATATCGCCGCTGTTGTGGCACTGTATCCGCAATTGCCGGACGGGAAAGATCATGCCGCCCTGCGCAACCTGGCGTGGCAGGCACTGCAACTGAATGTCACCGTGCTGCCGCCAGGGCCTCTGCCGCCAGCCGGGCCCAAGCCTTTCTTCTCGGTGCTGGACAGTGCGCTTTCGCGAGAAATCGCGTTGCGGCTGAAACAGCCCTTCTGGGTGGATACGGTGGGGCGCTCCAACCTCATTGAGGTGCGGGTGAAGATGCCGGATGCGGTGCTGCGTATCTTCGCCCAGCGTGGCACGGCCTATGCCTCCAACTCCCATATCTTCCTGCTGTGGATGGTGGGTACATCTCTGGTGCTGCTGGCGGTGGCCATATTATTTCTGCGCAACCAGATCCGTCCGATCGAGAATCTGGCCGATGCGGCGGAAGCCTTCGGCAAGGGGCGGGATGTGGAGAATTTTCGCCCCCGTGGCGCCCGTGAAGTGCGGCGGGCCGCTGTGGCCTTTCTGGAAATGAAACGGCGTATCGAGCGGCAGATGGAACAGCGCACCGCCATGCTGGCTGGTGTGTCGCACGATATGCGCACCATCCTCACCCGCTTCAAGCTGGAACTGGCCTTCATGCCGGAGGGGGCGGATACCGAGGCCCTCAAGCGTGATGTGGATGAGTTGCAGGGCATGCTTGAGGCCTATCTCGCCTTCGCCCGCGGCGACACCGGAGAACAGACCGCACTGGTGGATATGTCCCAGATGGTCGAGGAGCTGCGTGAAAATGCCGAGCGTGATGGCGCAATCGCCACGGGCAGCTTCATGGGGCCGCCACTGGTTGAGGTGAAGGGCGAGCAGATCAAGCGCTGCATCGCCAATCTGGTGAACAATGCCGTGCGCCATGCCAAAAGGGTGGAGATCAGCGGGGCGCGGGATGCCCGCTGGCTGATCGTGCATGTGGATGATGATGGGCCGGGCATTCCCGAAGACAAGCGCGATGATGTCTTCCGGCCCTTCCTGCGGCTGGATGACGCCCGTAATCAGGATAAGGGGGGTTCTGGCCTCGGCCTGTCCATTGCCCGCGATATTGCCCGCATCCATGGCGGGGATGTCACGCTGGCTGAAAGCCCGCTGGGCGGCTTGCGTGCCACGGTGCGCGTGCCGGTATGAGAACGGCCAGTGTGAGAGCTGGGTGCAAACCGGAACATGAACGGCGAGAATGAAGGGTGGGGCAGATGAAGCCGCTGGTGGCCGTTATCGGGGACAGGACGGAATCGGGTGAGCTGACCGAAGGCGGCGAACTGCCGGCCTTTGCGGTGGGGGAGAAATATGCACGGGCCGTGCATGATTTCGCCGGTTGCCTGCCCATGCTGGCCTTGCCCGTACTGGCCTTGAGTGATCTGGATGAGCTGTTGGCACGGTGCGATGGTGTCTTCTTCACTGGCAGCCCTTCCAATGTGCATCCGCGCCACTGGAACGGGCCGGCTGATACGCCTGGCCCTTTTGATGAGATGCGGGATGATTTTGCGCTGGAGATGGTGCGCAGGGTGGTGGCGCAGCGTGTGCCGGCCCTTTTTATCTGCCGTGGTTTTCAGGAGATGAATGTGGCGCTGGGTGGCAGCTTGCTGCCGGAAATCACGCGGGTGCAAGGGCGCATGCGCCATCACGCACCCGAACAGGCCCCGCTGGCCCAGCGCTATGGCCCCCTGCATGACGTGACATTGCGGGAAGGCTCCCCGCTGGAACAGGTTTTCGGCTCCAGCCGGTTCAGGGTGAATTCGCTGCATTATCAGGGGCTGGATCAGATCGCCCCGACATTGCGGGTGGAAGCCAGCGCCGATGATGGCACGCCGGAAGCGGTGATGCTGCCGGAGCACCCCTTCGCCGTGGGGGTGCAGTGGCACCCGGAGTTCCGGCCGGATCTGTACCCGCTGCATGCACGCCTTCTGGCCGCGTTTGGTAAGGCCGCCCGGCAGCACGCGCAGGCTCGCAGTATCTCTACATCGTGACGTATTTTTATGCTGTTTCTGGAGCATTGGGCCGGTGAGTGGCACAGCTCTGCTTGCACAAGCTGAAAAAAGGGTATCGAATTCCTGAACCGGGTCGGCTCATCTGGGCCGGAACCATTCGGGAGATGAAGATGGCCGCGCCATCCAATATGCAAACAGTCTCCATGAACGGAGATCGGACGAGGAGACGTCGCACTCTGGCTGAACGTCTGGGGGGCGGCTGGTCCAGCCTTGCCGTGGCAGCCGTGTTTGGCTGGTCCACCCTGATGGGGCCTGCCGTGCTGAAACCGGCCATGGCGCAAACCCCGCCGGCGGGAACAGGCGCAAGCGTCCCTTCCGCGACCGGAAATGATGCCGGTGCACAGGGCTGGTCTGCGGGCCATGCGGGGGCAGGCACGCAGATGCCTCCTGTTGGGCCAGCCATGAGCCCGGATATGCTGGCGCCAGCCGCCGCCCCGATGGCTGCGCCACCGGCGGGCCAGCGGAGTGGGCTGCCAGTCGCGCCGGATCAGCCGGCCCAGCAAGGGCCGCTCTATAGCATGACAGATCTAGAATATCTGCTGGGGCCGGTTGCGCTTTACCCGGACCCCCTTCTGGCTGTTCTTTTTCCTGCCGCAGCGTTCCCGGAACAGCTGGTGGAGGCGGACAAGTGGATCAAGGCGCATCCTGAAGCGGTGAAGAAGCAGGATTTCTCCGCTGTGGACCAGATGGGGTGGGATGCGAATGTGAAGGCGCTGGCCCGTTTCCCCGATGTGGTGGAGATGCTGGCCTCCAATATGGAGTGGGCGGAAACGCTGGGTTATGCCTTCGTGACCCAGCCGGATGATGTTTCTGCTGCCATTCAGTTGCTGCGCGCCAAGGCGCAGGAGGTGGGCAACCTCAAGACAACGCCGCAACAGGTGGTGACAACCCGCGAAAACAATGGGCAGAGCACCATCTATATCACGCCGGCCAATCCCGAGCGGATTTATGTGCCGAGCTATGATTCTTCCTCCGTGTTCAACACTCTGGCTGCGGGCGCGCTCTTGTTTGGCGGCGCGGCGCTGGTGGGTTCCGTATGGAATAACAGGTGGGGGTGGAACAATCGCCGGTGGAACTCCATCTGGGTGCCGCCTCCGCCAGCATGGCGGCCGCCGCCGCATTGGCGTCCCGGTGGGCGGCCGCCGGCATGGGGGCCCGGTCCATGGCGTCCGCACCGCCCGCCGAACTGGCGTCCCGGTGGGCCCGGTGGACGGCCCGGTGGACCATTCCCGCCCGGAATGCGGCCTCCTCCGCCACGTCCCGGTGTGCCGCCGGGACGTCCTCCGGGTATGAGGCCGGGCGGGCCGGGTATGCCGGGAGTGATGCCGATGCCTCCGGGTATGGGTCCGAACCGTCCTGGTGGTCCGGGTGGTCCCGGCCGTCCTCCGGGCATGGGTCCGAACCGTCCTGGTGGTCCGGGTGGTCCCGGCCGTCCTCCGGGCATGGGTCCGAACCGTCCTGGTGGTCCGGGTGGTCCCGGCCGTCCTCCGGGTATGGGTCCGAACCGTCCTGGTGGTCCGGGTGGTC
>NZ_JBQWAS010000008.1:0-26456 GCF_052492075.1 Haloleucobacter albus
CCTCTGCGCCAATGGTACTTCGTCTCAAGACGCGGGAGAGTAGGTCGCTGCCAGGCCTGCAAAGCTCATGGAAACCAGATCACAAAAATTATCAAAAACCCCCGTCCTCCAAGACGGGGGTTTTTCGCGTCAAAAAATAAAAATAACTTGCGCAGCTTGCATTTTTTGGGCTAAAAACCTCAATATATATTGAGGTGTTGATATAATGGATGAACGCCGCGCCCTGTCTGTCTTTTCTGCGCTTTCCGATGAAACGCGTTTGCGCATCATTCGTTTGCTGGTGACCGCAGGGCCGGAGGGGCTACCTGCTGGTGTGATTGGCGAAGCGATGGATGGTGCATCGTCCTCGCGAATGTCTTTTCATCTCAAGCATCTGGAGCAGGCGGGTCTTGCGACGTCGCGTCGTGAGGGTCGCTCTATTATTTACAGTGCAGAGCTGTCGACGCTTTCAGACCTCATCGGCTTCCTCATGAGGGATTGTTGCCAAGGGCATCCAGAGGTGTGCAATCCGGCGATTGCGGCGCTCTCATCCTGCTGCAAGCCAATGGCGAGTTAGATGATGTGCAGGATCTTCCGAAGCATTTGAAATCAATTTACAGCCCGCCCGAAAATCGGGCTCTCAGATCAAGACCTGAAGAGGTGCTTTGATGGATGTTATCATATATCACAATCCGGCTTGCGGTACTTCCCGCAATACCTTGGCCATGATCCGCAATGCCGGCGTTGAGCCGCACATTGTTGAATATCTGAAGACGCCACCGGAGCGGTCTTTGCTGGTTCAGCTTCTTGCGCGCATGGGTATTTCGGTTCGGGATTTGTTGCGTGAGAAGGGGACACCTTATGCCGAGCTGTGCCTTGACGCACCGGACTTGACAGATGAGCAGTTGCTGGATGCCATGATGGCGCATCCCATTCTTATCAACCGCCCCATCGTCATCAGCCCGAAAGGGGTGAAACTGTGCCGTCCATCGGAAATGGTTCTTGATCTGTTGCCGCCACAGCAAGGCGCCTTCACCAAAGAGGATGGCGCGCGCGTGGTAAATGAAAATGGCCACCGTGTCACGGCTGAGTGAGAGGCTTTCATGTCTATTTTTGAACGTTATCTCTCCATCTGGGTTGCGTTGTGCATCGTTGTTGGCATCGCCCTTGGTCATCTTATGCCAGCAGTGTTTCATGCGATTGGCTCAGCGGAAATCGCGAATGTAAACCTGCCAGTTGCGGTGCTGATCTGGCTCATGGTTATTCCCATGCTGCTGAAGATTGATTTTTCAGCTTTGGGTGAGGTGAGCCGCCATTGGCGCGGTATTGGAGTGACTCTTTTTGTCAATTGGGCGGTCAAGCCATTCTCGATGGCGCTTTTGGGCTGGCTTTTTATTGGCTGGCTGTTTCGTCCATATTTGCCGGCAGACCAGATTGAAAGTTATATCGCTGGACTCATCATTCTGGCAGCCGCGCCCTGTACGGCGATGGTGTTTGTCTGGTCCAATCTGACGAAGGGAGAACCTCATTTCACCCTCAGCCAGGTGGCGTTGAATGATGCCATTATGGTGGTGGCCTTCGCGCCAATTGTTGGCCTTTTGCTGGGGCTTTCAGCAATTATAGTGCCTTGGGGCACACTTGTGCTTTCGGTTGTGCTGTATATTGTCATTCCGGTTCTTATTGCACAAGTGGTGCGGCACATGCTCATGAAGCGTGGGGGGCAGGCCGCGCTGGATGGGTTACTGGCTCGTCTTGGCCCGCTTTCACTGGCGGCATTGCTGCTCACGCTTGTGCTTCTGTTCGGTTTCCAAGGGGAGCAGATTATCGCGCAGCCGCTTATTATTGCGCTGCTTGCGGTTCCTATTCTTCTTCAGGTCTATTTCAATTCCGGTCTGGCTTATCTGCTGAACAGGCTGATGGGTGAGCAGCATTGTGTTGCGGGTCCATCAGCGCTGATTGGCGCATCCAACTTCTTTGAACTTGCTGTGGCGGCAGCGATCAGCCTGTTTGGCTTTCATTCCGGCGCGGCGCTTGCCACTGTGGTGGGTGTGCTCATTGAAGTGCCGGTCATGTTGTCTGTGGTCTGGATCGTCAACCGTTCTAAGAACTGGTATGAGGGCGAAGGGCGTACGGCCCGTGCGATCGGGGAAAAAGCTGATTCAACCCGGTGCCCATAGGCGACGCACGATGGGGCTTTCTCGATCCCATGTCATAAAAAGATGTGGGATCGCAGATAAGGCTCACCTTTTGAATGGCAGATAGGGTGCACAATGGAAGGCCATGCGCAGCAGCCGCAGGGGCGCAGCAGCGAGGTTTTCTTTGCTTTTCTTAAACTCGGCCTCACTGCATTTGGTGGGCCGGTTGCGCATCTGGGATATTTCCGGGATGAACTGGTCACGCGGCGGAAGTGGCTGAGCGATGAAGCTTATGCTGATCTGGTTGCATTATGCCAGTTTTTGCCGGGTCCGGCCTCCAGCCAGGTCGGGTTTGCGCTGGGCCTGGCGCGGGCCGGGTGGGGCGGGGCGCTTGCTGCCTTTCTCGCCTTTACCCTGCCTTCCGCGATACTGCTTCTGGTCTTGGCGCTGTTTGTGCAACAGGCCGAAATTATTGGTCTGGCGGGGGTGGGGGCAGGCCTTTTGCATGGCCTGAAAATTGTTGCAGTTGCGATTGTTGCTGCTGCTGTCTGGGGCATGGCGCGCAGCCTGTGCCCGGATCGGGAGCGGGCGACGATTGCTGTCGGAGCGGTTCTTCTGCTGGCGATTGCCCCAGGTGCTCCGGGCATGATGGGGGCTATCCTTTTTGGCGGGCTGGCTGGCCTGAAGATTGGCCGGGGGCAGGCGACATCCGGCGGGCATTTACCCATGCCGGTTTCACGCGGGAGCGGGGTGGTCGCGCTCACATTATTTGCGCTTCTTCTGGTTGGCTTGCCCGCATTGCAGGGGCTTGGGCAGGGCTTTGCGATGGCGGGCCGTTTCTATCATGCCGGCTCTCTGGTCTTTGGCGGTGGCCATGTGGTGCTTCCGCTCTTGCAAGCCGGAACGGTGGCGCAAGGCTGGGTGACGGAAGATGCCTTTCTCGCCGGTTATGGGCTGGCGCAAGCCGTGCCGGGGCCGCTTTTTACATTTGCAGCCTGGCTGGGTGCTGTGATGCAGCCGGAACCGAATGGTGTCGCTGGCGCGCTTGTTGCTCTGGTGGCGTTGTTTCTTCCGGGCTTTTTGCTGCTGGTGGGCGTTCTGCCTTTCTGGGATCAGCTGCGACGTACGGGCTGGGCACAGTCTGCCATGCAGGGGGCGAATGCGGCTGTGGTGGGCATTCTGGGGGCGGCCTTATATGCACCTGTTTTTACCAGCGCTATTGGCGGGTTGCCGGATCTGGCTTTGGCTTTGATCTGCCTTGTGGCGCTGATGGCGTGGAAGGCCCCGCCCTGGAGTATTGTATTGCTGGGGGCTGCCGGCGGCGCTGGGCTGCATATGCTGGCATGAGGCAATGGTGCTTTCACTGCAATCGAATATGCACCTGTTGCTCACGATATGCAGAAGGGGGGCATCCCATCCAGCGGGTAAAGGCGCGAATGAAGCTGCCGTGCGTTTCGTAGCCGAGAGTTAGCGCGATTTCCAGAATTGACATGCGGGTTTCAATCAGCAGGCGCAGAGCCCGGTTGCGCCGGGCTTCATTCACGATTTCCCGATATGTATATCCCTTCTGCCGCAACCGGCGCTGAAGGCCCTGAGTGCTGACACCGACCAGCTCGGCCGCCCCGGAAATATCGGCCTTTCCATCCAGCAGACGCAGCGCCACAACCGCGCCAAAAGCCTGAATGGGTGCCGGCGCATCGGATAATACGATATCTGCGAAAACATCCCGCAAGGTTACGATCCGCACGGGGCAGGGCTGCGTCATCAGCCGCTTGCGATGAAGCTCCGCCAAATTCAGCGCCAGCCCTGTTCCCGGTTGTGCATAATGAATGGGGGTCTGGAGACGCTCTTCCACCAGAAAAGCCTCTGTATCCCGCGCATAATCCACTTCAATCCATTCCGGCCGCCAGTGATTTCCCAGATAAAGGCGCATGAAATTCAGTATCGGTAGTAGCAGATGGTCTGAATAAGATGCCTTGCTTTCGCGTATTGGGGGAATGGAAAAGCGCAGAATATGCCGTCCCTGTTCTGCTGTCAGTGACAGGCGCGGTCCGCTCATATGCGCCCAGCTGGTCGTCATGGCCCGTTGAATAGCCTCTGCCAGAGTGGGGGCCCCGGCGCTATATTCCAGCCATAGACCATATGCCCTGTGGCTCATCTCCTCGCCCACATCCAGACCAAATGTGCGGTCACCCAAAGCCCTGGCACCGCGAGAGAACAGCCGGATCATGGAACGAAGCGGCATGGGCGTGTGGGGCTCTTCGCGCAGGGCCAGAGGCAGACCTTCCTGTTGAAAGATCTGAGCTGTGCGCCGCTCCCCAATCTGCTGTTCAAGTCGTTGAGGCAGTTTGCCAAAACCGTGGGCGCGCACCAGGGAAATACTATCGAAGCCAGCCTGCATTGCTTGCCCCATGACGCAAAAGGAGAAGAAGTCGCCTCCAATGTGATGAGAATTTCGCTCTCATACAAGTGGCGCGTTTCATCCCGGCGGGGGAACCGGGCCGGGCTTCAGGCGTTGTTCCTACTACGGAGGGGCTGCGCTGCCATTGTGGGAGCCAGATAAAAGAGGGCAGGGCATGGGGCGGATCACGCAATATGTGGCAGGCATGGTGCTGCTTGTCTTTTCCTTTGGCGCGGCCATGGCGGATGCGCTTCCCTCGTGGAATGAGGGGCAGGCCAAGCAGGCTGTTCAGGATTTTGTCGCACGGGTAACGGACCCGCACGGCAAGGATTTCATGCCTGCGGATGAACGCATTGCAGTATTCGATAATGATGGCACGCTATGGGTCGAGCAGCCCATGTATACGCAGTTGGCCTTTGCTTTGGACCGATTGAAGGAGATGGCGCCCCAGCACCCGGAATGGGCCGCAAACCCGATGCTGAAGGCCGCCATGGATGGTGACCTGAAAACCCTGACTGCGGATGATTACAAGGGCCTGATGGAACTGGTCATGGTCACCCATGCAGGCATGACGCCGGAAGCCTTCCAGAAGGCGGTAACAGACTGGCTGGCCACGGCCAAACATCCGCGTTTCGGGAAGGCATATACGCAGCTTGTCTATCAGCCCATGCTGGAATTGATGGACTATCTGCGGGAGAACGGCTTCAAGACCTATATCGTCTCGGGCGGGGGCATCGAATTCATGCGCCCCTGGACAGGGCGGATCTATGGTGTACCACCTGCGCAGGTGGTGGGCTCCAGCATCAAAACGACATTCACAATGGTGGATGGCGCGCCGACCCTGATCCGCCAGCCGCAGATCAATTTCATTGATGATGGTGCAGGCAAGCCGGTGGGCATCAATGCACATATCGGCCAGCGCCCCATTGCTGCCTTCGGCAACTCGGATGGCGACATGCAGATGCTGCAATGGGTGACCGGCGGGGAAGGCCCGAGCTTCGGTCTTATCGTGCACCATACCGATGCCGAACGTGAATATGCCTATGACCGCCATTCCAGCTTTGGAAGGCTGGATAAAGCGCTGGATGCTGCCCCGGCAGAAGGCTGGGTTGTCGTGGACATGAAGAAAGACTGGAAGCTTATCTTCCCGTCTGAAAAATAAAAATACAGCCTCTTTTGCGATCCGGATGAAAACAGGAAGCGATGATGAAAAAGAGACTTGCAACAAGCCTGACTGTCGCTGTTGCGGCGGCCTTTCTGGGGTGGACCAGCGGTGCCAAAGCTCAGGAAGAAGCAAAGAAAAAGCCGAATATCCTGCTCATCGTTTCGGATGATACAGGGTGGGGGGATCTGGGCGCTTATCTGGGTGGAAAGCGTCGCGGCATGCAGACGCCGAACCTCGACCAGATGGCCTCTGAAGGCATGGTCTTCACCAATTTCTACGGCCAGCCCAGCTGCACGCCCGGCCGCGCGGCTCTTCAGACCGGGCGCATTCCCAACCGCAGCGGCATGACCACCGTGGCCTTTCAGGGGCAGGGCGGTGGTTTGCCCAAGGCGGAATGGACGTTGGCTTCCGTGTTGAAGCAGGCTGGTTACAAAACGTATTTCACCGGCAAATGGCACTTGGGAGAAGCGGATTACGCCCTGCCAAATGCGCAGGGCTATGATGTGATGAAATACGCTTTTC
This sequence comes from Haloleucobacter albus, assembly GCF_052492075.1. Taxonomy (NCBI): domain Bacteria; kingdom Pseudomonadati; phylum Pseudomonadota; class Alphaproteobacteria; order Hyphomicrobiales; family Xanthobacteraceae; genus Haloleucobacter; species Haloleucobacter albus. The sequence continues at coordinate 6,203 of NZ_JBQWAS010000008.1, forward strand.
TCTATCACCTCAACGCCTACACTTATGGTGACCCGAAATGGTTTCCCGGTATGACGCCGCAATTGCGGGAGATGTTTGACCGTGTGACCAAGGGCGCGCTTTCAGGCAATGCCGGTGAAGCGCCGGTGCAGAACTTCAAGGTGAATGGTGAGTATGTGAACACGCCTGAAAAGGGTGTTGTTGGTATTCCCTTCCTGGATGCCTATGTTGAAGAGGCAACCATGGAGTTTCTGGATGATGCGGCCAAGACACCAGACAAGCCGTTCTTCATCAGTGTCAACTTCATGAAGAACCATCAGCCGAACATGCCGCACCCGGACTTTATCGGCAAATCCATCTCCAAGACGAAATATGCGGATTCTGTCGTGGAGCTGGATGCGCGCATCGGAAATGTCATCAAGAAGCTTGATGAACTGGGCATGAGCGAGAACACGCTGGTGTTCTACACGGTGGATAATGGCGCCTGGCAGGATGTGTATCCCGATGCGGGCTACACGCCGTTCCGCGGCACCAAGGGCACGGTGCGCGAGGGTGGCAATCTTGTGCCGTCCATGGTGATGTGGAAGGGCAAGGTGAAGGCCGGCACCAAGAGCGACGATATTATCGGCGGTCTTGATCTGATGGCCTCCTTCGCGTCTCTGGCCGGTCAAGAGTTGCCGACCAAGGATCGTGATGGCCAGCCTATCATCTTCGATAGCTACGATATGACCCCGCTGTGGCTCGGCACGGGTGAATCTCCTCGCGAGGAGTGGTTCTACTTCACCGAGAATGAGCTTTCCCCCGGCGCGATCCGCGTCAACAATTTCAAATATGTCTTCAATCTGCGTGGCGATAACGGGGCGCAGACTGGCAGCCTTGCGGTAGATACCAATCAGGGCTGGAAGGGGCCTGAGAAATATGTGGCCACGGTTCCGCAGTTGTTTGATCTGCTTCAGGATCCGCAGGAGCGCTACGATATTTTCATGACCACCTTCACCGAGAGTACCTGGGCTATGGTTCCGGCCAATATCGCAGCCCAGAAGCTGATGAAGACCTATGTGGAATATCCGCCGCGCAAGCCGCAGAGCGAGAGCTATACCGGGCCCATCACCCTCTCGCAGTATGAGCGCTACAGGAATGTTCAGGAAGACCTGAAAACGCAGGGCTTTTCTCTGCCCCTGCCGACAGGGAACTGAGATTTCCTGGCATCACGCTGAAGAAAACGAGGCGGCGTCCATCTCTGGATGCCGCCTTTTTTATGCGCGTGACCGGAAACGGAGCGTGATGCTCTCATGCGGCAGGGGATTGTGCCGGATGGTTCCAGCCAGAATATCATGCGGTGTGGAGATATTCTCTCATTAAAAAATTATTGAGGCAGCACAACATGTTCAGGGTGTCAGGCGCTCGTTTCTCACTTTAATATCCGGTCCATTCACCTTCCATATTCGGGATTTTGCAATCCTGGGTAGCAATGAGGGGGTTGTGAACGGGAGATGCAGAAACCCATGGTGTCGAACCTCGTCCATGCCTTGAGTACGACGCGCCCGCCTCTTCTCTTTCGCGTGCTGGCCTGCACTGTGGTGCTTCTTGTGCTGGCTTGCCTTGCACCGGCGCGGGCAAGGGCGGAGGGGCCAAACTGGTCCGGCATATGGGATACGCGCTGGCCGGGCGGTGCAACCCGCCTGACCCTGAAACAGGAGGGGGACAAGGTTCGCGGCTCCTACAGCTTTTATGGTGGCCATATTGAAGGGCAGGTGAAGGAAGACCGGCTCATAGGCACATGGACGGAGGCCAGGGCCTCCGGCAAATTCGAGCTTATCATGGGGCCTGAGGGGGACAGCTTCATGGGTCGTATCGGTACCCGGAGGTGGTGCACGGGGGCTCGCGTGGACCCGGATAATGCGGACCAGTCCCTGCATGTTGTCCAGGCGACGCCACAAGACACCTTGCGTACCTTCCTGATTGGCGGCAGTGCGATTCAGAATGGCCGTCTGGAATTTCAGGATGACATCATGCACCTTCTGCTCTTCCCGGAAGGTGACCGCAGCAAAACCAACCAGATGGAGGAAACAAACCAGTTCTGGCTGTTGCTGAACCTGTTCTCCATTACACCGGCCGAGTTAAGGCCGCGTCAGACATCTGGAGACAGCGCCGCCATCACCATGGAGCGTCACGACGGGCTGACGTATGAGGTGCGCTTTCTGAAGCGCGATGGGCGCTGGTATATTGATATGCCCAGTGAAGAGCAGGTGGATGCGGCTCTGGAGAATGTGCTGGAGCAACATGGCGGGCGTCTTCCCTCTCAGGATCGGGCCTTCAGGCTGGAAACACCGCGCAGCACCATGCAGGCCTTTCTCAGCTCGGTGCGCGCGGGTCATGGTGGTCTTGAACGGGCAATTGAAACGCTGAACCTGTCCGAGCTTTCCCCCGTTGTGCGCCAGCGTGAGGCCGCCTTGCTGGCGGAATATCTCAACGAGGTGATCGCCCGGATTGGCGAAGTGGTGTTGCAGGAAATTCCGAATGATCCGGGAGAAGATGCGCAATATGTGCATTTTTCCCATCCCGATGGGGATATCGTGATTGCGCCTGTAGAAGCCGAAAATGGGGTGCAATGGAAATTCACGCCAGAGACACTGCGTTCTATTCGCGCGCTTTATGCCGCTACGGAACATTTGCCGCCCGGCGCACGCATTCTGCCTTATACAGCCGCCTCCACCGCGCCCTTCTTTCGCATTCGGGCGGAACTGGCGGAATGGATGCCTTCAGCGCTCTATCGGGTCGGGCTGCTGGAGCTGTGGCAGTGGGTGGCCCTGATGATTGTGGGGCTGGTCGGGGTCGTGGGTGCAAGGCTGGCTGTCATGCTGGCGACATCCGCCCGTTTTCTGTCGCGTTCGGATCAGGCATCTGAAAGCACACCGTTTTTCCTGACATGGGGTATCCGGCTTTTCACCTTCGGCCTTGTCATTTTCATGGGGTTCCAATTGCTGGGGCTGCCGGAGCAGTTCGCTGAAGTGGTGAAGGCCATCTCCGTTGTGGCCATGATTATGGGTGCTATTCCGCTTCAGTTCTGGATTGTGGATGGCATTCGCACAGCTGCGGATCGTTCCGGCCTGATTTCCCACCATGGTGAAATTCTGGCCAACTTGCTGGCTGGTATCGCAAAAATCATTCTGATCGTGGGCAGCTTCCTCATGCTGGCCGAAGCGCTGAATGTCCCTTATGGCGCGGCGCTGGCCGGTCTGGGTATTGGTGGTTTCGCCGTCGCGCTGGCTGCACGCTCGACATTGGAAAACGTGATTTCCGGCTTCATCCTGTTTGCGGACAGGCCCCTGGCTGTGGGGGATTTCTGCCAGTTTGGTGATCGGCTGGGTACGGTGGAACGTATTGGTATCCGCTCCACCTCCGTTCGCACCTTGCAGCGCACTTTGGTAGCCATTCCCAATGCGGAATTCGTGAATATGCATCTGGAGAATTATGGGCGGCGTGATCGTATGCTGCTGCATAAAAGCGTGCCTCTGCGCAGCAGCACGACGCCAGACCAGATGCGCTACGTATTGGCCGAAACCCGTCGTCTTCTTCTGGCGCATCCACGTGTCATCAATGAAGAGATGCGGGTCCGCTTTTCCGGCTTTGCCAACCACGCTTTTGAACTTGAGATCTTCACCTATGTTGATTCAACAGACTGGGCCGAATTTCTGGGCATTCGGGAAGATATCTTTTTGCGTTTGATGGAGGTGGTATCGCAGGCTGGCACAGACTTCGCTTTGCCTTCCCGCACCCTGTTTCTGGGGCGGGATGCAGGCATGGATGGCAGGCAGGTGGCCGAGGCGGAAGAAACCGTGCAGAAATGGCGGGATGAAGAACGCCTGCCATTTCCGGATTTCAGTGCGGAAGACAGGGCGCAGGTCAGCAACACGCTGGCCTTCCCGCCAGAAGGCGCTCCGCGTTCTTCTACGCAGGAGGCCGCAGCCCCACATTCCGGGCGGACACGCCGCACTTTCTGGGGCCTTGCCCGTCGAGGGCCAGCACCACAAGCCATGAAATGAAGAACGGGGGCGGTTTTTGTTCAGTTCTGGCAACGGCACCCGTTGCGGCGAAGATCTGGCGCCAGAAATCATGATCCGGCCGCCCCGGTTACATCGCACCTATCGCATCAACCAGCACATCAGCGACAGCACGCACGGCAGGGGCGTGTTTCAGGTCGGCATGGATGACCATCCACACCAGCCTTGCTTCAGGTTGCCCGGCGGCGATGCGCACAAGTTCCCTGCATGGCTCTGCCATTACACAAGGCAACAGCGCGACGCCAAGGCCAGATCGGGCAGCCGCAAACTGGCTGTGAAAATCCCCGGTCAACAGGTCTAGCGGGCGGCCATCGGCAAACTCTTCCAGCCAGCATTGTTGCGGCACATGGGCCAATGTTTCGTCAAAGGCGATGAAATGCCATTGCTGCGGCGGCAGTTCTGCGATGTCTGGCGTTGCATAGAGCGCAAATTCGACAGAACCGATGCGCCGGATGATGTTTTGTTTGCCTTGGGGCTCCACCATTCGCACGGCCAGATCAGCCTGCCCGCTGTCGAGAGAAGCGATGTGCGAATTGGCTGACAGTACAATCTGCAAACCGGGGTGCTGGGCACGCAGATCGCGCAAGGCCGGAATGATGATTTCGCTCACCAGAACTGGCGGTGCTGTTAATCGCACGCGCCCTGTCAGCGTGCCTTGAGTTGCATTTGAGATCCGTTTGATACGCTGAGCATTCTGTTCCATATCGCGTGCAATCGCCGCGATTTCCCTGCCCTTTTCTGTCAGGGGGGTGGACCGTGCCAGACGGCGCACCACGGCATGGCCCAAGGCGTCCTCCAGCGCAGTGATCCGGCGCGAAACCGTGGCGTGGTTGACGCCCAGAGCGCGGGCCGCACCGGCAAGAGAGCCTTCGCGCTCAAGCACCGCCAGAATATGCAGATCATCCCAGTTCATCTGATTACTATTGCACGGATGGTGTGTTTTTTTATGCAATTTCGCATCTTAACCCCAAGCCTTAGCAAGAGGTGCATGACACCAATTGCTCTTGGCCGGACTTCACCTCACGGGCCTGCATGACCATCCGTGAATGCAATCTGGACAAGCCGCCGCTGGAGGTTGTCCGGGCCGTCCGGGACCGTTGGGTTGATTACGAAAGGCACCCGCCAGTGCGCTGGCCGCGTGGAGACGTTCTCCTCCCCCGATGCGTTGGTGGAAATTGACGGCATTGCCTGCCCAAATCCGAGATTACAGGAGAGAGTAAATGATCCGGTCGCTTTCACTGGGAACTGATGGCCCGCAGCTTCCGCAGCTTGGTCTTGGCTGCATGGGCATGTCCGAATTTTATGGCAAAACCGATGATACCCAGTCGCTTGCCGTGCTGGCCCGCGCCTATGAGCTGGGGGTGCGGATGTTCGATACCGCCGACATGTATGGCAATGGCCATAATGAGGAATTGCTGGCGCGGTTTCTGAAACAGGGCCACCCGGACGCTTTCATTGCCACCAAATTCGGCATTCGCAAGGCGCCGGGCGCATATGCCCGCAGCATCGACAACAGCCCGGACTATATCCGGCAAGCCTGCGATGCCTCGCTGCAACGTCTGGGGATTGAGCAGATCGGGCTCTATTATGTTCACCGCACTGACGCCGGGCGGCCCATCGAAGAGACGATGCAGGTGCTGGCCGAGCTGGTGCAGGCGGGCAAGATCGCGCGGATCGGCTTGAGCGAAGTTTCCGCAGAGACACTGCGCCGCGCCCATGCCGTGCATCCCGTCTCCGCCGTACAAAGCGAATATTCGCTGACCACCCGCGATATGGAGGCCGGGGTGCATCCTGCCTGCCGTGAACTGGGCATTGCTTTTGTCGCCTATAGCCCGCTGGGGCGCGGCCTGCTCTCGGGCACGATGGACCGCGACAAGCTTGCCGAGAATGATTTTCGCCGCAACGCCCCGCGCTTTGATGCCGAAGCCTTGGAGGCCAACAATGCGCGCCTCGAAACCTTGCGCGCCATTGCCGATCAACGCGAGGCCGCACCTTCGCAGGTGGCGCTTGCCTGGGTTCTGGCAAAGGGGGTGTTCGCCATTCCCGGCACCAAGCGGCTCAGCTACCTGGAACAGAACATCGCTGCCACCAACTTGCTCCTGTCTGCCGATGACATCGCGAAACTCGACCGCGCCTATGCACCGGGCAGCTTCACTGGCGAGCGCTATACCGCCGAGGGCATGAAAGGGGTGAATGTATGAGCATTGGCACCAACCAGCAGGAGCACACCGGCTTGCTCGGCGGCCATGCAATGAAGCGACTGACAGGGGAGGTGCAGGAAACGATCCTCGCTTCGATTGGCGCACAGTCCCCGGTATTGGCGGATAGTCTGGTGAACCATGCTTTTGGCAGGATCATCTCCCAGACCACACTTGGTTATGAAGAGCGTGAACTCGAAACCATCGCCATGCTCGGGGCGATGGGTGGGTGCGAAGGCCAGTTGCGCGCGCACCTGTCCTTCGCTTTGGATTGCGGCCTTGTGCCGGAGGAAATCATTGCCAGCGTTGAGCAGGTTTCCGTCTATGCCGGCTATCCACGCGCACTGACGATGCTGCGCATCGCGCGTGAGGTGATGCAGGAGAAGGGTGAGAAATTGCATGTCGCGGAGATATTTCCGATGCGCGACCATGACACCCGCCTGTTCGACAGTGGGGGCGATAAGCCGCCTCTGATGCTGCTCCACGCCCTCGGGCTGGATTGGCGGATGTGGTCGCGCGTCATCCCGCTGCTCACACCGCATTTCCGCGTGATCGCCTATGATCTGCGCGGGTTTGGCGGGGCAGCCTTTGCGCCCCAGGTCTGCAATCTGGCCCATTATGCGCAGGATGTGGCGGATGTAATGGACCGGCTGGCGCTGCCGCAGGCCCATATTGCCGGGCTCTCTCTTGGCGGGTCGATTGCACTGGAGCTTGCGTTGCAAGAAGCCGGACGCGTGCAAGGCCTGACAGTGATTGCCGCTACTGCGTGGTCGTTTCCCGCCTTTGAGGAACGCGCCCGTTTTGCAGAGGCCATGGGAATGGAAGCGCAGGTCATTCCCAGCCTGACCCGGTGGTTCCGTGCCAGTGATTTGGCACTGAATGGCTGGCCGGTTCGCTATGCCCGAAACTGCGTGCGACGGGCATCTGTTCCTGACTGGAGCGCTGCATGGCGGACTCTGGCCGGAATTTCACTCGATGACAGGTTGGCCGGGATTACACTTCCGATGGGTCTCATTGCCGGAGAATGCGACCAATCCACGCCGCCCGAACTCATGAAGCGCCTCACCGAAGGGGCGCATCGCAGCTTTGAGGTGATTGGAGATGCCCCTCATATGATCGCTCTGACGCACTCCGAACAACTTGCCGCTGCCATCCTGAAATCAGCTTCGCTTCTTCAGGCATAACGCATCACATACGATACGTGCAGATACAAACGACGCAGTCGCATCAAGATGATGTTCTGCCGTCCACTTCTCTGCCGTCGCGTTTGCAGATTCAGGCTGGCACTTTCTCGACAACGTGCCGGCCTGAATCGAATGGGCTGCATACGACACCATTCTCGGCAGAGGAATACTGATCTCGACACGAGATTTTGGATCAATTGGCGTCAAGAGAGCAGTATTACTAGGTTGATTTCGGAGGTTTCAGCATAGGGTGGCCTATATAAACCTGTGCCATGTCGCACAAATGAGACCGTGCGCGGGTCATGGCCTCGACCGTCACGCGCTTGCGCCATTCGCCACTATCTTGGGATTGATGCCCAGCTCCCGGCTCAACTGCGCGAGCGAAGCTTGCGATCGCTGTATTGCTGCTCTGACGGCATGCGTGATCGTGGCGCTTCCGTGACGAACTTGTCCCATAATGCATCCTTCCAATCCAAAGAAAGGATCACACCATCAAACAGTGGGATCAAACACCTAGGGCGTTGGGATGAGCGTTTTCAAGAACAATGACATTGCAGATGTCATTATGTCATGTATATTGTCATTATGACAGCATATCACCTGCATAAACTCATTTGGATGTCCCGCCCGCTAATGCAGGTCGCTGAAGCTTGTGTCGAGGTGGGGCTGGAGGGCACCGGCCTGACGGTTCGGATGCGCGCCGTTCTGGAAATTTTGCGAACCTATGGCAGCCAGAGCGTCCCCGAGATCGCGGCCAGGCTCGAAATCAAACGGCAATATGTCCAGTTGATGGTGAACGAGACGCTGACTTGTGGCTTTACCGAGCAACGCCCGAACCCCCGGCACATGCGTTCGCCGCTTCTGGCCCTGACCGACCGGGGGCACGACCTGATCGACGACATCATCGCGAAAGAACTGGCCCTGATGCAGAAGATCGGCGCCGGCTTCAGTGACGAAGAGGTTTCGACCGCGCTGGAAGTGATTCTGGCGGTGACGGAAAAGTTGAAGGAAATGGCAGGAGAAAAGGCATGATGTCCGGCTATCTCGTGGGTGTGATTGCACTTGTCGCAGTCGTTTGGCTCGCCCAAGGGGTATGGCGTATCGGAGCGGTCAGCTATGGAAAGCCGATTGGCGACCGGTCGGGGACGGCATTGTTGCTGGTTGATCTTCAATCCGTTTTCTGGGATCGCGGCCCATATGCCGCTGCATCGAAATCGGCGGCTAAGGCTGTCATTCTGCGTGAGATCGACGCCGCGCGAGCACAGGGGGTTCCGATTGTCGCCCTGCGTCAGGAGTGGTCGATCCCCTCCACCAAAGCGATTGCCCGGATGACGATGAATGGTCAGGCGGTGGCCGGCACTGCGGGCACCGAACTGGCCGAGCCATTTGCCGGGCTAGCCGATCACATTCTGGTCAAGCGCGTGCAGGATGCGTTCGAGACAGGCGAGCTAGATGTGCTTTTCCAAGAACTGGGGGTCGGATCGCTGCGCATCGTGGGGCTGGACCTCAACTACTGCGTCCAGAAAACCGCGCTTGCGGCCCGAAACCGAGGCTATGGGGTGACGGTTGTCAGGGAGGGAATTTTGTCTGCTGCATCGACCAAGGGCGCAGAACTGCGAATGGCTGCGAACGGGGCGGTATTGGAATAGCTCTACTTGAATGTTCGTGGTTGCGATTAGGCCTCTGCAAGCGGACCGTCCCCAAACCACCAAACTGAACCGCGCCGGGTTTTCCGGAGGCTGATTACGGTTAGTTACGCGGCGATGTCTTCAATTTCCAGACCTGCATAGAAGTTTGCCTCTGCCTCGGCTGGCGGAATGTTCCCGATTGGCTCGAGCAGGCGGCGGTTGTTGAACCAGTCGACCCATTCGAGTGTGGCATATTCCACCGCTTCGAAGCTGCGCCATGGCCCGCGCCTGTGAATGACCTCGGCCTTGAACAGACCATTGATCGTCTCGGCCAAGGCGTTGTCGTAGCTGTCACCGACGCTGCCGACCGAGGGCTCTATCCCGGCCTCTGCCAGCCGTTCACTGTAGCGAATGGACAGGTATTGCGCCCCCCTGTCGCTGTGATGAACCAGCCCCATCCCTTTTGCCTGACGTCTGTCATGGACGGCCTGTTCCAAGGCATCGAGAACGAAGCCGGCATGAGCCGTGGTGCTGACGCGCCAGCCGACGATCTTGCGGACATAGGCATCGATGACGAAGGCAACGTAGGCAAAGCCCCTCCAGGTTGCGACATAAGTGAAGTCGCTGACCCACAACATGTTCGGGGCGGGCACCCGGAACTGGCGGTTCACCTTGTCCAGTGGGCAAGGCTGCTTCTTGTCCTGGATCGTCGTCCGATGCGGCTTGCCCCTGATAACGCCCTGAATACCCATGAGCTTCATCAACCGGCCAACGGTGCAGCGGGCGACGTCGAACCCCTCACGGCGCATTTGCCGCCAAACCTTGCGCACACCATAGACCTGATAGTTCGCCTCGAACACACGCCGGATCTCTGGCTGCAATGCGGTGTCCCGGCGTGCCCGATCTGACAACCGCGCAGGATCGGCTCTCTTGGCCAGATGATCATAATAGGTGGACGGGGCAATCGGCAGAAGGTTGCAGATCGGCTCGACCCCGTGCGTGCCCCGATGGGCATCAATGAAACCCACCATCACTTCGACCGGCGGTCGAGCTCCGCCATCGCAAAATACGCGGACGCTTTGCGCAGGATCTCGTTGGCCTGGCGCAGCTCCCGGTTCTCACGTTTCAGAGCCTTCATACGATCCGACATCTCACTGGAAACACCCGGCCGCTTGCCGCTGTCGACCTCCGCCTTCTTGACCCAGTCGTTCAGGGTCTGGGGCGCACAGCCAATCTTCGCTGCGATCGACATCACCGACTGCCAACGCGAGCCATGCTGGCCTTCGTTGTCGACAACCATCCGAACCGCTCGTGCCCGCACTTCAGGGGAAAACTTGTTCGTTGTCTTGCTCATGATGCTCCACCTTACTCAGAAGTTGGAGCCTCCGGAAAACCCGGCGCGGTTCAGGAAACCGGAAACGACAGCTTCCGCTTCCGCGCCAGCACCGCGGCGCCCAAAGCCAGAAAGGAGAAGCCCGCATCTTGAACCTGCCCAGAAACGGCAGCACATAAACCATACCCACCCGGGTCACTTCTCAGTGGCAATCAACATATCCGGTTCCGACCGTTTCGCTTACCCGGGATTTACCCGGTTTCGATTGCGATTTGATGCAATGCGTTGCGACGGCCTGAGGGCAAGATGCAAGGGAAACCCTGCATTTTCAAGGCTTTTGAGACAAAATGATGGCGGGTGATATTGGCCAATGGCGGGCCGAAGCCGACGAAACACAGAACTACACCTACGCTATAGCCCTCTGAATTCGACGGCGAGCCAAAGCTGGCGTTGGAGTAAGAGTACCTCACCTGATGGTCGAGCTTGACAATGGAAAGCCGGCCCTAACCATGACCGAGTTGAATCCGTGTCACATGCTTTTCGGGCTGCATGCTTCCGACGAAGTAATATACAATAGCAATTTGAATGCATGACAAATACAAACACCTCAATTTATGCATAGGCTATTCCATTCGACATGACCGCCAACTTACCTTTCGACTACGCGATCATTCGTTTCGCTTGCCTGCAGCCAAAGGGGCAGGGACAGAATCCGCGACTCGTCTTTGCAAGCGTGGAAATGTTGCCGAGCGGACGTGCCATCCCTGATGCAACCCCACTTGATGAGAAATGCTACCCGCCTAGTTTGAGTACCAAAATGGGGCGTTTGTTTTTCCGGCGGGTCGGTTTGCCTGCTGCTGATGCACTCAATTGGTACCGTAACTTGGACGTGCTTCCAGATCAGGAAGGAACGCACGCCAAGAAACCGCTAGAACACGTATCTTTGGTCGACGAACCAACGTGGGGGGCCGATCTTTGGTCGGCCCTTGCGGTACCATTACCGCCGCCACTTTTGCCGGGACCCATGGATGAAGATCGCATCGATCCCTATGCCGGGGCAAACCGCGAGGCCGTTCGGGTCCACCGTCGTCTGACGACAGGCGACACGGCTGTCGACGCCCTTCATGACTTGCCGGAAGAAAAGAAGAAGGAGGCCTTTCGATGGCTGCGGCTGCGGACATGGGTGGATTTCGATCTCTACCCCGAGCTGATGTGTTCAGCAGCGCTTATCGTTCCTGACCCGGACGTTCGTACCGTGCGATCCCGGCTTGATCGCAATGAAACCGGCCAGGAAACTGTTTTTTTTGAATTTGAGTGGCGGGGACAGCCGGGAGTCGGCCTGAGGCTCACCGCCCAAGAAGAACGCTATGGCAGTCTGGTATGGCAAGAAACATTCGACGTTCCGGCGGATGGAGTTGTTCGTGCCCCGCGCCCTCAGCCAGTTGAAAAGATCGGATGGAGCCTGGTTCATCCTGTGCGAGGCGTAATTGCGTCAAAGCCGATGACGGGCTACCTGCGGGCCATCACGTCAAACATCAACCTGCAAGGCAGGGAGACCCGTTTGATCTCAAAAGACGGGAGAGGAAAGAACTCTCAGCAAAGCACGCGTTCCGTGCGGGAGGTGAGCAGCGAAAAACTGACGACCGGCACTCCGTTTCTGCCACCGGGCAGCTTGGCTAAAGGACGTGAGCGCCGCAGGATCGCACGTAATAGCGAAACAGAGTTCTGGTTCGACAACCCAACGGTGGCGCGAGACAAGTTATGGGACTTAATCTCCCACGCGCAATCCGATGTGATGCTGGTAGACCCTTATGCGGATGGACGAGATTTACTGGACTATGGCATGGCAAGCACGGGGGCGCGGGTCCGTCTGTTGACAGCTGGCAAAGCAACGGTTGATCGCGAACTTTTCGATATCAGCGACGGCCTTCGGGACATGTCTAAAGCTAGCAAGCGAGCGGAAGCGCGTAGGATGAATGTGCTCATCCATGATCGTTTTGTTACAATCGACGGATCTGTTTGGTCGCTTGGCGCAAGCCTTAATGGCCTTGGCGGAGACGCAACCATGCTGATCCGCCTGCGGAACCCTCAACCCGTTCTCGAACGCCTTGAGCATGTATGGGCGAGTGCAACGATCATTGAGGCATCATGATGGACTTCCATGGACCGCCTGCTACCTCGCCCACGTTGAACGAAGACCCACAATTGATGTTCTTCGACCGCAACCGGGGACTGGCCGACCGCGAGTTCTTGTCGTGGGATGACCACGGAAATGACCCCGCGATCTCGCCTCTCTTCCAGGAAGCTGTTGGTTCAGCAAAACAGGTCTGGATCGTTGATGGTTATCTAGGCGAAACGCTTGATCTCGCAGACATGCTTTTCAAGATCGTCACTCTTGCCGATGTTGAGCAAGTGCGGATCATAACAGCCGCGAAGCAAGAGGCGGCCAGCCTCGAAGAATTGGTCACAAAATGGAATAGCTCCGCACGGCGATCTGGTCATATCGAAATATTGACCCTGCCCAAGCGGGACAGCGGCTTCGGGGCTCTGCCCCATGATCGGTTCGCGCTTGTGGACGGAATTCTGTGGCATTGGGGGGCCACAGTCGGCGGAGGTTTTAGCGGACAGAACGCGTGTTCATTCGGTTGGAGCGCGACGCGCAGAGGTGCCGTAGCTTGGTTCGAGAAAATGTGGGAGCAATCCCGATGAGCCTTCACTGGCCAGATGAAGCAAGCGAGTATCGCAAGCGCGCTCTGGATGAATTGGACACCTTCCTGACTCGCTACTACGCCCTACCCAAACGACGTGAAGCGGCCAAGCTTTTTGCCAAGCTCGGAGAGAGCCAACCAGAAACCGAGACGGCAGCCTCAGTATTGGAGGTCGAATTTCCGGACGTTGCTGCGCAGATTCGTAGCGAGGCGAACGAACCCTCGTTGCGGACGGTCGATGGTTTGCTGGCCGAAGCAGTACTCGACCAGGTTGCAAATCTTGATCCGGTTATTGCCGTTCGGAAGTTGGGTTCACTCTGCGACAACCCAATTGGTCAAAAGCTGGTTTCAAAAGCGCTTAAAGATGACATATTTAGAGAGCATATCCTAGATGGCTTGTCTAAGGCATTCAAAGATCGGCCATACTTCATTGGCGATGACGATGCCAAGAATGGGGCGCGAACCGTTGAAGAGGTGCGCAGCGCCCTGGTCCAGTCTCGTAAATCTTGGGCTGATCCCTCTGGTCGTAACATCCGCGACCTACGCGCTCCACATGGCTGGTTCCCGGTGATTGAGCCAATTCACCTGCTGATTGGCCCTCTATCTCAAGTCGCTCCTGCCGATGCGATGAAGGTACTCGACACATTGCCATCTGAATTTGATGGCTTTCTGTGCCTTGAACACGTTGATCTTGGCTTAGATCACTATGAACATTGGGTGAAAGCGGTATACGCCGCACCGCCTGCATGGGACGAATTGGGCTGGACCGGAAACCGGTCTGAGGCTCCATGCGGCCTCGCACTCCCTTTGCTGTTATGGCATGCGGAATCCCGGTTACTACGTATGAAAGACGGCGTGTCAGGTCAGGCAACACCCACCGACCTTGCATCCTCCATTCGAAGCAGAGGCGATGGAGCCCTAGTCGCTTGGCATTGGTGTGCAGGATTGGTCGAACGGGCAGACCGGGCAGAACGCGACGGGCACGGCAGCCCCAACGATGGAGACTGGCGCACGGCACAAGCTCTGGCTGCAAACGGTGGCTGGCACGGTTTCAACCCGGGCCACGGTCGGGACGCTCTGCTACGAGAAGCAGCCCAAAAACTTGCACCGGACGCGTCTGATGCTGCCCCGCGACTGGGCAAGCTGCTTCCCGCCTCGCCTGAAGCCTTTATCGACGGCCCTGATGGGGCTGATCTGTCTTGGGCGGCGTTCGGGCTCGTTGGCGGTTTTGGTCCAATGTTCGAGGGCCGTCCACCATACGGTCTCGCGACGCGCCTCCTTTCGAGCGGGCTATGGGGCAAAGACGGGCCCGGTCGTCTTGAAACACTCTGGAAGAACGCGCTCGTGCTGCGCGAACTTGCCGCTGGGGGTGTGATCAGAAATAGAACAACAGACCACCGAAAGCCGGAAGATTTACTTCATTTGATAATCGCAATGGGCATTGCAGCGTTAGAAATGATCGAGCGGGGTGCGAAAGGTGACCCGGCAGCATTAAGAGGCCAAGTCGATCAGATGCTCTGCGAGTGCGCACCTTGGGATATACTGGGCCATGCGAGCCTTGCTGCACATGTGAAGAATGTCTCATCGCATGGGGCCAACCGAGGGTAATCGGCGGCACATAGGCTATTGTTGGCGGCAATCGGCGGTATCTGGCGGGCGGGAGACGAAGAAACCGAGAACTACACCTACGCTATAGCCCTCCAAAATGACACCTGAAAGCCGCCGATGATCGACAGACGGGGCACGGGTTGGCATTATGTTGCCCGTGCCCAACCGCAGGAGCGACGTAACGGCAATCCGCGCAGACCGTGAAGGAGCAGAACCATGGCAGCCGTGACGTTGATGAGCGTGGCGCTAGTCGCCGTCCTTTGCGCCGTGGCCTATAAGCTCGCAGTTTATGCTCTGCCCTTCATGCTCGGATTGACTGCTGCGCAATTCGCCTATCAGACCGGCTCCGGCGTGATAGGTGCCGGGCTGGTCGGCCTCGTTTCCGCTGGCGTGGCGTTTGGCATCCTCGCCCTGCTGTTCGAGACGTTGCGCACTCCCATCCTTCGCCTAATCGTGGCGCTGATCTTTGCCGCACCCGCCGCCGTCGCGGGTTATGCGCTGGTCCATGGCATCACCAAAGAGGCGGTGCCCTCTGAAATCTGGCGGCAAATCTTCTGTCTGGTCGGCGGCGGCTTCGTTGGCGTGTCGGCTTTGATGCGACTGGCCGCACCGCTGCCCTCCAGCCCCGCACCTGCCCGCTGACATGAAGGTATGAAAGACGGTCCCGGCGCAAGCGCCGGGGCTTTTTTCATAGCGGCCCTCCGGCTCTCTACAGCGCAATTTGGAAGCGCGTTCGCCTCCGGGCCGGCGCGACTGTCGCCGCGCCGCAGCGGCCTACTTTGCCGGCAGGGATCGAACGAAGGCGAGTGGGGCATCGCCCGGCTTGCACCATCGCGTCGTCACCGAAAGCCAATGGCCCTGCGCGCACCATCTGTTTCGAGCGCCAGAAATCTAACAAATGACGCCGCAAAGCGGCGACTGACTGATCGGTTTTACTAAGGGCGTTGCCCTCGCGCCAGCAAGGTAAGTGGAACCGTCCGGGGCGGTATCCCCAGCCTTCCGCGCCCAAGGGGCTTGTGCAGGCCGGGTGATCCCCCTCCACCCCGGCCGCCCTTGCTCGTTGCTACCCCAGTCTCGGCGACGGCCAGAAGGTCAGGCGCGGCGTTCCGCTTCGCTGACCTTCAGACCCGAGGATCAGAGACATGACCAACGTATCCGACAGCACCCCCCGCATCTATGTTGCCTGCCTTGCAGCTTACAATAACGGCTATCTACATGGAGCTTGGATCGACGCGGATCAGGACGCCGACCAGATCAGGGACGAGATTGCCGCGATGCTTGCCCGTTCCCCCGTCGAGGATGCGGAGGAATACGCCATTCACGACTATGAGGGCTTCGAGGGCGTCAGCATCTCCGAATATGCCGGCATCGACAGCGTGGCGCGGATGGCCGCTTTCATCGCGGAGCATGGCGCACTCGGCGCGGGCCTGCTGGAACAATTCGGCGGCGACATGGACCAAGCCGAAACCACCTTCGAGGACTGCTATCATGGTCAGTTCACCAGCCTCGCCGACTACATTGAGGAATTGACCATCGAGAGCATCACGATCCCCGAGGCGCTGCGCTACTATGTCGATTGGCAGGCGATGGCGCGCGCCGCCGAAATAGGCGGCGACCTGTTCACCATCGAAACCGCGCACGGTGAGGTGCATGTGTTTTCCAACAGATGAAAAGCATGGTCGCCTGTCCGCACATGTGGGCGGGCGACTCGAAGACTCAGATCAACAATGTTAAGAAGAAAATAACCAATAATGATCGGGTTAGCCGCTCAACGTATCTGGTTTGAGCGGCTTCTAATACTTAAAATAATACTTGAATCTCTCTAGTCCGGGCGCGGCCTCGCGCGCCCCGGCTTTGGGAGGTGACGCCATGCTTAGCATCGACTGGCGTTTGCCGGCGGCATACAGGCACGCGAAGCACATTCCGGTCGCCGGTTTCGCTTGGGAATATCTGCGCCGTAATGACGAATATCGTCAGGACTTCCAGACCATCGCATTGACCGGACAACCGGCCGGGCGCGAACTTGAAGCGTTCGCGCATCGCTGGGGCTTGCGATTTCCCGTGCGATCCCGACGCGCCGCATGACCAGCAATCCCCGATCTGGACGCCGAGCCTTCAACCGCAAGCGGTGATGCTGTCGCCGGTCAGTCACAAGGACGGCGACACCGAACCGATATTGACGCTTGCGCATCTCGACGGCCTCGACCTTCGCCGCGCGGCCGATGGCTGGCACGGCATCTGGCAGGTAGATGGCGTCGCACATCAATTCTGGCTTCCCGAGGCGGTGCCGGACGCCGCCGCCTTCTATGCCGTCACCCTGCCGATGGATTCCTTTCTGGAGCTGCGCGCTCACGCCGCCCGCCGTCTATGGCGATCCCTCAACGGCCGTGCGCCCGGTCCCGACTTCCGGGCCGTTCCCGCCCAGCTCCGGCAATGGCATATTCTGTCCCTGCGCGCGCTTGACGCGCGGTTGCGCGGCGAAAGCTATCGCAACATCGCCGAAGTCCTGCTCGGTTTTCGCGGCTCGAAGGAGGATTTTGAGAGCGACCCGCGCAAGAACAAAGCCCGCCGGCTGGTCGCGCACGGAATCAAGATGATGCGCGGCGGCTATCGCCTACTACTCCACTATCCGATCAAGCCGGGCAAGCGTTAGGGATTACGCAACCACGGCGTTTCGCTCACAGCGACCAACAAGCCCTCTGGACTAAGAAAGCGCGTCACTCTCTGACCCCAAGGCTCTTGTCTGTTGGAGATCAGCAGATGATAGCCCCGAGCCAACAGCCCTTCGGTGGCAACGGCGATATTCTCCACGTCGAACTCTAACCATGCTTGTGGTGTTGGCAGATCGGCAGGCCACTCATCACGGCCGAAACAGGATTGCGCGGCCTGCGTGAGCGGCCAAAGTGCAAAATGCCTGCAACCCTTTAATTCGCCATCCTCGGTCGAAAGATAGTCCTTGTTATTGCCGTATGGTTTGAGCGGCAGGCCAAGTGTATCTGCATAAAGCGCGCGACTGTCCTCCGAGTCTCTGGTGATTGGGCCAAAACCAGCAACAAAAATTACGCCGATTTCCGAAAATTCCTGCTCCGTAGCTCGCTCAATCATGTATCTGCCGCCTGCCGGGCCATCTCCACATATTCAGCTACCCGCTTCTCTTCGATTTCGGAAATCTTCAAAAACTTGATATTTCTTTGATACTTTCCGTTGCCTTCAAGAACCCCATGAGGGTCTAGAAGGGATGCACCTCTATCAAACTCAAGCGTGACATGGGCCTTATAGGAATAGACTCCGCAGAAAATCTTTTGAGACGAGAATACTATCCCACCATATTTAACTTCCTCCTTTATTTCATGACCAGAGGCTAAAACGATCTCACGCAATCGTGCTATAATCGGAAAAAGATTGCCACGACTCTCGTGTATTTCCTCTAATAGATTGTCTATCCGTCTTTCGCCCATTGTGTGCGCACCACCTTTTTCCACAAAACTTACGAAACCTACGACAGGAAGCAAGCTGAAAGCGCCGCCAATCTTCACGCTTTGTTGGCCGCCGCTTGCTCCAGAATCTTCCGATAGCCCTCACGCGATAGCCATTGCGCGCGTTCGAGGTGGCTTTGCCAGCAACGATGGGTCCGCAGTTCCTCGGCTGCCGGATCGCGGTGCAGCACGATCCGCGCGACTTCCTTCCAGTCCGCGCCCTCGGCCTTGGCATCGAGAAGCCGCAGATAGGTCACGAAATGCCGTTCGTCATAGACGGTGATGGCGTCGCCGGTTGGCGCTTCGTCGTCCACATCGGGATCGAGTTCGACGGGAACCCGCATAGCCTTCCCCTTCATCTGGAAAGGGCCTTGCCTGCGGTGCGCCCCCGCAAATGGCCCCTCAACCTGGTGATCGGGGAGTTAGTAACCGTGACTAGACGGCCCTATGACCTTTGGGCGAGCAGCCTTGGACATACGCCATAGGCTCCCCGACCATAGGTTCGAGGATCGTGGTGCCGTCACGGCCGGCACCAACCGCTAGTCAGGGGTTACTAAGCCCCAGAACAGCGCGTCTGCTCCGCCTACATTCCTAACCGAGCGACGCGCGAATGTCTTTGCCTTTTCGGCGCGACACCTCGACGAGCTGCTGAAATCTCTCACCTATTGGCGCACCGCCCCGAAGGGGGTGCCGCCAGCGCATAGGCGCAAATGCGGCACGCTACGCGCCGCCGGTCTCTCGCCATGGTTCGCCACAGTCCGCTGCCGCCCCCGGCAGCCCAATCCCGACTGGAGGTGATCCATGCCCAACCCACTTGCGGGCCTGCCGCCGCGCCTGTTGCGCACCAAGGAAGCCGCGCGCTTCCTCGGCATATCCATCCGCACCCTTGAGAAGCATCGCACCTATGGCACCGGGCCGACCTATCGCAAAGTCGGCGGTCGCGTCCTCTACACCGTCCGCGATCTGGAAGACTGGAGCGCGGCGGGCGAGCGCAAATCCACCCGCGACAAGACCGCCGGCACCGTCTTTCCCGCGCGTCCGCTCACGCCCGAAGAACGGGGCGACTGCTAGATGCTGCGGGAGGACGATCAAGACCCCGCGTTGCCGGGCGAGGACAGCGAGCGCAGCCGCCTATACCCGTTCGTGGTCGCAACAGGCGACGCGCCGCCGCGCGACCAGCGCGACTTGATGGAACGGCCATTCTTCTCGCTGGCGAAGACCCCGCGCACCAAGCCGATTCTCTACAAGGCCGCCGATATAGAGGTGCAGGTGTTCGGGATGCCCGAGCACGGAATGGCGACGATATGGGACGCCGATGTGCTGATATGGGCGGCCTCGCAGATCGTCGCGGCCGAGAACAACGACCTCACCACTTCGCGCTTCGTCCGGTTCACGCCGTATCATCTTCTGCGCGCCATCGGGCGGCCGACCGGCAATCACCAATACCGACTTCTGAAAGCCGCGCTCGCGCGCCTGCAATCAACCGTCATCGCCACCACCATCCGCAACGGCCCGCATTGGCGTCGCCGGCAATTCTCATGGATCAACGAGTGGGAGGAAATGACGACGCGCGCCGGCCGCGTCGAGGGCATGGAGTTCGTCCTGCCCGAATGGTTCTACAACAGCGTCATCGACCGCTCGCTGGTCCTGACCATCGACCCGGCCTATTTCCGGCTGACTGGCGGCATCGAGCGATGGCTTTACCGCGTCGCCAGAAAGCACGCCGGGCACCAGCGCCATGGCTGGATTTTCGAGGTCGCGCACCTTCACCAGAAATCCGGCAGCCTCGCGCGGCCGTCCGATTTCGCGCTCGACCTGCGCCGGATCGCGGCCCGCCAGCAGCTCCCCGGCTACCTGCTCCAGATCGAGCGGGAAGACGGCCGCGAGCTGCTGCGCATCCACCCCGAAAACCTGTCAACAGGCACTGTTGATAACCTGAGCTGCTGCCGGTTTGGTGGACAGTTGGTTAAGCCTGCTTGTCGCGTTCTTCGAACTCCATTGGGCTGATATAGCCCAGTTTCGAGTGTCTGCGATGGGGATTGTAAAAGCGCTCTATATAATCAAACACATCAGAGC
>NZ_JBQWAS010000011.1:0-60080 GCF_052492075.1 Haloleucobacter albus
GCATAATCCTCGCTCCAGTCGAACTGGAAGGCCTCGCCAGGCTGGAAAACCAAAGGCACGAACGTCCCGCGCCCGCTGGTCTGCTGTTCATACTGAAGCTCGCTCCGCCATCGCCGCGCAAAGGCGGCCACCCGGTTATAGGAGCCATCGTAACCCAGCTTCACCAGATCAACCTACAGCTGCTTGGCGGTTCGCTTCTACTTGCGCGATTTCTTGGATTCCACTCGCAACCAGGCCGTCAGCTTGTCCGCGAAAGGATCGAGTTTGCTGGGCCGCAACGGAACCTTGAAGCTGGGCTCAACCGCATCGGAGCGCAGATATTTGCGGATGGTATTGCGGGACAGGCCGGTTCGCCTCTTGAGCTCCCGAATGGAGATCCCCTGCCGCAAATGCCACCGGCGGATCACACTGAGTAAGTCCATGTCGATCACTCCAAGACCCTCCGACTGGCAGCCGGAAGGGAGGGAAACATGGGTCAATTCTCAGTGGTAACTTATACGCGCCCCGGGTCACTTCTCAGTGGTAATCAACACACAGTGCATATTCTGCGGGCCAGCGGGTCTTCACCTCTTCATGGGTTTTCCATTGCCATGCGCCATAATGGATATCCAGCAGATCCTCATCACTTTCATGCGGTGCTTTGCAGGCTTCGGCGATCCGGCTTGCCGTGACGCGGCAGCGCTCCAAAGGGCTATGCAAGACGATTTCAGGTTGCCATGTGCGGGCGATATATTCCGCAACCCGGTCAGCCTGCTGTTCTCCGAGAGATGTCAGGGGCAGTTCATATTGCCCACGAAAGCGGGGCGGGGTGATGCCTTCAACATGCCCGTGCCGGGTCAGGATGATGGTCGTCATCGGCGACACTCCCCCTCAATGCAATAGCGTTCACCATGACAGAGAACTGCGCGCACAGGAAGACGCTCTTCCGGTCCCTCAAGAGCTGGAGGAGTCTTACAGGGGCGGACCATCCGCCGGTCCTTCATTCAGCGTGAGAAGAGAGGCATTGCCCCCCGCTGCCGTGAGGTCGATCGTCAAGGTCCGCTCAATCATGAAGCGCATGAGATAATGCGGCCCGAAAGGTTCTGAAACCAGGGGAATGATGGGGCCTCGACGCATGGCCAGAAGGCTTGCCAGCGCTATGGTGGCAGGTTCCGTTCCAGTCCATTCCGCGCTGGCCCACGACACTCCATGAATGCGCTCATCCTCCATAGCAGCATTTGAGGATGACTGATCGAGTATGATGAGAGCGTGTTCTGGCGCTCCGGCCATATACAGGCGATCCACCAGATGCCGGGTGGTTTCGGCCAGCTCCGGGGGAGGCAGGATAAGGGCCGGGCACCCGGAGGCGACGCAGGCTCCAATCTGGGCCGCAATGGCGCTGAATGCGGCCCCTTCCTCGCTCATGCACAATATGACACCCCGGCCATGGTATTGCAGTTCATTATATTCCCCTGTCGGGCCGGGCAGCTTCAGGGGGGCAGAGAGAAACTGCCGACTTTGCGCCGCCAGGAGCCGAAGCATGGCGCAGGCAGAATGGATGTCCGCCGCCTCGTCCATATTGGCGGCGCTCTTGCGCGCCAGCAGCGCGGCCAGACTGGGAGCTTTCGTCTCAAGCGCCATTGCGGCTGTTTCCAGAATGGTTGCACGCCGAATGCCGCCAAAGCGATCCCATTTCGGCTGGACCTCATGGGCCGCAACTATGGCTTTGGCAAAATGCGTCTCTACGGTCTCCATGATTGAGGTTGGGGAAGATCCAGGCTGTGCCGCCTGAATGTCTGGGACGTTCCGCATCGTTTCATGGGTGACTACAGGTTTGGCAAAGCGCGCCACATAATTCGGTCCACCCGCCTTTGGCCCGGTGCCGGAGAGGCCTTCGCCTCCAAAGGGCTGCACGCCCACCACAGCTCCGATCATGTTGCGATTGACATAGGTGTTGCCAACTCTGGACGCAGCCTGAATTGCGCGGGCTTTCTTGTCGATCCGGGTATGGATACCCATGGTCAGCCCATATTGTGTGTTGCGTATAGCGGCGAGAACCCTGTCGAGCTCCTTCGCCTTGTATCGCACCACATGCAGCATCGGGCCGAACACTTCCCGTTCCAAAACCTCGATGCCTTCAATCTCATAGGCGCGGGGTGAGAAGAAGGTGCCGTGCGCGCATGAGGCAGGCAGAGGTGCTTGATGGATCAATCGGCCCCGCGTCGTCATATGCGAGGCATGATGCTGGAGCGTGTCTAGGGCTTCTTTATCAATCACTGGGCCGATGTCTGTTTCCAGAAGGGCCGGGTCGCCGATGACCAGTTCCTGCATGGCCCCCTTCAGCATGGTGATGATGGTTTCGGCGATCTCCTCCTGCACATACATCACGCGCAGGGCCGAGCAGCGCTGTCCGGCGGAGCCAAACGCAGAAAGCACCGCATCACGCACAACCTGTTCCGGCAAGGCGGAACTGTCGACAAGCATGACATTCTGGCCCCCTGTCTCGGCGATGAGAGGAGCGACGCCCCCAGTGCGCCGGGCCAGGCTTCTGGAAATGATGTGCGCCACCTCTACCGAGCCGGTAAAAGCCACCCCGTTTACGCGTGGATCGGCAATCAGAGTGGAGCCAACCGTTTCGCCAGAGCCGGGCAGGAGAGCCAGTACATTGCCGGGCACACCGGCCGCATGGAATATCCGCACCACGCGAGCGGCCATCAGGCTGGTTTGCTCTGCGGGCTTGGCGATCACCGCATTTCCGGCGGCCAGAGCGGCTGTGATTTGCCCGGTAAAGATTGCCAGCGGGAAGTTCCATGGGCTGATGCAGACAAAGACACCACGTCCACGCATCTCAATCCGCGCCACCTTTCCACCCGTGGCGGGCAGTTCGACAGGTGTCTGAATATCCTGTTGGGCACAACGCGCATAATAACGCAGGAAATCCACCGCCTCGCGCACTTCTGCCACGCCATCGGCAATGGTTTTGCCAGCTTCGCGGGTGCAGATGGCCATCAGTTCCGGCATCTGCTCTTCCATCGCGGTGGCGATGTGCTCGAAGATCTCTGCGCGCTCAGCTGTTGGTCTGGCTTCCCATGCGGGCTGGCTGGCTTGGGCGCGGGCGAGAGCCTCTTCAATATCATCTGGCCCGGCTTCACGGACATGGCCGACTATGTGTCGCCTATCCGCCGGGTTGCGGACAGGCTGGCTGTCGCCCAGACGCATATCGCCACCGATGATGGGGCCAGCACTCCATGGCCCACATGATGTGGCCTCCATGCGTTCCGCCACAGGCTGCAACTTGCTCATGTCGGAAAGATCAAGCCCGCGGGAATTGGTGCGGCCATCCGGGAAGAGGTTGCGGGGCAGGGGAATGTTGGGGTGTCGCTTGCTGCCATTGATGGCGCCAAGGCGCTCGGCGGGGTCCGTGATGATGAGGTCAATCGGCGTCTTGTCGTCTTCGAGGCGGTTCACGAAGCTGGAATTGGCTCCATTCTCCAGAAGCCGACGTACAAGATAGCTCAGCAATTCCGCATGGCCGCCCACGGGTGCATAGATGCGGCATGGCCTGTTGTGCTTCGCAGGGTCAACAATCTCGTCATAGAGTTCCTCGCCCATGCCATGCAGCCGCTGAAACTCGAACACCCGCCCTTTGCCGATTTCCAGCAGGGTAGCGACTGTCTGCGCATTATGTGTGGCGAACTGGGGAAAGAAGCTGTCGGTGTTTTCCAGCAGATAGCGGGCACAGGCAATATAGCTCACATCGGTCGTGACCTTGCGTGTCCATACCGGATAATCACCGAGCCCCTGTTCCTGTGAACGTTTGATCTCGGTATCCCAATACGCGCCCTTGACGAGCCGGACATTCATGCGGCGCCCCACACGGCCCACCATGCTTGCCAGCAGTTCCAGCGCCGCGCGGCTGCGCTTCTGGTAGGCCTGTACGGCCAGCCCGAAGCCGTCCCACCCTTCCAGATCCGAATGGGAGTAGACCTTCTCGATCAGTTCAAGGGAGAGCTCCAGCCGCTCGCTTTCCTCGGCATCCACACACAGGGCGATGTTCTGCTGCTTCGCCTGGCGGGCCAGCTCCAGAAGCCGCCCTGTCAGCACATTCAGCATGGTTGTGCGGTGGGCGGACTCATAACGTGGATGAAGTGCAGAGAGCTTTACAGATATGCCATTACCCTCAACCGGGCCCTTGCCCTGCGCCGCCCTGCCGATGGCTTCAATCGCCCGGCTATAGCTCTTGAAATAGGCTTGGGCATCGGCTTCCGTCCGCGCCGCTTCGCCCAGCATGTCGAAGGAATAGCGATATCCCTTCCGTTCCTTCTCCAGCCCGCGTTGCTGGGCCTCTTGAATCGTCCGGCCAAGTACGAATTGCCGGCCCATGACACGAATGGCCTTTCGCAAGGCTTCCCGAATGACCGGCTCTCCCATGCGGGCCACCATGCCGTGAAGCGGGCCGCGTGGTGCATCATCTGGCAGATCCGCCGCACCCAGAATACGCCCGGTCATCATCAGGCCTAGGGTTGAGGCATTTACGAAGATAGAGCGCGAGGAGCCCAGATGCTTTTCCCAATGGGTACCACTGAGCTTGTCGCGTATGAGCCGGTCTGCTGTTTCCGTGTCAGGCACGCGCAGCAGGGCTTCGGCCAGGCACATGAGCACAAGCCCCTCTTCTGTGGAGAGGTCATATGCATGCATGAAGGCATCTATGCTGGAACGGTGCTGGCGGTTGGCGCGTACAGCCTTCACCAGATTGCGGGCGGTGGTGTGAATGCGCGCCCGAGCTTCATCCGGCAGGCGGGCCTTATCGAGAATTTCAGCGGCCAGAACATCTTCATCCGCGCGATAGACAGCCTGCAAAAGTGCATGCCATGCCGGGACGGGAGGGTCATTCTCACGAAAGATCATGTCGTCCACCTCCGGATTTGAAGCTGCAACGAGAGACGCTAGAGCATGTTTCTTCCACGCTTTGATGGCAGGCGGCCTCATTATGAGGTGCAGTAAATCCTTGCGCCAGCCGTATGTTCTCGGGGTTCCGGGCTGAAACAGGCTCGGAACCCCGCTTTTATCTGAGAGCGGCGCCTATTGGGCGCGCTTCAGATCTTCCTTCACGCTGAGGAACTCTTCATGCACCTCAGGCGAAACCTTGGAACCAAACAGGCTGACAATAATGGCCGTAGCCCCGCACAGGATGAAGGCGGGCAAAATTTCGTAAATTTCGAAAATGCCGCCAGCAAACTCGCCCCCCGAAATGTTCCCCCAGATCACGACGGTCAGCGCACCCACGATAATGCCAAGCAGCGCGCCGTTTCGGGAGAGGCGTTCCCATGTGAGCGACAGGATGATGATGGGGCCGAAGGCTCCGCCGAATCCGGCCCAGGCATAGGAGACAAGATCCAGCACGGAACGCTCGGGATCAGACGCCATCCAGATGGCCAGAAGCGCAATCAGCAACACCGAGAGGCGACCGATCCAGATCAGCTCCAGATCACTCGCATTGCGGCGGAAAAGCTGCTTGTAGAAATCCTCGGTGATGGCGGAGGAGGCCACCAGCAACTGGCTGTCGATGGTTGACATGATTGCCGCTAGAATGGCCGCCATCAGTATGCCGGCGATCACCGGATGGAAGAGCACATTCGTCAGCACGATGAAGACCTGTTCTTCATCGCCAAGAACATTGCCCTGAGACAGATAGGCGATGCCGACAAAGCCGGTGAAGATGGAGCCGAACAGGGAAATCACCATCCAGCCCATGCCGATGAAGCGCGCCTTGGGCACATCATTGGCTGAGCGCAGGGCCATGAAGCGGGCCAGAATGTGCGGTTGCCCGAAATAGCCAAGCCCCCATGCCAGCAGCGAGACAATGCCCATGAAGGTCATGCCGCTGAAGGCGTCCAGATAGCTGGGATCAACGGCTGCCACACGGGTCACAGTCTCGTTCCAGCCACCAACCTCCATGATGGTGACGACAGGCACCGCGCACAGGGCGAGGAACATCAGAATGCCTTGGACGAAATCTGTCCATGACACGGCAAGGAAGCCGCCAAGGAAGGTGTAGGAAATGATGACAATAGCTCCGACCCACAAGGCCGATTGGTAGCTCATGTCAAAGCTGCTCTGGAACAGCTTGGCCCCCGCCACCAGGCCGGAGCTGGTGTAGAAAGTGAAAAAGAGCAGGATCACCGCTGCGGAAATCACGCGCAGCATACGCGAGCGATCCCGGAAGCGGTTTTCGAAAAAGTCTGGGATGGTCAGGCTGTCAGAGGCCTTTTCCGTGTAGATGCGCAGGCGTCCGGCGATGAACCACCAGTTCAGGAATGCGCCAAAAGTCAGGCCGATGCCAATCCAGATCTGGTTCATGCCGGCGGCGAAGACCGCGCCTGGCAGGCCCAGAAGCAGCCAGCCGCTCATATCCGAAGCTCCGGCCGATAGCGCCGCAACGCCCGGACCAAGTCGGCGACCGCCGAGAATATAGTCCGAGAGGCTGCTGGTCAGGCGGTATGCTGCAATGCCGATGGCTAGCATCGCGACCAGATAAATCACAAAGGTGATAGCCGTGGTATTGCTCATCGGGCGTCTCCCGGATGAGATTTGCCCGCATGACGCAGCCAGGACACCAGAGAAATCAGGACCAGAAGCGGCATGGGTATTGCCAGCCAGAACCATGTGGCAGCAGTCAATCCAGTCTCCATATAAACACCTCTGTTCTGCAATGGATGCGGCGGCTTCCTGTCGCTGCCTGCGTTTCCGGGAGCATTGAAAGTGCAGGCGAGCGGATGAAGCGCATGGCAGCCATGCCGGATTTGTTGGTCAGCCTAACAAAATGCTAATGAAATATGCCGCCGATATAAGGGATATTCGCGTTATTTTATTCGGCTAAAATAGTCATTTGAAGAAAAATATTCTGGGATATGCAGTGAGCAGAGAGCTGGACAAAACCGACCGGAAAATACTGAGGGAGCTTCAGGGCAGCGGCCGTTTGACGAATACGGAGCTGGCACGCCGGGTCAATCTCTCCCCCACGCCGTGTCTGGAACGGGTCCGTCGGCTGGAGCGAGAGGAGTATATCCGGGGTTATCGGGCGGAGTTGAACCCCGCTCATCTTGGCTACAATGTGATGTGTTTTGTGGAGATCTCACTGGATCGCACAACGCCGGATGTGTTCGAAACATTCCGAAACGGCATATTGAACATGCCGGAAGTCATGGAATGCCACATGGTCACGGGCGGGCTGGATTATCTTCTGAAGGTTCGTCTGCCAAACCTGTCTGATTATCGCAGCTTTCTGGAAGAAAAGCTCTCCCGCCTGCCGGGCGTGCATGCCACTCAGACTTATGTGGTGATGGAAGAAGTGAAATCAGGCAACACGATTCCGGTTGCTGAGTAGAGCGCTTTCAGTGCGGGAGGCCGGCCGGGCCGTGGCCCGGCGCGGACATTTCAGCGCGGATCGTGGCTGTGGACTTCCAGCGCTTCCAGAAAACGGGAAACCATGTTGTAGGCCCCGATTGTCGCCGTCAGTTCCACCAGAGCGCGCTCGTCAAACAATTCACGCACCTGAGCGAAAATTTCTGCGGGCACCTGAATGTTCCGTGTCATGGCCTCTGCATAGCCGAGAGCCGCACGTTGGTCCGACGTGAACAGATTGCTCTCCTGCCAGTTGGAGAGTGCATCCATCTGCTCTTGGCTGGCCCCTTCTTTCAACGCGATGGGAATATGCTGATCCGCCTCATAGGGGGCATTATTGATCTGGGCGATACGCACGATCAGCAATTCCCGCAGGCAGCCATTCAGGCCGCTTTTTTGGCGAATGGCGGTAAGGAAGGCGAGCCATCCTTCCGCCACTGGCGGGCTGTGAATCAACATCTGATACAGATGAAGCAGGTTGCCGCGTTCCGCGACAATGCGCTCCACCAGCGCGCGGGATTCCGGCGCATCAGGATCGCCATAGGGTATGCGGGCCATATATGTCTCCTCGGGGCATGTTTTCGCGGGACTGTGGGGCAGACAGGGCGAAAAAAATCAACGGGTGGCGCTTGTCAGCCCGCCATCCACCAGCAATTCGGTGCCGGTGACGTAGCGGCTTTCATCAGCAGCCAGAAAAAGGGCGGCGTGGGCGACATCCCAGGCATTGCCCATGCGGCCCATGGGCACCTGTTGGTTGCGGGTGGCGACAAATGCCTCATATTGTCCGCCGGCATATTTGTCCGCCAGGCGGGCAACCAGCGGCGTATGCATCAGGCCCGGCACCACGCAGTTCAGCCGGATACCTTTTGAGGCATAGAGAACGGCTGTGGTGCGGGTCATCTGCATCAGCCCGGCCTTGCTTGCGGCATATGCCACCTGAGGCTTGCCGATATAGCGCAGGCCCGCGACGGACGAGACATTGATGATTGAGCCGCCGCCCTGCTTCTCCATCACGGGTAGCACGGCCTTGCAGGTGAGATAGGCGCTCTTCAGGTTCACATCCATCTGAGCGTCCCAAATCTCCTCATTCATGGAGACAGGATCACCGGGCTCTGAGCGGCCAACATTGTTGACTAGCACATCAACGCGACCGTAACGCGCCAGGCAGGCTTCAACCAGAGCTGCGGTTTCATTTCCATGGGTCACATCGCAAGTGCCCACGGTCATGGTACCGTTTTCCTCGGTGACGATACGTGCCGTTTCT
This sequence comes from Haloleucobacter albus, assembly GCF_052492075.1. NCBI lineage: Bacteria > Pseudomonadati > Pseudomonadota > Alphaproteobacteria > Hyphomicrobiales > Xanthobacteraceae > Haloleucobacter > Haloleucobacter albus. The sequence continues at coordinate 8,648 of NZ_JBQWAS010000011.1, forward strand.
GAGGCAGCTTCAGCATTGAGATCCACGCCGTAGACCTGTGCGCCCTGCCGCGCGAACAAAACGGAAATGGCCTTGCCATTACCCCAGCCAGGCCCGATGGAGCCGCATCCGGTGACGAGAACCACCTTGCCATCCAACCGAAACGGGGGAGCGGATGGCGCTTCAGAGGGAGCGGAGGTGGTTTCAGCTTCAAGAATATCCATGTGTCATTCCTCATCTCACGGCTCATGCGTGAGAGGCCGCGCGGAGCGCAGGCAGTGAGCGGGGAGGGCGGCGGAGCCGCAGCCGGTTCAGGTTTCGGGCAGGTCCATATCCAGCACGGCTGCGCCAATGCATTTGCCATGTGCATCCAGCGCCAGGGACTGCGTGACCCCGCCGGCCAGGGCATCATGAAGAATGAAGTTCAATGCACCCAGCGCGGGCAGTTCAAACCGCTCGATCCGGCCAATGGAAAGGCCGGGGAAGCAGGCTCGCACCCGTTCTGTGGTCACTTCTTGTGCAAGGCGCGGATAGTCTTCCGGCTTGTAGGCAATCACCGAGATGTTGGAGGTGTTGCCCTTGTCGCCGGTTCGGCTGTGGGCAAGTTCCCGCAAGCGCATCTAGGCCTCCATCATGTGAATACGGGGCGTCGCGAGATGCTCCGGGATGAGGGTGGACAGCACACCGATGACCCGGCGGGTTGAGCGCCACGCGCCGCCACCACCGGCAGGGCCGTTCAGATAGAGAGCCTCAACTTCTCTGCCGATACGCTCGGCATCTGAACGTTCATCCGTTCGTGCAGCAAAGCGCATGCGAACTTCGCGTGGTTCCGGCAGGTGTGGTTCGGAGCCAAGAATGGCGTTTACGCCAATCAGCTCGCCCCGCGTTTCCCGGCACGGTACATCGAGAAGACGCAGGCGTTCGGCCACAATATCCGCCGCAAGTTGTCCGCGGGCCGTGGCGCCGGGGCCGGCATAGGAAATCTGGCCTTCGCCGATCCAGCCATCCTGCACCCCCAGTGATACCTTCAGAAGGCCGCTGCGGGTGTGGCCATTGCCACCTGTTATGCGGATGCGGTCTGGGCCATCCTCAGCCATGGTTACATTCGAGAAATCCGCCACGACATCCGGCTGAAGGTAGCGGGCCGGATCATGCACTTCATAGAGAAGCTGCTCCGTACAGGTTGCCCGCGTCACAGCGCCTCCCGTGCCCGGCAGCTTGGTGATGACGAGGTTGCCCTCTTCATCCAGTTCGCCAATGGGCATGCCCAGACGCGCCAGATCCGGCGGGTTCTTGTAGCCGGGGTCTGCGAAATAGCCGCCAGTCACCTGTCCACCACATTCCAGAAGGTGCCCGGCGACTGTGCCGCGCCCGAGTCTGGCCCAGTCATCCATCTGCCAGCCAAAGGCATGGATGGCCGGCCCCAGAAACAGGGCCGGGTCTGAGGCGCGGCCGAGAATGACCACATCAGCCCCTTGTGCGAGCGCCTCGGCAATGGGCCCTGCGCCCATATAGGCATTTGCGGAAACCAGTTTCTCTTGCACGCTGACCACCGGAGCGCCGGTTTCCTCAATGGTGAAATCACCCTTGCACACGGCTTCCAGAACATCATCGCCGGTGATGGCGGCAATGCGCAGGCCACCCAGCCCGCACTTTTTTGCGATGCGGGCGGTGGCTTCGGCGGCAGCCAGTGGATTGGCTGCCCCCATATTGGTGACGATCTTTACCCCGTTTTTGTGGCAGGCGGGCAAGACGGCCTGCATACGGGCTTCCAGAAGCGGCTCATAGCCGTGATCGGGATTATTGAGGCGGGAGAGCTGAGCCAGCGCAATGGTGCGCTCCCCCAGGCACTCGAACACCAGATAATCGAGATCCCCTCTTTCAGCCAGATCAACGGCAGGGTCGATCCTGTCCCCGGAATAGCCTGCGCCTGTGCCAATGCGGATTCTTCTCATGGCTGGCGCTCCATTGCGATGCGCGTTTCTGCCTGTGGTTCCGGCCGTTTGCGCATGAAGGCCCATGTCAGAATGGCAATGGCGATCAACGGCGTAACGGTATAGGGCAGGACGGCCAGCACGATGACGGCGAGATAAATCGCAATATCCACCAGACGGTTGCCGAACAGGGGCAGACCACTAAGCAGGGCCGGAATGGCCAGCACCAGAGCACCGCCGGTCAGCACGGCATCCAGCACAGCCATTGTGCCACCGCTTCCGGTCATGCCCGGATAGACGAGGAACAGGAAGGGCACCAGATAGACCACCGCAGCCAGACGCACGGCTTCAATGGCAGCCGGCAACCAGTTGGTCTGGGCAATCCCTGCCCCGACGAAGACAGCCACACAGACAGGCGGTGTCACCACAGAAAGGGTCGCGAAGTAGAAGACGAACATCTGTGCGGAGAGGGGCTCCACGCCAACGGTCGTCATGGCTGGGGCCAGCACGGCGGCAACCAGCACATAGGCGGCTGTCGTGGGCAGGCCCATGCCCATGATAAGGCACACCAGAGCGACAATGATGGCGACGATCCCCATATTGTCACCGGCCAGCTGCACGATGAGCGAGGAAACCACCACGCCAACGCCCGTCAGATTGATCATGGACACGAGGATCTGGGCACCAGCCAGCAGCACACCAATGATGACAAGGCCACGGCCGGCATCTGCAAGGCCATCGACGATATGCTTCACCATTTCGCGGGGCGAGGTTTGGCCGATATTGGTGGCGACATAGGCCACCAGCAGGCCGAGAACACCCCAGAAAGCGGATGTGGTGACGGACCGGCCAGTGAGAATAGCCACCAGCAGTCCACCCAGCGCCGCCACCACAGGCAGGGCCCGACGAGGCGCGAAGATGGAACTCCATGCCGGCAGTTCTTCATCTGGAGCCGCCCGCAGCCCCCGCCGCAGCGAGACGATATGCACGGTGATGAACACCGAAAGATAGAAGAGCAGCGCAGGAATGATCGCCGCCGCCATGACGGTGAAATAGGACACGCCCAGAATTTCCGCCATGACGAAGGCGGCGGCACCCATGATGGGCGGGGCAATCTGCCCGCCGGTGGAGGCCACAGCTTCCACCGCCGCCGCGAAGGGGGCCGGATAGCCAAGGCGGCGCATCATCGGAATGGTAAAATTGCCGGTGGTGGCGACATTAGCCACGGCGCTGCCGGAAATCATGCCGAACAGGCCGGAGGCAATGGTGGCCACCTTGGCCGCGCCACCGGGGCTGCGCCCACCAAGACGCATCGCCAGATCCATGAAAGCCTGCCCGCCGCCGGTATGGAGCAGCAGGGCCCCAAAAAGCACGAAAGCGGCAATCACGGTGGCGGCCACGCCTGTCAGCATGCCCCATACGCCCAGATCTCCAAGGAAAAGGGTCTCAGTCACGAAAGCGGTGTCAAAACCGCGATGGTTGAAGGGAGAGGGCAGCAGGTGGCCGAGCAGGGCATAGGCCAGGCCCGCAGCCACGACTGCCGGAAAAATGATGCCCACTGCCCGGCGGCTGAGTTCGAGAACGGATAGGGTGAGCCCGACAGTCAGCGCCATATCCAGAGAGGTTGCCCAGGGCAACTCCGTCATGATGCGATCATAGTTGACAATCACATAGGTGCTGGCAGCCAGGGTGCAGGCGGCCATGGCAAGGTCAATCGCCAGTCCCGCAGGGCGCCAGCGTGTGCCGGCGCCAAGGGGGTAGAGTGTCAGGCCGAGACAGACGACCAGAGACAGAAATATTGCGCGTTGAATGAGGCTCTCAAAGGGGCCCGCGCCCGCGGTCCAGAATACGAACACGCCAACGAGGACCGCGAGCGCGGCTGATAGTTGTTTGAACATTGGCGGTTTCCATCACTTCGAGGGCTGAAGCTTTTCGGGAAGCTCGATGCCATGTTCCTTGAACCAGCGCGCCGCACCCGGATGCAGCGGAATGGTGCCATAGGTGGTAGTCAGCTCGGCCAGGTTTTCACCCTTCATGGAGGCCAGCGCCGCAGCCTGGATGGTCTTGTCGGCCATCACCGCATCCACGATGCGATAGGCGGTTTCCTCATCCAGATTGGGGCTTGCGCCCACGGCGAGGCCAAAGCTCCAGGTGGAGTAGGCCGGAATATCCTGATCGGGATTGGCCGGCACCTTCACCACGGAAATGTCAGGCATTTCCTTTTCCAGCTTGGCAGCCTGCTCATCTGTGAGGGAGATCACATTGATGGGGGTCATGGTGGCGATATCAAGCGAGGAACTGTCCAGCTTCTTGCCCGCGCCGGATTTGACATAGCCGTTGACGCGGTTGTCCTTGACCATGTTCACCACATCGGTGGTGGAGCCGCGAATATAATCCGGCTTGATGCCGAGAGTCTTGAGAACGGATTCCGCCGTGGCTTCGGTGGCGGAGCCCTTCAGGCCGGGGTTGAAGCGCTGGCCATTCAACTTCTCCAGCGTGTCGATTCCGCTGTCCTTGCGCACCACCACATTCTGGGGGGCGGGCGAGTAGACCCAGAGAAGCTTCAGATCCGTCGGGCGGCCCTTGAACTCCTGCGTGCCGCTAATGGCGTGTTGGGCCACATTGGTGGTGACAAGGCCGAAATCAATCTGGTTCCGGTCCATGCGGCGGATATTGTCCAGCGTGGCGCCGGTTTCCACCACAGAGGCTTCAACACCCTTGAGTTGATCGTTGATGATTTTTGCAAGTGCAACGAAGTAGCCATACTGGCTGGACGAGGCCGATGTGGAGCCAATCAGCAGCTTTTCACTGGCCTGAGCCGAGGGAATGGCGAGCAACAGTGCGCCAGCCGCGAGCAGTGCGCGGAGCTTCATTTCATATTCCTCCCACAGGAAGCACAATGGCTTCCGATCACATTGGTGATCTTTATTTCATTTTAGCCAGCCTGTTTTTCTACAGGCTCACAAAAACTGTTGCATATAGGGGCTGGTGTTTGAATTGAAAAGAAGTCAATTTTCAGTGCATGAAACGCATCAATCCAGATCTCAATGACCTTCGGGTTTTCGTCACCCTGGCTGAAGCGGGCGGGTTTCGCGCTGCTGGCGAAATTATCGGGCTCAGCAGTCCGGCTTTGAGCCGCCAGATCGCGCAACTTGAAGGGCGACTGAACACGCGCCTGTTCGACAGGGATACGCGGAATGTAGAACTTACCCCCTCCGGCCGGGAGTTGTTGGGGCTGGCGCGCCGGGTGCTGAATGAAGCTGAGAAGGCGCGCGGTGAGTTTGAAACATTTCTGGCGGCCCGGCGCGGCAGCATTTCCATGGCCTGTCTGCCATCGGTCACGGCGGGGCTCATGCCGCCCATATTGTCCCGCTTCGTGAAGGACCGGCCGGATATTGACGTGCGCTTTCTGGATGCCGTGTGGGATGGGGGAGCCAGCGCCGTTCTGGACGGTCGTGCGGATCTGGGCCTGACAACGAATACGGCGGACAGCTCGGGACGGCTGACCTTCCGCAACCTGATTGATGATCCGATCTACGCCGTGGCGGCTCCAGGTGGGCCACTGGATGAGCCCCGCAGCTTTCTGTGGGAGGAGATCCTCGCGATGCCCTTCGTCACCATGGCGCCGGGCACAACAGTGCGAGACCATATTGAGGCATCAGTCACACAGATTGGAGCGGTTTTCCGTCCTCGGTTCGAGGTTTCTCATCTGGCTTCTGTCGGTGCCCTTGTCCGGCAGGGGCTGGGGGTTACCGCGCTGCCGCGGCTGACGCTGCCAGTGATTGGCGGTTCATCGCTGATCGTCCGCCCGCTGAAGGCTCCAGCCATGGTGCGCCATATCGGTTTGCTGCATTTAACAGGGCGGAGCTTGTCTCCGGCGGCGCAGGCGCTGACGGATGTGATTGTGGATTATTGTCGCAGCTATACACAGGATGATCTGCTGAATGCACTCGATCCCGCATAGAGCGCCTCAAATGTAGAAATGAATGTGGCGCGGAGGAAGCCCCCGCGCCACATATGTTTTCAGGTTGATATGTCCGGGTCAGTCGGCTTCGCCGTGCACCAGTGTCGAAGGTGTCACGATCTTGCGTTGCCAGAGATAAAGGCCAATGGCGATGGCGAGGCCAATGCCGTTGGAGAACCAGCCGGAATCGATCATCGCAATGGCGGCGATCAGCAGGGCGATACGTCCGATGGAGCCGAGCTTGCCGAAATAGTAGCCGATCACTGCCGCAGACAGCAGGAACATGCCGAACAGCGCCGTGACGAACACATGGGCAATGTTCACCCATTCACCCTGCATCAGCAATTCATGCGAGGTGAAGAACATGAAGGGCACGATGAAGGCGGCAAGACCCAGCTTGAACGATTCAACAGATGTCTTCATCGGGTCGGAGCCTGCCAGCCCTGCGCCGGCATAGGCTGCCAAGGCCACCGGAGGCGTGATGGCGGACATCACCGCATAATAGAAGACAAAGAAGTGGGCGACCAGCAGCGGCACACCCAGTTGCACCAGCCCGGGCGCCACCACGGCCGCAGCCACTGCATAGGCTGCCGTCGTGGGCATTCCCATACCCAGAATGATGGAAATGCACATGGCGAAGAACATCGCCAGAATCTGGCTCTGCCCGGCAATGGAAAGCAGCAGGGTGGAGAAGCGCGCACCTACGCCCGTAAGCGCGATAACGCCCACGATGATGCCAGCCGCAGCACACACCGCCACCATCTGAATGGTCATGCGTGCGCCGAGATCAAAAGCGTGGAAAATCTGCTTCGGCCCCATGCGGAAGGGCGTCAGCCAGCTCACCACGGCGGCTGCCGCCATGCCCAGCGTACCGGCGCGGATCACGGAATAGCCCGCAAACAGCGTGTAGATCAGAATGATGATGGGTGTGAACAGATAGATCTGTCGCACCAGAAGAGAGAATTTGGGCAGCTCATCACGGGTCATGCCCTTCATGTTCATTTTCAGGGCCTGTAGATCGACCATGAAATAAACCGAGATGAAGTACAGTACCGCAGGAATAATGGCGGCAATGACGATGTCCGTATAGGGAATGCCCGTCACTTCTGCCATGATGAACGCACCGGCACCCATGATGGGCGGCAGAATCTGCCCGCCGGAAGAGGCCGTGGCCTCAATGGCTGCGGATGTTTTGGGCGTATAGCCCACCTTTTTCATCAGCGGAATGGTGAGCGAGCCGGTGGACACCACATTGCCCGCCGAGGTGCCATTGATCATGCCCATGAGGCCGGAAGCGAACACCGCCACCTTGGCCGGGCCGCCGCGCGTCTGGCCGGCACAGGCAAAGGCGAAGTTCACAAAATAATCGCCTACCTTTGAAACCTGAAGGAAGGCTGCGAAGATGATGAACAGGATGATGTAGGTGGAAGAGACCGCAATCGGGTCTCCCAGAATACCCTGATCGGTAAAGATATAGGTGAAGAACCGCTTCGCATCATAGCCGCGATGGTTCAGAAAGCCCGGCAGCCAGGGGCCGAGGAAGGAATAGCCGATGAAGATGCTGACAATCACCACCAGAGCCAACCCGGTAAGCCGGCGCGTCAGCTCCAGAATGAGGATGACTCCCACCAGGGCTGCGTAGAAATCCGCCGGCTGCGCCATGGATGTGCCGGCCCGCAGGCGCAGGCTGCCAACCACGAACAGGATGTAGCCCAGCATGGCAATGGAGGCGAGGCCGAGAAGCCAGTCACCCTCATAAATGCGTCCGCGATTTTTGGGGGACCAGATCCAGCCAGCCAGCAAAGCCAGAAGCGTGCCTATCAGCAGGGGCATGCCATAAGTCTGGAAAACAAAGCGGCTGGGCATCGCCGCCCCCATGAACCACCAGCCGAACCACGCATAGGCGATCATGGCAAAGCCATAACCCACACCAGCCGCAGCGCCGATCAGCACGATCAGTTCAAGAGGGCCGCGCCGTGTCACAGGGCTGCCGCCCTCGCTCTGCGATAGGGCCGAATAGGTAAGGAAGCCGATAATCAGACCGCCGGAAAGATGCAGCATCCGGTAGGTCCACGTCTCCAGCGGGTAGACGTTCATCACAAAGATATGGAACGCCGCATAGAGCGCGCACAGAATGGCCAGCAGCAGGCCCATCCGGGCTTTCGGGTCGCGCTGGTTGGAGGCCAGAGGCTCTTCATCAACGCCTTGGGCGATGACGACATTGTCCTCAACCCCCGCCGGGGTGGGGTGGGTCATGTTGTTCTCCATCACGTCGGGCCATACCGAATGCCGGCAGCCGCGCTGGAAAGATGAGAATGCAGGCACACAAGCCGGGCCGCTGCATCAGGAGGCGGCCTTGTCGGAAATCCACAGCGCCAGCTCGGAAGACTCGAACCTCCAGAGCGGAGCTGCTGCGGGTGAACATTCAGCGGGGACAGGATCATCAGATCTGGCCGCTTAGGAGAGGACGGCCTTGTCGGGCCGTCCATCTTGTTTGCAGGGGCAACGCCCGAATACTCAGCTGGCAGACTCAGCCGCGCAGTTCATCCGGGATCTTGACGCCGATTTCATCAAAATATTTCACGGCACCCGGATGGTAGGGCAGGAACTTGTTCTTGTCGGCATTGGCCGGAATGGATTCCGCAGCCGTGGCGTGGATGCGCTTCATATCCGGGTTATTTTCCATCACCAGCTTGGTGATCTCATAGGCGAGGCTCTCGGGCATCTCGTCCGTGGTGACAGCGAAGTTCCACATCGCCACCGTGTTGTGGCTATTCGGCGTGTTCTTGTAGAGGCCGCCAGGCACTTCAAAGGCTGCCACTTCCGGCATGGCTTCGAGGATCTTCTTCAGCTGCTCGTCAGTGAAGCCGAAAATATTGACATCGCTTTCGGCAGCAATCTGCGCAAAGGCTGAAATCGGGACGCCAGCGGCAAAGGCGAAGGCATCCAGAAGGCCATCCTTCACCTGCCCGGTTGCATCATTGGCACCGGAATAGCTGATCTTCGGCTTGACATTGAGCACTTCGAAGAAGCGCGGCCAATAGGTGGCGGCGGTGCCGCCAGCTGGGCCGACGGAGACGCGCTTGCCGTTCATCTTGCTCACATTATCAATGCCGGAAGACTGGAGCGCCATGGCTTCAAACGGCGTTTGATACATGGGGAAAAGCGCGCGCAGCTTCTTGTGCTCCACGCCGGGGGCAAGCTCACTCTTGCCGGTCCAGGCTTCATAGGCCGGGCCCATCGTCACAAGACCGATCTGATGATCGCCGCTTTCCACCAGCGTGGCGTTCTGCACCGGGCCACCGGTCACTTCCGCAGAGGCATTGACGCCGAGATTCTTGCTGATGAGGCCAGCAAGACCCGTGCCGTAAATGAAGTAAGTGCCGCCCTGGCTGGCGGTGCCAATGGTGAGGCTTGAAGGCCAGTTGGTCTTGTCCTGCGCAGGGGCAGCGGACATCGACAGAACAAGGCCGGCTGCCGCGGCAGCCAGAGTGAGAAAGCGCATGGGTTTCCTCCCGCAGTTCCCGTCTTCGGCCAGAGGTTGCCCCTCCGGCCCAGACATCTCAGGAAGAAAAACTGTCACAGCACTGCCTCGCAATGGTCACATTGCCTAACAAATGCATAAAATGCGGAGGCGGGCTTCCTGATGGGTGGATTGGGTAACGTCACCCCTCATAAGTGGGTGGAAATCCCCCCATCTCACTCATCTGCATCTTCGTGGGCCATGCCGAGCTGGCTCTTGTCGATGCCATATTTCTGCATCTTCTCATACAGAGTCTTACGCGAAAGGCCGAGGGTTTCATAAACCGGCTTCAGCTTGCCGCCATGGGCGGAAAGGGTGGCGATGATGGTTTCCCGCTCAAAAGCGGCGACTCTGTCTGCCAGTCGCTGCGGTGCTTCGCGGCTTTCCGCCGGTTGAAGGGGAATGCCCAGTGCGTGCCTGTCCGCAGCATTGCGCAGCTCCCTCACATTGCCCGGCCAGGGGCGGTTCGCGATTTCCTCAAGTAATTGCGGGGGCACCGCGACAGGCTCCCTGCGGTGACGCGCTGCGGCTTCCTGCACCAGCTTGGTGAAGAGCAGCTGCACATCTTCCCGGCGGGCGGAAAGCGGCGGCACATGCAGGGTTGCGACATTCAGACGGTAAAGCAGATCAGCCCTGAAAAGTCCTTTTTCCACCTCCGCTTCCAGAGGCTGGCGAGAGGTCGCCAGAAAGCGGACATCCAAAGCGCAGGCTTCATTTGAGCCGAGGCGGGTGATGATCCTATCTTGTACGACACGCAAAAACTTGCCTTGCAGATCAATCGGCATGGAGCCGATTTCATCCAGCAGAATGGTGCCGCCCTGTGCATATTCAAATTTGCCATAACGCGGGCGCATCGCTCCGGGAAAAGCCCCGGCTTCATGGCCGAACAGTTCGCTTTCAATAAGATTGGCGGGCAGTGCGGCGCAGTTGATTGCAATGAAAGGCTTGCGGGCGCGGGGAGAAAGGTCGTGCAGGGCACGCGCAACAACCTCCTTGCCGACCCCCGTTTCTCCGATGATGAGCACATCCGCGTCTGTCGGCCCGATGGTGCGGATGCGGCGTCGCAGATCCACCATGGTGTTGGAGCGCCCGACCAGGCGTGTTTCCAGATCATCAGCCTGCCCGGCGGCCGCGCGGAGTACGCGATTTTCAAGCACAACCCGGCGATATTCCAGGGCCCGTGCGACAATCTCGGCCAGTTGCGAACCCGAAAAGGGCTTTTCTACGAAGTCATAGGCCCCTTCGCGCATGGCGCTGACAGCAAGCTGAATATCTCCGTGGCCGGTGACGAGAATGACCGGAATTTCCGGGTCAATATCATGGATGCGGTTCATCAGCGTGAGCCCGTCCATTTCCGGCATGCGGATATCGGTGACGACAACACCGCGAAAGCCGAAATTTACCAGATCCAGCGCCGGTTCCGCCGAGGGCAGGGGCTCAACCTCCAGCCCGGCCAGATCCAGCGCCTGGGTCGTGGAAAGACGCATTTCCGCATCATCATCCACCAGCAAAATCCGCTCGCTCTTCATGGCGCATCTTCCTTGTGCGGGAGGTCTTGTTCCGGTTCAGGGCGGGTTTCCTGGGTGGCCTGCGTCAGCTCCATTTCAAACATGGCGCCGCCCCCCGGTGTTTCCGTCACTCGCAGTTCACCACCAAAATCCTTGATAATGTTGTAGGAAATGGAAAGCCCAAGCCCCAGGCCCCGGCCGACCCCCTTGGAGGTGAAGAAGGGGTCGAAAATGCGCTCGCGCATTCCGGGGGGCACACCGGGCCCGTTATCAGCCACGCGCAGAATGACTTTCCCATCCCGCGTTTCAGCACTGATACGAACACGGCCCGCCACATGGGCGCCCAGCACATCTATGGCATTTGAAACCAGATTGACCAGAACCTGCTGTAATCGAACCGCATCGGCCTTCACATGCAGGGGGACAGGGCCCAACTCATCCTCAATTTGCACCTGTGTGCCCCTGAGCCGCCAGGCAATCACTTCCAGCGCTTCGGCCCAGACCGTTTGCACGGTCACGGTGCAGAGCTTCTGATCCGCCTTGCGGGCGAAGTTGCGTAGTGTGCGGCTGATATCCTTCATTCTGTCTGCAAGGTTCAGAATGCGGCTGATATTGTCTCGTGCTTCCGGGAAGCGGCCCCGGTCAATATAGGCCAGCGCATTATCCGCGAAGTTACGCAATGCCCCCAGCGGCTGGTTGAACTCATGAGAGAGTGCAGCAGACATCTGCCCCAGAGCCATGAGCTTGCCCGATTGGACGAGGCGGCTCTGGGTGCGACGCAACTCCATCTCCGTGGCGCGACGTTCAGCCACTTCGGCTTGCAGACGTGTATTAAGGCCGGCCAGTTCCTGGGTGCGTTCGTCGACGCGCTTTTCAAGCTGCATTTGTGCTTCGCGCTGCATCTCCATGCGTTCATGCAGCCGGGCGCGACGCTGAAGGACAATGGCCAGCCCAAGTGTCGTCAGGGCGACAGCCAGTAGGGCGGCTAGCGTACCCGTGCGGGCCAGAGTGTGGGCCGAGGCTGTATCCATCAGCATGCTCACGGTCCACCCGGCAGAGGGCATGGCTTCAGATACCATCATGAATTCCCGCGAGCCTTGCGGAAGCTTCAGCCGTAACAGTGGGCTGCTCTCAAAAATGCCGTCCTGGGTCAGCGGCAGAGCGGGCAGGGGGTTCATGTCATAGCGCCGGGTTGCGCTGACGCGCGCGCGCATTTCATCTGTAAGTGGGGCGAGGGTCTTGAATTGCCATGCCTGACGGCTGGCCATGAAGATGATGCCTTCCGGGTCTGTGACGATAATTTCATATTCCGCCGTGCGCCAGGAATCCTCCAGCGCATCAATGTCCATCTTCAGCACCAGAACCCCAAGCGTACGTCCCTGGCGTAAGATGGGTGCGCCGAAATAGAAGCCCCGCTTGCGTGACGTGGTGCCCAAGGCGAAGAAACGCCCTTCTCCGCCAGCCAGCGCATCTGTGAAATAGGGGCGATAGGTAAAGTTATGGCCGATGAACGAGGTGCTCAGATCATAATTGCTGGCGGCCACCGTGTGTCCATCAGGCCGGATGACATACAGATCCGATGAGCCGAGCAGGGCGTTGACCTCTTGCAGATAATGGTTCGCGGTAGAAAGTACCTGCTCTGAAGCGCCGGGGCGCACTGCATCAGCCAGAATATCCTGTTGAGCCAGAAACCGGGGCAAACGCTCGAACTGGGCCAGCTCGCCTCGCAGGCCAGAGACGGCAAGGCGCAGCGTGTTTTCACCCCGCACGGCGGTTTCTTCCAGTGCGGCGCGGGTCAGGTGATCGCGCCCCAGCGTAAGGACCAAAGTGGTGCATATCAGAAAGACAAACGCCAGAAGCCCCCAGCGCGAGCGCAAGGCGTGAAGGGCATGGGAGAGGCGCGAATGGTGCATCTGGATATGTGGCACAGGCTGGAACGAGGGAGGGGGCATCATGCCTCGCCTTTCGTCAGCCTTCCAGACATGAGCCTGCCACAGAGAGAGTTTGTTTGCCGGGCCGAGAAAAAAGCGGGCCGGTTATGCACCGGCCCGCTTTCAATTCATGTCAGTGGCGGCTTTCAGCGCCCAGTTGCGCTGATGCTTCACTGCGCCGGCTGCGGGCATAAATCGCGCCCCAACTCAAGCCCACCACCGCTGCGGTGACAGAACCGATGAGCACACCGAGTTTGGAAGCGCCCAAGAGGTTGGCATCCGTAAAGGCGAGCATGGCAATGAAGATGGACATGGTGAAGCCGATGCCTGCCAAAAGGCCGATCAGCACCACGCCACCCCAGCTGACGCCCGGCGGAAGACGGCAGACACCCAGCTTCACCATCAGCCAGCTCACACCCACAATGCCCAGGGGCTTGCCCAGAACCAGCGCAATGGCGACCCCGGCCATGACCCATTGCGGGCCGGCATTGGAGAGATCTATTCCATCCAGAGTGACGCCAGCATTGGCCAGAGCGAACAATGGCATGATGCCATAGGCGACCCAGGGGTGAAGCGCCATCTGCACGCGCACCACGGGCGGCAGAAGCTCACGCTGGGCGCGGCGCATCTCCTTGAGGGGACCGGCCATATGGTGGGGGTCGGGCTTTTCTTCCCGGCCCGTCAGGGCGCCGGTCACACGAGAAAGAATCTCAAGCGGGTGCTCATGCATGCGGACAGAGAAGACAGGGGTCATCAGGCCCAGAACCACACCTGCCAGTGTGGGGTGAGCTCCGGTCATGAGCAGGCCGATCCAGATGATGGCGCCGGGCACAACATATACATAGGCCGAACCGATGCCGATGCGCTGTAGCGCCAGGATCATGACGATACCAACTGCCGCAACGGCAAAGCCGCTGTAATCCAGCCCGCCGGAATAGAAAAAGGCGATGATGAGCACAGCGATGATGTCATCAATGATGGCTAGTGCGAGCAGAAACACGCGCACATTACTGGGAATGGATTTGCCCAGCAGCGCCAGAACACCCACCGCGAAGGCGATATCAGTTGCCGTGGGAACAGCCCAGCCCTGCAATTGCGGACCATTATGGTTGAAGCCCAGATAGACAAGAGCCGGCACACCCACGCCGCCCAGAGCCGCAGCGATGGGCAGGGATGCCTGCTTCAGATCGCTGAGTGCGCCCTCATGAATTTCTCGCCGAATTTCCATGCCAACGACCAGAAAGAAGACGGTCATCAGCGCATCATTGATCCAGAAATGCAGGGGGCGATCGAAAACGAAATCACCCAGACCAATGGAAAATGAAACATGCCAGAGATGGTGATAACTCTCCGCATAAGGAGAGTTGGCCCAGATGAGGGCAATGGCCGCAGCCAGAAGCAGCACGATGCCGCTGACGGCCTCAATATGCAGAAAGCGTTCAACCGTAGCGAAGGCGCGCTCGGCCAGTATCTGGGCGCGCGGCATCTTCTGCCGGTGGGCGGGTCGGTTCATGAGCAATAGCCTTTCCGCGCGGCGGCCCGACCAACGCAACATTTCCTGCCATGCAGCCCCATGCTGCTGGCACCCGAGAAATTCCTAGCAAACCGAATCTGAATTTCCAACTGTCTGTGTGGCAAAAATCCACATGAGGGGGTGGAAGTATTCAGCAGTTTGCCGGCGTTCTGGCCAAGTGCGTGTAATGCCTCAGATATACGAGAATATATTCTGTTTTAGTACTGTAAATGCCCCGACATCAGGGCGGTGACAGAAAGATGGCGGAGAGAAAATATCGGGTAAGCCCATAATGTTCGTGCAAAGGGACGTATAAGTGGAGCGGGAGCACGCTCAGTTGCTCCCTCCCTGTTCTGGGCCTGCTCTTGCAGCCAGGTGGTCGCCCAGCCGATGAGCCAGAGCCATGATGGTCAGGGTCAGGTGTTTGTCCGGCAGGTGAGGAACAACGCCGCCATCACAGATATAGAGATTGTCGATGTCATGGCTGCGTAGATTGGCGTTCACAATGCCAGCCTGCGGATTTTCCGACATTCCTGTGGTGCCGGCATAATGGATTCCGGTGCCTGAATTATCATGCGAGGTGGAAATCAGCGTGGATGAAGCCCCCTTCAGCACGCGTCGGCCCCAGGCTGTCATTGCATCCATCTGCTCATATGCCGTGGGCGGAACGGCAAAATCCACGGCCACCTGTCGTACGCCATGCCGATCTGTGCTGCTTGCCGGTCGCACCCGGTTTTCAGGTCGTGCCTCACCGGCGCAGAACAGGCCCAGCGTCACATAGCTGTGAAACAGCATGCGGGCCAAAGGCTCCTTCATGAAGGCGGGGAAGCGCGCCATGGCTGGCAGATAATGGGGAATATCGGGAATGCCGTGAATGGCGTGGCCAATGAAGGGGAAACTGCCGCCATCCTTCAGCTTTGCGCGGGCCATGAGGATGAGAAGATCTCCATAGCCAATATCATAATTGCGCCGCTTGCCCCACAGTCGCCAAAGCGAGGTGGAAAGGACGGATTTGGGGTTATCCTGCAAACCTTGGCCCAAACGGCCGGAGTGGTTCGCAAGGCCGGATGGGGCCTCTTCGTCTGCGGAGTTGAACAGAATGCGTGGCGTTTCGATCGCTCCGGTTGCCAGCACAACAATACCAGCCTTCAAGAAGCGCCGCTCCCCTGATGCGGTATCAATATATTCCACGCCAGAAAGCTGGCGACTTCCCGGCTTGCGCGCCAGCCGCACCACTTTGGCATGTGTGCGCAGCTCATAGTTCGGTAGCAGGCGGATTTCCGGCAACAGGCGGCTGGTGAATTTGTAAACCGCCCCAACAGGACAGCCAGATGTGCAGATGCCGGTTGAAATGCAGCTGCGCTCCTGTCCGGGGCGGGTATCTATGGCCTTGCGGTTGGGAATGGCGTGCGCATCGGCTTCGCCCAGAGCCTTCACGGCATTGATAACCATATGGTCTGCCGGGCGCAGAGGCTTGGGCGGCACGAAGACACCATCCGGCAATTCCGGGATATTCTCTTGCGTGCCACACACGATGATGCGCCGCTCTACGGCCTCATAGGCCGGGGCCAGATCTTCATAAACAATCGGCCAGCGCTCAAAATCACGCGGTGCAAAACGTACGCTCACCCCATTCCATAAATTTTGAAGGCCATTAACCGCCAGAACCTGAAAATGGCGAAAGCCATTTCTGGGGCGAGCGGTGGAACCTTCCTGCCCATCAGCGAACAGGGGGTGAATGAAGAGGCTATCGTGCGGATCACTCGGCCAGCGCGTATCCGGGCTAATGCCGAAATCGCGTACGGCTCCGGGTGGGGCCGTATTCTGGAAGTAGTCATCCGGCAATTGTCCACCCTGTTCCAGCGAAACAACATTGAGGCCGGCTTTGGCGAGCTTATAGGCCAGCATGCCGCCACCAGCGCCGGTGCCAACGATGCAGACATCACAGGAGGCGGCTTCAGTCATGCGCCAGCCCTTCCTTGTTCCGAGCCAAAGGCCCTTCGCCGACACGCGTCAGAAAGGCGGGGGAGGCGAAATGGATATATTCCAGAAATTCTGAGAACAGCCTGGCATCCGGCCCCAGATCCTGCCGGTTTAAGGGCGCCAGAGTGCGGCCAGCCTGCTCGCGTCTGGCCAGAAGTTGTTCCAGCGCCTGGCGAATCTGGTGGTTCATCAGGGCGATGCGGGTGATGTCCGGCTCCATTCCGACCAACTTGCGGCGATAGGGGCTGAAGGGAATGATTTGCGCAACAAGTTCTTTCAGTTGCGGATCTGTCGCGGAGGGCTTCATCAGGCCGGGCTCCCCAGTTCGCGGAAGGGCCTGCCCGATTTGAGGTGGCTCTCAATCTCCTCCAGCGGAATGCCGCTGGTTTCGGGCACTGTGCGCAGGGTGAACAGAATGCCGGCAAGGCATGCCATGGCATAAATGGTGAAGATGCCGCCCAGCCCGATATGCGCAATGAGGACCGGGAAGGAAAAGACGACCAGAAAATTGAAGCCCCAATTGGCCAGAGTGGCGGCGCTCATGCCAAGGCCGCGGACATTCTGCGGAAATATTTCAGACATCATGACCCAGGGCAAAGGGCCAAGGCTGGCTGCAAACGCGCCGATATAGATAACCAGCCCCACCAGCGCGACCATATCCAGAGATTGTGCTTCCGTGGCTGCGCCAATGGCTATCATGCCGAGGCTCAGTGCGGTGCCAGTGAAGCCGATGAGCAACAGTTTACACCGGCCGATCCGGTCAATCAGCGCCATGCCGACAAGGGTCATCAGAACATTGACGAGACCAATGCCGACGCTGGCCAAGAGGCGGCTGGAGCCGGTGTCAAATCCCGCCTCCCGAAAAATTTCAGGCGCATAATAGATGACGGCGTTGATGCCGCTGAGTTGCTGGAGAAAGAAAAGCCCGATGCCAACGATAAGGGCGGGGCGGGCAACAGGGCCGAACAGATCT
The DNA here is from genome assembly GCF_052492075.1 of Haloleucobacter albus. NCBI lineage: Bacteria > Pseudomonadati > Pseudomonadota > Alphaproteobacteria > Hyphomicrobiales > Xanthobacteraceae > Haloleucobacter > Haloleucobacter albus. Next base: position 25,956 of record NZ_JBQWAS010000011.1, read on the forward strand.
GCCCATTTACCGCGCGGGGCATCACTGGTCGCGGTGCGGGTGATTTCGGCCATCTCGGTCTGAATGATGGGGCTTTGCGGAGGAGCTGCCCGCAAACGGCTGAGCACGGCCTGGGCCTGCCCCGTACGACCTTGCGCGGCAAGCCAGCGTGGTGTTTCCGGCATCAGCCACATGCTGGCGAAAAGCGCCACACCGGGCACCACGCCCAGCAGGAACATGGTGCGCCATGAATCCGAAAAGCCATAGCCCGCCAGATAGGCTCCCAAGATGCCCAGCGTGATCGCAAGCTGATAGATGGAGACCAGCATGCCGCGTTTTTTCGGCGGGGCGCTCTCGGAGATATAGAGCGGAGCCACCAGTGCAGCGATGCCAACGGCAAAGCCGAGAATGAGCCGCGCGAGGCTCAGCATCCAGATGGCAATGGTGGCAGAAGAGAGCAGGGCGCCTGCGGCAAACAGAAGGGCTGCAAACAGCAGCATGGTTCTTCTGCCATAACGCTCCACGGCAGACCCGGCAACGAGAGCCCCGAACAGCGCCCCCAGAGGCACAGCGGAGGTCATAAGCCCCTCATGCAGTGGAGAAATGGGGAATTGGGCACGCAGCAAATGAAGCGCACCCGCGATGATCCCCTCATCAAATCCGAACAGAAAGCCTGCAATGCCGGCAACTGCGGCGACTATATAGATCATGCGCTTCCCCCCGTTTTATGTGTGTTCAGGCGTGTGGAAGCGCGCCGGCCACCTTGCGTATGGCATGGATGACATCCTCCACGTCCTGATCGGTCAGGACAGAGGCGATAGTGAGAATGACACCCCGTTCCCTCATCTCGTCACAAACGGGCAGGGTGCCTGCCTCATAGCTGTAGCCATTCGCGAAACTGTTGGCCGGATGGGTCCAGGGAAAGCCATCCCGCGAGTTGGAACGGCGTTCGACAAGGCTGGGAATGTTGCAATACCAGTGCAGGCCCCACTGGCGCATGGTGATGCAGGCCAGGCTTCCGGCTGGCCCCACAATCCCTTCCGCGCGCAGTGCTTCCACAAACCAGTCGGCAGTGTGGCTATCTGCCAGTTGCATGAGAAGAAAGGGGCCGCTGTCGCCTGCCGGGTCTGGCACATGGCGGAAGGAAAGACCGTTCAGCCCCTGAATACCATCCCTTATCCGCCATTTGGCATTGCGCATGGCCCCGGTAATGGCTGGCAACTTGCGCTTCTGGGCCAGAGCCATGGCTCCTGCAAGTTCGGACATGCGAGCGCCATATCCCCACAGCTGGCAGTCTTCCCGTATCGTATCCAGCCGGCCTTCTTCCGTGCGCGGATAGCCCAGATCATGCAGGGCGACGATCCGTTCGAACAGTACATCATCCTTGCAAACCAGCAGGCCGCCTTCGCCGGAAGTCATGTTCTTGTTGAGCTGGAAGCTGAAAATGGCTACGTGGCCAAAACGCCCGACCGGCGTGCCTTTGAAGCTGGCACCGGCGGCCTGTGCGCAATCCTCAATCAGTTTCAGGCCGTGGGCCTGACAAATAGCTGCAATCTGGTCGATATGGCCAGGAGCGCCGCTCATATGCACACACAGCACGGCGCGGCTGTGGGGGCCGATCTTTCGGGCCAGGTCCTCCGGGTCCATGCAGAAGCTGTCGTCTATATCCACCAGCCGCGGAATGGCTCCGGTGCGGACAATGGCAGCGACGCAACTGACCCATAAATAGCCTGGTACCAGCACTTCATCACCCGGTCCCAGTTCCAGAGCTGACATGGCAATGGAGAGCGCCGCCGTGCCGGATGAAACCGCCAGAGCGTGCGGGTGGCCATAGGTTTCGCACCATTCCTGCTCCAGCCTGTCCACCATATGCTGAAGGTCTGGCCCATAAAAACGGAACGGGCTGCGGGCTTTGACGACTTGATCCACAAGCGCGCGTTCTTCCTCATCAATCCAGTGGGCACCTGGCAACTCCCAAGGCAAGGGCAGGGTGCGGACGGGCTTTCCCCCACGAATTGCGAGCTCCTCCTGATGGCTGGTGTGGGCGGCTTGGGCCGGGGGCATGTCGCTATTCATGGGGAGCGGTCCAGTCTGGGGGGATGAGAGAAACGAAATGAAACTGTGCGTCGGATCTCATTTGTGAGAACGTGTCTTCTCAATATACGTTTCACTCGCAGATTGGTTCCAGTCTTTGTTTGAAGGATCGAGGCATTGCGCACAGCTCCTCTCGCACTGGTCGTGTCTATGGTTGCTTTCTCTGGAGCAACCTTCGGTTATGGAACTGCATCTATTGCGGGAGTTCTGAGCCAATTACAGGATGGCTTTGGCATAGGAGTGGAGTGGCAGCAGGCAATAGTTGCATGCGTGCCAGGATCAGCCTTTGTCGGAGCAATTGCCGCCAGTATGTTGGCGCGAAAGTTTGGTCGCCGTCAGCTTATGTTGGCGGCATTTCTGCTGGCCTGCTGCGCCTATTCAGTCCTGTTCACTGCGCCTGACCTGACTATATTGTTGGTTGCGCGCGCGGGTATTGGAATAGCCATCGGCCTGGTTTCCATGGTTGCTCCCATGTATGCGGCGGAACTGACGCCTCCAAGATATCGCGGTGGTGTGGTTTCCGTTTTTCAACTTGCTGTGACAGTCGGTATTCTGGCGGCCTATGCGGTGCCGCTGGCCTTCCCACAATGGGCATGGTCGAGCGTTCTGGTCATGGGGATTGTACCCAATCTTCTGGGGGTGCCCGTCGTTTTGCTCCTGCCCGAAAGTCGTTCCTCTTTCAAAGAGGGGCGCATAGGGTTGGCTTCCGCTGAAGAGGCCGCGCGCGCGGAGAGGCAAGCCTTCTTCGCCCTGTTGCGACGCAAGAGCGTTCTGGCGGTTTTCATTTTATGCGGCTTGCTGTTCGTGTTGCAGAATCTGAGCGGCATTGACGGCATTCTTTATTATGCCCCCCATATTTTTGAGCAGCTCGGCTTCTCCGGGGATGGAGCGGCCATCATGGCAACGTCAGCGCTGGGCTTCATCAATGTGTGTGCGACCATATTGGCCATTCTGCTGGTTGATCGCATTGGGCGTCGGCCCTTGCTGATTTACGGGTCTCTCATCATGGCTCTGGGGTTGGGCGCGACTCTTGCTGGAGCAGCTCTGAACCTGCCCATGCTGGGGCTCCTGGGGCTTGGAGCCTATATCTGGGCGTTTGCGATGAGCCTTGGCCCACTGCCTTATGTGCTGATGTCTGAACTTTTTCCCTCGGCTGTGCGAGAGGCGGGCATTGCTGCGGCTTCAGCAACCAGCTGGCTCTTCAATATGCTGGTCGCTTTCACCTTCCTGTCCTTTGTAGGGTGGATCGGTCTTTCAGGAGTGCTCCTGCTTTTCCTTATCGTTTGCGTGGCCTCAGTCATCATCGGAATGGCGTTCGTGCCTGAGACAAAGGGAGCGGCGCTGGAGGATATTGAGGAGAATGTGCTGGCGGGGCGTCCGATCCGGCATCTGGGGCGTTTGGGGGAGTAGAGAAAAGACTCAGTTGGATGTCCGGTGACGCGCCAATGGAGCAAGAAGTCGTGGGATTGGCGTGAGCCAGATTTTTTGCCGCGTATTTTTTAGCAGGCCAACAATCGAGTGCTCATCAGGGTTACTGCGGCATTTCCGATATATCTATCCACAGCTTGAGAGGGGCTGTGACAGTTTTTTGTCTCGCCCCTCTTTCCTTTTTCGAGGGGCGTTGCTACATAAGCGCCACGCCAGACGGCGGCCACAACTGGCCCAGACAACTGGCTTTGACGCGGGGTGGAGCAGCCCGGTAGCTCGTCAGGCTCATAACCTGAAGGTCGTAGGTTCAAATCCTACCCCCGCAACCACTGATAACGACAAACCCGTAGCATCCGCTGCGGGTTTTGTTGTTTTGGCACTGTTTCCAATGGCTTGCTGCTCTGTCCAGTTGAGGATCGTGCCGAGTTCGCCGTGCAGTGTCGCGTAAATCTCGCCGCGTTCAGGCCCCGGCGTGAGCAAAATCTTCTCGATCAGGCCACGCAATGTCTCTGCCGCTTCTTGCCGCTCTTCCTTGCGGTTGAGCGCTTCGGTCAGGGCAGAAACCTTCTTTGCATAGATCGCCGAGGCGCTCGGCAGAATGTCCGGCGTGTCCTCTAGGTTCAGGACACATTGCTCATAGCCAGAAGATAACGGTCGCAGCGAGAGCGATGGCGGAGAGAAAGGCCATTGGGCACCTGTCGTAACGCGTAGCAACGCGTCGCCAGTCTTTGAGACGCCCGAACATGATCTCGATCCGGTTACGCCGTTTGTAGCGGCGTTTGTCGTATTTGATGGTCTTGTTGCGGGATTTCCGACCCGGAATGCAGGGAGTGATCCCCTTTGCGTGTAAAGCGTCACGAAACCAGTCGGCATCGTATCCACGGTCGGCCAACAGCCATTTGGCCTTGGGAAGCTCATCAAGCAAGGCGGCAGCACCGGTGTAATCGCTGACCTGGCCGGCCGTTATAAAGAAACTGATCGGGCGACCACTCGCATCCGTTACGGCATGAAGCTTGGTGTTCATGCCACCTTTCGTGCGCCCAATCAGGCGGCCCGCGCCCCCTTTTTTACCCGCAGGCTGGAAGCAGTGCGGTGGGCCTTCAGATAGGTCGCGTCGATCATGATGGTCTTGTGCTCTGCGGCTTCAGGCACAGCCAAGCCTTCCATCATCTGGATAAAGATGCCCTTGTCGCCCCAGCGTTTCCAGCGGTTATAAAGCGTCTTCGCCGGGCCATATTCCTTCGGCGCATCGCACCACCTGAGCCCGTTGCGGTTGACGAAGATGATGCCGCTCAGAACGCGCCGATCATCAACGCGCTGGCGGCCATGGCTCTTGGGGAAATAGGGCTGAAGACGAGCCATTTGCTCCTCCGTCAGCCAAAACAAATGACTCATCACTCAGGCTCCTGCTCACAAAGCCTGAATCACGGCCGTCAGCCAAAATCAATAGGTCCTGACCCTAGGCTGCAACGGAACCTTGAAGCTGGGCTCAACCGCATCGGAGCGCAGATATTTGCGGATGGTATTGCGGGACAGGCCGGTTCGCCTCTTGATCTCCCGAATGGAGATCCTCTGCCGCAAATGCCTCCGGCGGATCACACTGAGTAAGTCCATGTCGATCACTCCAAGACCCTCCGACTGGCAGCCGGAAGGGAGGGAAACATGGGTCAATTCTCAGTGGTAACTTATACGCGCCCCGGGTCACTTCTCAGTGGTAATCAACAACCGGAGGCTTTCGCCAAAAAATCGCGATCCACCAGAAATTGCCCAATCTTGGCATGCAATTTCTCGATTTCCGCCTCGCTGGCAGCCCTGGCCGTCTGGTCGCGACCATCGAACAGGCTCGCCATGCCTTCCATCGCCTGCCTCTTCCACGCTCCGATCATCGTGTGGTGAATGCCGTGCTTCGACGCCAATTCGGCCAAGGTCAATTCACCGCAGATGGCCTCCATCGCCACCTTCGCCTTGAACTCCGCGCTGTAACGCTTTCTCGTCGCCTTCATTCCCGTCCAGTCCTCAAGGTCGGGATGAGCTGAACACCCTGTCCAAATCTCCGGCAACACCTCACTGTGCGGGCGGCAGGAGCGAGAGAGCACCTGCCGCAACCTTGTTTCAGCGACGCACATCACCGCGTAGATCGGCTTCCATCCGGCGGGCGTTCGAGAGATTGAAGCGCGCTTTGTAACTCTGGTAGTTTTCCATCACCCGTTGCACATAATTGCGCGTTTCGGAGAACGGGATCAGTTCCACCCAATCCACGACATCCACCTTCGGGTCTCGCGGGTCTCCGTAAAGCTCTATCCAGTCCGAGACATTTCCGCGCCCGGCATTGTAGGCGGCAAACGCCAGTACATAGTTGCCATCATACACACGTACCAGCTCGCCCAATTCCGCAGCGCCGAACTGAACATTGTAAGACATGTCGTTCATGAGGCGTTTCTGGCTGTAAGGCACGCCAGTAATCTTGGCGACCTGGCGACCTGCAGCCGGGGTCACCTGCATCAGCCCCATGGCCTTGGCGCTGGAATAGGTGTTGGGGTTGAAGTGGCTCTCCTGTCTGGCAATGGCGTAAACGGCAGCCTTGTCCACGGGGTCGCCAATGGGGTTGTAACGGGGCATGCCGAAAATGGGGTAGGCGTCGCTTTCAACCGGATGCCCTTCAGCTACGGCCTCCTTGCCAACGGCCAGTGCGCCACGCGCATCATTATTGGCCTCAGCCAGATCCGCCAACAGGGCGATGTGGCTGGAATCTCCCAAACGCCATGCGAGATCATAATAGATGGTGAGAGGAATATTCCGCTCACCAATGGCGTAAAGCATGCGAATGGCCTTCACAGGCTCCAAGCGAGCAAAGGTTTGTTTGTCGCTGAAGGAGGGCGATGGCGTGGAACGCAGTGAGACCGGCTTGGCTCCCAGTTGCATGCGCGCCAGCTGGCCATAATAGGTCCAGGAATAATTGGCTGCGGTCTGGTAATGGCTGCGGGCCGACATGGTGTTGCCCATGGCCTCGGCCGCGCGTCCCTGCCAGTAAGAGGCGCGCCCAAGGGCAATGGGATGCTTCTGGCCATGCGCAATACGCGCAAAATGGGCGGAGGCCGTACGCGGATCATTCATGAAGCGCAGGGCAATCCAGCCGGCTGTGAACTGCTGTTCGGCCCGGTAATTGTCAGATTCCGGCACCACGCCACTGGCCGCCACCTGATAGGCTGTGCGCGGATCGCGATGATCTATGAGATGGCGCGCCAGCCGCCGGCGCTCAACCCACCAGGCATCAGGGTTCGCCTTGGCGTCTGCCGAATCCGCGCCGGCGAGTAGAGAGCGGGCCGCCTCTTTCCCCTTGTCCGCGCGCCGTAGCATCTGCGCGCGGGCATAATGATAGGCGGGTTCATCACGAAGCCCATAAGGCACTTTGCCAAGCAGGCTGTTTGCGCTTGATGATGCCTTCACGGCGGCCAGTTGCGCGCGCGTCAGGGCGACCACATCCGAGCCGGCAAGCGCCGCCGCGCGCATGGCGCGCCCACTGTCTCTTTCATAACTGAAGCGAGAGGCGCGGGCTTTGTGGTCATCACGGGTGAAAGCGCCGCCAAACTCTGAGAGGGCCGTTTTCTCGAAGCTCTCTGTCAGCTTATCTTCCCGCCAGGCGCTGCGTGCCCACGCGATAGCGTCCTTGCGATTGCCTTTCTGGAGCAGTGCACGAGCCAGCGCGAGCTTGCCTTCACCGCTGAGGGGAGGCTGCTGGGCAAAAAAGGCAATGGCCCGGTCCGCTCCGCGATTCTCTTGAAACAGCACACGCTCCGCCCGGCGTCGCAGGGTGGATTGGGTGGGCCAGCCCGGATTGGCCTTCAGGAAGGCGTTGATGTTGTCAAAGCCCATATCGTTCGGGGCATGGCGGATGACGAGCCATTCCACCAGTGTTCTCGCCACTGGGTCCCGCAACTGTGAAGCTGTGGCGAGCGCTTCCCTGCCTCGTGAATTGCGTGCAGACTTCACGGCGCTTTTCAGGGTGGAAAGTTCACCGCGCGGAAGGCTGGAGGATGAGGTGAGGGCGGGTAGGGGCTGGCTTGTGCGCACGCTGCCTGTGGTGAGCACAGCACTGCGTGGGGTGGGGAAGACAGCCAGATTGCCGGATGCACTGGCAACCGCGCTATTGCCTGTGCGTAGATTGGCCGGCTTGTGAGGCGGCAGAGGGGTTGCCGCCGAAGCCGCAGTCACCGCGCCGCCCAAGGCGACGCTCATCGCCAGGATGCTTGCGGAAATCAGGCTCGGAACTGGCAGCATGACGTTTCCTCACATTCGGAGGTCGAGGGAGTATTTGGGCCGGATGTTCCTCTACGGGCCTTGAAGAAACATTAAAGTCTTCACCGGCCTTGCCACGCCGTAAACGTCATGCTCTTGCGAAAAGGCGGCAAAAGCAGGGCTGGTAAAGGTTCGCGGGGAAAAACATGGCCGTGGAGGCGGACATGTTGCCGGAAACGCTTTGCGGATGGCGCGGGACAGGTTATGGGATGGGGTTCATGCCGGTGTGCCCGGTATGCTGCTGGGTGATGCAAGGCGGCGCGCCGGACGCGCCGTTGCCTGCGCGCCTTGCGGATCATTCCTGTAAGTCCAAAACTCCACAAGGCGTTCTCCATGTCGCCCATCGCGCCCCCTTCTTCTTACCGCGGCTCCTTCACTGCCCTTGTCACCCCTTTCCGTGATGGTGAGGTGGATGAAAAAGCTTTCCGCGATTTTGTGGACTGGCAGATCGCCGAGGGCGTACATGGGCTGGTGCCCGTGGGCACGACGGGCGAAAGCCCCACGCTGAGCCACGCCGAGCATAATCAGGTTGTGGCCTGGGCCGTGGAGCAGGCGGCTGGCCGCGTGCCGGTGCTTGCCGGCGCAGGCTCCAACAACACGGCGGAGGCGATTGCTCTGGGTCAGCATGCCCAGAAGGTGGGCGCTGATGCCTTGCTTGTTGTAACACCCTATTACAACAAGCCGAATCAGGAAGGGCTTTATCAGCACTTCAAAGCCATCGCCGAGGCGGTGGACCTGCCCATCTTCATCTACAATATTCCCAGCCGCTCAGTGATCGACATGTCTGTTGAGACCATGGCGCGGTTGTTTGAGCTGAAGAATATCGTTGGCGTGAAGGATGCGACGGCCAATATGGCGCGCGCCTCTTTGCAGCGGCAGACCGTGGGGACGGATTTTATCCAGCTTTCGGGTGAGGATGCCACGGCGATGGGCTTCATGGCGCATGGTGGCCTTGGCTGCATTTCGGTGACAGCCAATGTGGCCCCGCGCCTGTGTGCGGAGTTCCAGAATGCCTGTTTGGCGGGTGATTACACCACTGCTCTGGCGCTTCAGGACAAGCTGATGCCGCTGCATACGGCCTTGTTCGTTGAAACCAACCCGACGCCCACCAAATATGCGCTCTCCCTTTTGGGGCGCATGGGGGATGAGGTGCGCCTGCCGCTGGTGCGGGTGGCTGAGCCCACCAAGGCAATCGTGCGTGCGGCCATGGTCCATGCCGGTCTGATCGGCTGAGGCTCAGGTAGCACAGGTTCAGGAGACGGCGGGGGTTACCCTGCCGTTCTGCGCCTCCGGGTGGGGTGCCTGATATGGGGCGCGTGTGGCCGCGTCTTCCAGCGCAGGTTGAAAACCAGCGCTGATATGAGCATATGCGAGACCATGAGCCAGAAGAACAAGGACACCCCCCGCAAGATCGCCGCAGATAACCGGCGTGCGCGCTTTGATTATGAAATCAAGGAAGCCATGGAGGCGGGCATTTCGTTGACCGGCACGGAGGTGAAGAGCCTGCGCACCGGAAAGGCGACGATTGGCGAGAGCTATGCCGCCCAGAAGGGCGGGGAAATGTGGCTGTTCAATGCCTATATCCCCGAATATCTGGAGGCCAACCGCTTCAATCACGAAACGCGGCGGGCCCGTAAGCTGCTGCTTCACAAGAAAGAAATCGCCAAGCTGGCCAATGCGGTCGAGCGCGATGGCATGACGGTGGTGCCGCTGAAGATCTATTTCAATGATCGTGGACGAGCCAAGGTGGAACTGGCGCTGGCCAGAGGCCGCAAGAGCCATGACAAGCGCGAAGTGCTGAAGGAGCGCTCATGGCAGCGCGACAAGGCCCGCCTGATGCGAGATCGGGGCTGAAGGGCGGGCGCGATCACCTGTGGTGCCTCATGCGGGCGCATCCACCTAAAATGCCAGATGGCCCGGAGCGACTGCATCCGGGCCATTTTGATTCAGATAGAGATGGACAGGTCCACCCACACCGGCACATGATCGGAAGGCTTGGCCCAGCCTCGGACATGCTTGTCGATTCCTGTCGCCAGCAGATTGTCCGCCGCTTGCGGCGACAACAGCAGATGGTCGATGCGAATACCTTGATCGCGCTGCCATGCTCCGGCCTGATAATCCCAGAAGCTGTAAAGGCGCGCGGCGTCGCTGGTGGCGCGCACGGCGTCCGTCAGACCCAGATCCAGAAGTGTGCGGAAGGCCGTGCGGGTCTGGGGCAGAAACAGGGCGTCATTCGCCCAGGCTTCCGGGTTGGCGGCGTCAATCGGGGCAGGGATCACATTGAAATCGCCTGCCAGAACCAGAGGCTCCTCCAGCTTCAGCCGGTCTTCGGCCAGAGTGGTAAGGCGACGCATGAAATCCATCTTGTAGGGGTATTTCTCGGTATCAATCGGGTTGCCATTGGGCAGATAGAGGCAACACACCCGCACAACGCCGCCCTTCACGGAGACCACAGCCTCAATAAAGCGGGCCTGCACATCCTCATCATTGCCGGGCAGTCCGAAGCGCACATCCTCCAGCGGCAGGCGGGAGAGCATGGCCACACCGTTGAAGGTCTTCTGCCCATGCACGGCGACATTATAGCCCAGCGCCTCGAAGGGCTCCTTCGGGAAGGCTTCTGTCTGGCATTTGATTTCCTGAAGGCACACCACATCGGGCCGTGTTTCTTCCAGCCAGGCAAGGGCATGGTCGAGTCTCTGGCGGATAGAATTGACGTTCCAGGTGGCAATGCGCATGGCGGAAAGGCTCCTTTGGGGCGCAGCATAAGCACGGCGCGCGGGGCGGCAAGGGCGTTGCGCATCTGCTGGCTATTCCGCAGCCGGCTTGCATGTGACGGCAAAGGGTGGCATGTCCCCTCTCGCAAATCTGAACAGGCGGAAATGGGCGGATGACGTTCGCGTCAATTGAATTTCTATTTTATTTTTTTCCGCTGTTTCTGGTCAGCTATTTTTCCGCGAAGACCATTGCGACGCGGAATTATATTTTTCTCGCCTTTTCGCTGGTGTTCTATGGGGCAGGTTACACGCCCCATATTCTCATTCTACTCGCTTCGGTTGTGGTGAACTATTATCTCGCGCTGGCGATAGACAGGCGTGATGGCGCATCCCGCAAAAGCATGTTGATAAAGGGCGCAACCTTTAATCTGCTGCTGTTGGGCGTGTTCAAATATACCGGCTTTCTGGTCGAGAATATCAATGACGTGATTGCTCCCAGCGGCGCGCACATTCCTGTGCCGAAAATTGGGCTGCCGCTGGGCATCTCCTTCTATTCCTTCCACGCCATTTCCTATCTGGCGGATATCTACAAGCGGAAGGTGAGTGCGAACCGCGATTTCGCGCAGTTCTCGCTTTATATGTGCATGTTCCCGCAACTCGTGGCGGGCCCCATTGTGCGTTATTCCACGGTGGCCAGGCAGCTTTCCCAGCGCCGCACCACATGGGGGCGTTTTTCGGCCGGTGCGCGTCTGTTCGCCATCGGCCTGGGCTGGAAGGTGTTGATTGCGGACGAAGTTGCGCGGCTGGTGGATGGTGTGTTCGACGCCACTTCCAACCCCACATTCGTCGAGGCATGGCTGGGGCTCTATGCCTACACCATCCAGATCTATTTCGATTTTGCGGGCTATTCCACCATGGCTGTGGGCCTTGGCGTGATGGTGGGCTTTGCGCTGCCACGCAACTTCCGCCTGCCTTACACAGCCCTCTCCATCACCGATTTCTGGCGGCGCTGGCATATGAGCCTGTCTGCCTTCCTGCGGGACTATCTCTATATTCCGCTAGGCGGGAACCGGAAGGGCGCCTATCGCACCTATATCAACCTTTCCATCGTCTTCCTGCTCTGTGGTCTGTGGCATGGCGCAAGCTGGAATTTTGTGATCTGGGGTGCGCATCATGGCGCTTTCCTCATCATCGAACGGGCCTGGTTGGGTCGGTTGCTGAAGCGCCTGCCTGTCATTCTCTCGCAGGCTTATGCGGTTCTGGTGGTGATGCTGGGCTGGGTCTGGTTTCGGGCCGAAACCTTTGATGGCGCCATCCAGATGTTCCAGGGGCTGATCGGGCTGAATGGCCTGCACCGTGCGTCCATGGCGCTGTATTTTGGCCTGTATCCGCTTTCGATCGTGGCGCTGATTGCCGGCGGGCTCATCGGTTTTGTGAGCTGGCGGCGCTTCAGGCTGTTTTCCGGGGAGGGGCGCATGTCCGCCATTGCAGATTTCGCCCTGATCGGCGCCATCATGGTGCTGAGCGTAATCTGGGTGGGTGGCACCACCTCCACCCCATTCCTCTATTACCGGTTCTGAGGCAGGGACATCATGAGAATGCTCTCGCGTCATCGCCGTTATCTTGGTGCGCTCGTGGCTGGCATTGCGGGCCTGTTGCTGCTCTCCAACATCATTCCAGACCCACTGGGGCGCTGGCAGACGCGCACCGTCTATAATGCGGCGGCGGATCTGAATACCCGCTTTCAGCAGGCCACACGCATCGCCGGGGAATATCTGAACGACAATTTCGGCTTCCGCGCCTCCATCCCCTTTGCTCTGCGCAATTTTCGCGAGGCGGTAAATTCCCCTGACAGCAACAATGTGTATGTCGGGCGCAACGGGGAGTTCTTCTGGGCGCGGCAGGGCACGCCGGAGCAGTCGGCAGGCGCGTTGCTGCGCGTGAATGATGTGGAACGCTTCGTCTTCATGATGGGCGAGATGCAGCGCATTCTGGGGCCGCGCGGCACAAAAATTGTCGTCTCCATGCCGCCCAATGCCCAATCCGTGGAGCTGGATGAGCTGCCGGAATGGATGAAGAATCTGGATTATCCCACCACGGAATATGATCTCGCCATGGCCGGCCTTCATGCCATGGGGGTGACTGCTGTGGATCTGCGCAAGGTGCTGCGCGAGGCGCCCAAGCCGCGCTTCCTGCAAACAGATACGCACTGGAATAACCGTTCGTCAGTCATCGCCTTCAATGCCACGATGGTGGCGGTTGGTCACCCCGATTGGCAGGTGGATGTGAATGAGGTGGTTGGGCCGGCCATCTCGATTCCCTCCGGCGATTTGCTGCGCACCATGCGCATGCCGCCAAATATCGAGACCACGCAATATGGGGTGCGCGTGAAGATGCGCTCTTCCATGCCGCGGCCGGACCCAGCCCTCCAACACCATAATGAACATCCGGCCTTCCGTTCCATCGCCTATGATTATGCGAAGGCCGGGCCGCGCGTGCTCATTATGGGGGATTCGTTCACGGCCGGTCTGTGGGCGGGTCTGTTCGTGAATTCGGATGTCAGCGTGGTGGGCTGGATGCACGCCTCGCATGAGGTGAATGGCTCGTGCGATTTCAATTTCAAGGATATTGAGCAGTTTGCGCCGGATATCCTGATCTATGCCCGCACGGAGCGTTTCTTCCCCTGCGCGCGGGAGGATTGGCCCGTGGGCCTGCCGCAGCCTTCCATGCGCGGCTGGCTGAAGAATGTGGCGCCATAAAAGCTGGCGGGGCTTTTCTGCGCCCCGCCTTGCGCCTGCTCACACTGAAAAACTGGTGCCGCAGCCACAGCTTGCCGTTGCTTGCGGGTTGCGAACCTGAAAGGCCGAGCCCATCAGGCTGGAGACATAATCCAGCTCGGAACCGCGAACGAGTTCGAGCGATATGGCATCCACCACCACTTTCGCTCCGTTTTTTTCGATGATGAGATCATCGTCATTCTGCTGTGTCGTTACATCATATTTGTAGGAAAAGCCGGAGCATCCGCCCCCTTCCACGCTCAGGCGCAGAAAGGAGCCCTCAGCTTCCTTCTTCATGATCTGGCTGATGCGCCGTGCGGCGGCGTCCGTCACGGAGAAATCCGTGGTAGCCGGAGAAACAGGGGCAGAGGAAGGAGTTGCATTCATGGTATCGACTTTGCGAACAGAAGCTGGCACTGCCCAGAAACATAAGGGCTCTGCGGTCTGATTGAAGGGGTGTCGCGCCTCTGGCGTACACAACTGTGCAGAACCTCATGAGGATGAAGCGTTTTTATGCGCTTGGCCTCCAGAGGTGAAACAAGTTCAAGGGAGAGTGCGGCATGGCGGTTTCTGGAGCAAGGCCTCGTGTGTCATGGTCCTGCGATCCGTTTGCATCACGCGGGCGGCTTGTGCATGAGGATGATGCGCCTCCCCGCAGCGCCTTTCGCCGTGATTGCGACAGGGTGATTCACTCCACGGCCTTTCGCCGTCTGCGTCACAAGACGCAGGTTTTCAGCTTCAATGAAGGCGATCATTACCGCACCCGGCTTACTCATACGCTGGAAGTCGCCCAGGTGGCCCGCTCCATCGCCCGCGCTCTGGGGCTGGATGAGGATTTGGCGGAAGCTTTGGCGCTTTCCCATGATCTTGGTCACCCGCCTTTCGCCCATTCCGGCGAGCGTGCGCTGAATGAGTGCATGAAGGAGCAGGGCGGGTTCGATCACAACGCCCAGTCTCTTCGGGTCCTCACCCGGATCGAGCGGCGTTATGCGCGGTTTGACGGGCTGAATCTGAGCTGGGAAACGCTGGAAGGCATCGCCAAACATAATGGCCCACTCACTGATCGAGATGGCAATGGCGTCGGCCGTTATGCGGCCGGCCTGCCGCACGCCATTCAGGCCTATAATGAACAGCAGGATCTGGAATTGTGGAGCCATGCCAGCGCTGAGGCGCAGGTGGCCGCCATTGCCGATGACATCGCCTATGATGTTCATGATCTGGATGATGGCATGCGCGCACGCATGTTCACGGTGGATGATCTGGCTGATCTGCCGCTGGTGGGCAATGCCCTGCTGGAAGTCCGCACGCTCTATCCCGGCCTTGATGTGCCGCGCACGGTGGGTGAGGTGCTGCGCCGGGTTATCACGCGCTTCATCGAGGATGTGGTGACGGAAACCTCCCGGCGTGTGGCAGAGGCTGATGTGGCCAGCGCGCAGGATGTGCGCGGGCTGGGCCATCCCCTTGTCGGCTTTTCACCGGAGGTGCAGAAGGCTGAGCGGGCGATGAAGGATTTCCTCTTTCCCCAGATGTATCGTCATGCCCGCGTGGAGCGCATCATGGAAGATGCCCAGCAGGTGGTACGGGATCTGTTCGGACATTTCATCGCGCAGCCAGGTGATCTGCCGCCATCCTGGCAGGAGGGACGGGATGCGCTGAATGAGGAGCGTCTCGCCCGTCGTGTCGCGGATTATATCGCCGGGATGACGGATCGTTATGCGCTGGACCAGCATGCGCGTTTCTTTGACACGACGCCCGATCTGCGTTAGGCGCGAGCCCAGCCAATCCGATTGGAAAATTTCATGAACGTTTATGCGATCTTCGCCGCGCATGTGCGCGAAGCCGTCGCCGCCCTCGTCAGCGAAGGGCATGTGCCTGAAGGGCTTGATCTGTCTCGCGTTGTGGTGGAGCCGCCGCGCGACGCCAGCCATGGCGATATGGCCACCAATGCGGCCATGGTGCTGGCCAAGGGCGCGCGCATGAAGCCGCGTGATCTGGCAGAACAGATTGCTGGCAAGCTTTCGGCCACCGCCCATGTGGCGAAGGTGGATGTTGCCGGCCCCGGCTTCATCAATGTCACGCTGGAACCGGCTTTCTGGCCGCAGGTGCTTTCCGCAGTGCTGAAGCAAGGCACGGCCTTCGGCCAGTCTGAGCTGGGTGCGGATGAGCCGGTGAATGTGGAATATGTGTCCGCCAACCCCACCGGGCCCATGCATGTGGGCCATTGTCGTGGCGCGGTATTCGGCGACGCTATGGCGCGCCTTCTGGCGTTCGCCGGCCACAAGGTGACCAAGGAATATTACATCAATGATGCCGGCGCACAGGTGGATGTGCTGGCTCGCTCGGCTTTCCTGCGCTACCGCGAAGCGCTGGGCGAGGATATTGGCAGCATTCCTGATGGACTGTATCCGGGTGATTATCTGGTGCCTGTGGGGCAGGAACTGGCCCGGCAGCATGGTGAGAAGCTGAAGGCCATGCCGGAAGCCGAGTGGTTGCCTCTGGTGCGCGATTTCGCCATTGACGCCATGATGGCCGCGATCCGCGAGGATCTGGATGCGCTGGGCATCACGTTCGATATGTTCTTTTCCGAACGCTCCCTCTCGAAAGGCGCGGTGGACAAGGTGGGCGCGACCATCTTGTCGCTGCGGGCGTCTGGCGAGGTCTATGAAGGTCGTCTGCCGCCACCCAAGGGTGCGCCGGCCGAGGACTGGGAAGATCGCGAACAAACGCTTTTCCGCTCCACCGAATTTGGGGATGATGTGGATCGTCCGCTCATCAAGTCCGATGGCAGCTACACTTATTTTGCCGGTGACATCGCCT
Source organism: Haloleucobacter albus (assembly GCF_052492075.1). Taxonomy (NCBI): domain Bacteria; kingdom Pseudomonadati; phylum Pseudomonadota; class Alphaproteobacteria; order Hyphomicrobiales; family Xanthobacteraceae; genus Haloleucobacter; species Haloleucobacter albus. The sequence continues at coordinate 42,061 of NZ_JBQWAS010000011.1, forward strand.
ACCACAAGGACAAGGTGGACCGCGGTTTCCTCAAGATGATCGACGTCTGGGGCGCCGATCATGGCGGCTATGTCAAGCGCATGCAGGCGGCCGTGAAGGCCGTGAGTGGCGGCAAGGCAGAGCTGGATGTGGAGCTGATTCAGCTTGTGCGCCTGTTCCGCAATGGCGAGCCGGTACGCATGTCCAAGCGGGCGGGCTCCTTCGTGACGCTGCGTGATGTGGTGGATGAAGTCGGCCGTGACGCCGTGCGTTTCATGATGCTTTTCCGCAAGAATGATGCACCGCTGGATTTCGATCTTGCGAAGGTCATTGAGCAGTCGCGCGAGAACCCGGTCTTCTATGTGCAATACGCCCATGCCCGAGCTTGCTCGATTCTGCGTAATGCCCATGCTGCCATGGCGGATTTGCCCAAGGCTGCGGCAGATTATGCCGGCGCTGCACTGGCTCGGCTGGATGATGACGGGGAGCAGGGCCTCATGAAGCGTATGAGCGCCTGGCCGCGTCTTGTGGAGCAGGCCGCGACAGCGCGTGAGCCGCACCGTATCGCCTTCTTCCTGCATGAATTGGCAAGCGATTTCCACGGCCAGTGGAACCGGGGAAAAGACCTGCCTCATTTACGCTTCATTATAGAGAATGATCGAGAGTTGACATTGGCGCGTCTGGCATTGGTCCATGGCGTCGCTACGGTACTCGCCTCCGGTCTGGATATTCTTGGAGTCGAGGCCGTTGAGGAAATGACGTAGCCACCGCGTTTCGCGTACCTGAAGCTGCGAGCAGAGCCGGGCCCCTGTCCGTAAGGGCAGGGGAGCGCGTCGAGGTGGCATCGAGTGAATATCGAGGCGACATGGGCGACGACAGCAGGTTCCGCTACCGGCGCGACGACAGCGCGGGTCAGGATGGGCGCAGGGCTCCGGCTGCGCCTCGGGGTGGGCCTTCCGGCGCGCCTCAACAGCGGCCTGCCGCTGGCGCACCTCCTTCCCGGCGCGATATGGTGGAACCGGCGACGCAGGACCGTGTGACACGGCCGCCTCGGCCCGCTACCATTCAGCCGGCTCCTTCTCAGGCAGCAGGGGGAGATGCCGGTGATCCTTTGGCCGAACTGGCGCGTCTGATCGACGAGCAGGATCCTTTCGCAAACACCTCTGCGCAACGCCAGCCACCTGAAGGTGCGCGGCCGGCCCAGCCTGCGGCGCAGCCGCACGCGGGCATGTCTCTTCGTGAAGAGGCGCAGGCACGTCTGGAAGCTGCGCGTGCGCGGCAGACGGCGGCTCAAGCATCCCCTTCTGGGGCGGCAACTGCCCGCCAACAGGTTGCAACGCGAGAGGACGACGCACGTCGCCAGCTCGCGCGGCAGGAACTGGCCCGCTACGAACTGGCCCGCCGTGAACAGGCCCGTCAGGAACTCGCGCGGCAGGAGCGGGCCCGTCACGAACTGGCTCAGCGTGAGCAGGAGCGGCAGAATTTCATCCGGCAGGAGTTGGAGCGGCAAAAGCAGGCGCGACAGTCTGGTGTGCGCGCTACAGAGAGCCCGGCTTCTTCCTCTGCTCGGACGCGTATGTCCGCCCAGAGTGGGGAAGCTCCGGCCCGCCAAGATGCGTCTCGCCAAGATTCGGCTGGACAGGCTCCAAGCCGAGAGGTTCCAACCCGCGAGATTTCCAGTCCTCAGGCTTCAGCCCAGCGCGGTGCACGCCCACCGGCGTCGGCATCGTCCTCTGAGCGCCATGTGGATTCTTCGGTCGATGCTGTTCGGCAAGCGCAGTTGGCGCGGATTGCTGCGGCCCGAGAGGCGCAGGCGCGGCAGCATGCCGGGCAAACAAGCCCGGAAGCCGGGCGTGAGCGCGCCGAATCTCGCCCGTCCCATTCCAACGAGCCTGATGCGGCGCGCAGGGCACCTCCTTCATTTCTGACAGCGGGCTCTGCGGCTGGGCAGCGTGAGCGTCGGGTGTCGCCACAAGCTGGCGCACTGGATGAACGTCTGGCTACGGACCCCAACCTTCGCGCGAGTGCCGAACAGGCGGCTCGGGCCACTCAGGCGCGGCGTGAGGCAGCAGCGCGCACTGCTGCCATGCAGGGGGCTGCCCCCTCAAGGCCGGCCTCCTCACCTGATGGACGCCGGGCACCGGGGCTGCATAATCCGCCTCCGCGCGCCGCCACACCGGCTACATCCACGGCAGAACGCGCTGCTGATGCAGCATCTTCCGTTCGCCTCGGTTATGGATCTTTGGCCAATGAGCGCGCCGCCCAAGCGCAACAGGCTGAAGTTTCGCGTCATGCAGAACGTCCACGCGTTGCACCTTCGGCGGAAACGTCGGTTTCTGCGCCACGTCATCATGCTGAAGAACCGCAGGCTCACCCGGATGCGGCCAGCTATGCCTATTCCGCCGAGCGTCGTTCCGCTGGGGGGCATGGCTATGATGATTATGACGAAGCCTATGATCCCCAATATGCCGATGAGGGCTATATGCCGCCTCATGGCGAGGAGATCTATGATGGTGATGCGCAACGCCAGAAGGGGCGTCGGGCACTGATGGCTGCCGCTGCCGCTCTGGCCATTGTTGTGGTGAGCGCAGCAGGATATTTCGCATTCCGCATGGGTGGGGACGATGCCGGAGGCACGTCTGGCAACGGCACGCCGGTTATCAAGGCCGATACGACGCCTAGCAAGATCATGACGCCGCCATCGCAGCAGGATGCTCAGCAAAAGCTGATCTATGATCGCGTCGGCACCGGGGCGCGGGGCGATGAGCAGATGCTGCCGCGGGAGGAGCAGCCGGTGGATGTGTCCTCGGCAGCCGCAATTCGTACGGCGCCGCCGGAGGGCATTACGCCAGAAAGCACAGAGCCCAAGCGGGTGCGTACGCTGACCGTGCGGGCAGATGGCACTGTGGTGCCGGAGGGCACTGTGGTGGCCGCCAGCCCCAATACCAGCGGCTTGACAGCCTATTCTGCGGATCAGGATCCTGTTCCCGGCGGGTTGCCTGAGCCGACTGGCGTGACCACCGTGACGACCGAGAATGAACCGGAAACGACACCAGAGGTGGCTGTTGACGGGCAATATGTGGTGCAGGTCTCTTCGCAGCGCTCCAGCTCGGATGCGCAGGGGTCTTGGCGTGCCTTGCAGACACGCTATCCGAACCTGCTCAGCAGCTATGCGGCCACCATCAAGAGGGTGGATCTGGGCGAGCGCGGCATTTTCTATCGTGCTCAGGTCGGCCCCTTTGCAACGCGGGATGATGCCAACAGTCTTTGCCAGGCGTTGCGCGCGCAGGGCGGCGATTGCGTCGTCAATCGGGAATGAAGTGAGAGGGGCGGTGGAGCGGGCAGTGCCTGCGTGGTGCTCCTGAAGTTATGGACCCAATGATGGAATGAAGGGCAGGGCCAGAACAGGCCCTGCCTTTTTAGGTTACGTCATCAGGCTTCGCGCAGCGGCACGCCGAGCCGGCCGGCCAGATCCTGAATATATTGGAAAGCGGTGCGGCCAGAGCGGGAGCCGCGGGTGGTGGCCCATTCCAGCGCCTCTGCCCGCCACTGCTCTTCACGAACCGGCAGGCTGTGATGCTTCACATAAGCCGCCACCATGGCCAGATATTCTTCCTGGCTGCATTTGTGGAAGCCCAGCCACAAGCCGAAACGATCCGAGAGGGAAACCTTTTCCTCAATGGCCTCGCCGGGATTGATGGCCGTGGAACGTTCATTGTCCATCATGTCGCGCGGCAGCAGGTGGCGGCGGTTGGATGTGGCGTAGAACAGCACATTATCCGGCCGCCCCTCAATGCCGCCTTCCAGTACGGCCTTCAGAGATTTGTAGGAGGTGTCGTCGGTATCGAAGGAGAGATCATCGCAGAACACGATGAAGCGATGGTGAGAGCCGCGCACAAGGCCCATGAGGACGGGCAGGGTTTCAATATCCTCGCGGTGGATTTCCACCAGCTTCAGACGTGGGCCGGTGCTGTCGCCCAGCTCGCGGTTCACGGTGGCGTGCGCCGCCTTGACGAGGGAGCTTTTGCCCATGCCCCGTGCGCCCCAGAGCAAGGCATTGTTGGCCGGCAGGCCGCGCGCAAAGCGCTGGGTATTCTCCAGCAGTTGCTCACGCATGCGGCTGATGCCTTGGAGCAGTTCCATATCCACACGGTTCACGCGGGCCACAGGTTCCAACCGGCTGGGGTTGGTTTGCCATACAAAGGCATCAGCCCCGTCCACATCCGGCGCTGTGAGGCGGGGCGGTGCAATGCGGTCCAGCGCTTCGGCAATGCGCGAGAGCAGATTGAGGGCCGATTGGGCAGTTTCTGTATTCATGGTTATAGACATATTATTTCTCCCAAAGCGGGATTAGTGCGCGCGGCGCGCCACTGCAAGGGGAGATGAGGCGGTAGCGCAGGGTGGGGCGTTCAAGTTGGGACGCAAGAAAAGTGCGAAGCTCCACAAACTTGCCTTAACTTCCTCCCATCACTCTCTGAAAGGCTGAAGGCCGTGACAGCGGATGAGCGTGGCGGCAGGGGCGGTGTGGAGAGGCGGATGCGATCGACAATGCGAGAACGCAGGAAGGTTTTCCTGGTCACGACCTTTATGCTCCCTGTTCTTTCTGCCCCGGCCTTGGCTGGCGAGGTGGTGACCACATCCCGGCAAGCGCTGAATGCGGATGGTTCCACCTCGATGAATTATTCAACACAGTTGGAAGAGTTGGGGGCGCAAATCGGGCTGAGCATGTCCGCACCCGGCCGCAGTGTGGCTCCACAAACGATTATTGGCACGTCGAATGTGACGGGTACGGCCTATGCCAAGGTTTCTGTCTCCAGCCTTCCTGAGTGGCTGATGTGGCAGAAGGGGGCGGTGAATGTGGTGCTGAACCCCACGGCGGAGGAGAGCAAACTCTCCACCTCTTTCTCACGGACATGGACAGTGAATGACGGGCTGAAAGCCACTTTGGCTGACAGTTATGAGGTTGCCCACAATTCCTCCGGTGCCGGATGGAACACGGATAAATCCCTGAGCGTGAAGCTGGAGGATACGGGCACCACGTTTTCGGTTGGTGCGCATGCCTCGGATTCCACCCAGCAGTTTCTGGGGCGGGTAAGTGCGCGGCAAAAAGTGTTTGGCAATATCAATGTCACGGCCAGTGCATCTGAGACCACTGGCGATGATTTCAGCAAGAGCGTTACGGCGGGCTTCACCCATCGCTGGTGAGGATAAAGCCGTTTTGAGCCTTGGGCCATGAAGCTTCAGGCCGTGAAGATGGCCACGAAAAAGCGGGTGGCGATCATCAGCAGAAAAATGCCGAAGGTGATTTCAAGATGTCTGCGGCTGAGCTTGTGCGACAGGCGGGCCCCATAAGGTGCAACAAATGCGCTGACAGGGGCCATAAGGGCAAAACCCAGAATGGAGACATAGCCCAGAGATAGGGATGGCAATTCTGCCAGGTGCGGCCAGCCGGCAATGGCATAACCGATCACCCCCGGAATGGGAATGAAGATGCCCAGCCCGGCCGAGGTGGCGACGGCCGCGTGGATCGGCACGCCGTAAAGCAGCAGGAAGTTTGTGGCGAGGCCACCGCCGGAAATGCCGACCATGGAGGCGGCAAAGCCGATGATGAGCCCGTAAAGAGCCATCATGCCTTGGCCGGGCAGGTTTTCAGCAATGCGAATATCATTGCGACCCAGCAGGCTTTTCAGCCCCAGCGATGAAATCACCAGCACGAAAATGGCCTGTAGCACCCAGCCGGCCGCAAAGCTGGCAATGACGCTGCCAATGATGATCCCGATGATGGCCGAGAGCCGCCATTGTTTCAAAACATCCGGCAGGGCGGCGCCTTTGGCCTTGTGTGTGCGATAGGATGTAATAGCCGTGGGGATGATGATCGCGAGAGACGTGCCAACGCATAGTTGCATGCGGATTGAATCATCCACCCCCATCATGCCGAAGACCTCATAAAGCACCGGCACAATCACGCCGCCGCCGCCAACCCCCAACATGCCTGCGAGTATCCCGGTGAGAATGCCTCCGAGCAGCAGTGTGCCTGCGAGAAAGGCAAGGTCATTCCATGGGACGGCAACAAGCATGAAAACCTCGAGGGCCTCGAATTGCAGGCTTGCACCCGGAAGGGAGCTGCCGCAGGGGGAAAGGAAACGGGGAGGGATCTGTGCGCCGGAATGCAAGAGAAGTCCAGAGAGGTCAGGACGCTTGCCTATTCCTGAGCGGAAGGTAGCTGGGTGCTTTTTAATATGACGGACTTATGAAGGATTTGTGATCTCCGCATGGAAGAAAGCGCTCTACCTTTTTCTAAAAAGGTGTTTTTATCCCATCATGATAAAGCACCATGCAGAAGATGAGCTGTTTTTCCTTCTTGTGATGCGTATTGCGCGCCATCTGAGAAGATATACAGACTATCATCTTTCATCTGTGGGTATTTCTCAAGCAGCCGGCTGGCCGCTTTTGATGTTGGCGCGGGCCAATACAGAATTGCGCATGAGCGAAATCGCTGAAACTCTGGGGATTGAGGGGCCCTCTCTGGTGCGTATAGTGGAGGGCTTGGTCACAGATGGATTGCTGAGCCGGCGTGTTGACCCTCAGGACAAGCGGGCCAAGTTGCTAAAACTGACGTCGCGGGGTGAGGCATGTATTCCTGCCCTTGAAAAACTGTTGGAGCATATCAAGGGGCAGTTTCTTTCCGATTTCGATGATGATGAGTTCGGGATCATGCTGCGGGGGCTTTTGCGTGTGGATCGTGTGCTAAATCGTGAGAGCCATATGTTGCGCTGATGCGCGAGATAGCATGTGTGCCAAGAAAAAAGCCGGGCATTCGTGCCCGGCTTTTCGTTTTCAACGGCCTTACCCTGTTCAGCATCAGGCGACGCAGGAGAGGAAGCCAAGCTTCAACGCCACTTCATTCATCTTGCGGCCGATGAAGACGATGCGGCTTATGCGCGGTTCGTCCTCTTTCCACGGACGCTGATGGTCTCCATCCAGAATCATGTGCACGCCCTGAAAAACGAAGCGTTCGGGGTCATCCTTGAAATTGAGAATGCCCTTGGAGCGCAGAATGTTCTGCCCTTCTGTCGCAACCAGATTCTGGACCCAGGGGAAAAACTTGTCCGGTGAAAGGGGCTGGTCCGTGGAGAAGGAGAAGGACTGCATCTCGTTGTCATGCACCACCTTCAGGCCATGGTGGTGGTGCCCGTGGTCATGCTTGTGCTCGTGGCCATGAACATGTTCATGGTCGCAGCCGCAATCCGGCCCGTGTTCATGATGCTCATGACCATGAGCATGTTCGTGGTCATGGTCATGTTCGTGCTCGTCCGCCTCAAGGAAGGCCGGCTCAAGGCCGAGAATGCGGTCCAGATCGAAGGCGCCTTGGTTCAGCACCTTGTCCAGCTCGATTTCGGAACGCTGCGTGCGATAGAGCTTGGCGTAGGGGTTGATGCCACGGATGTGTGCTTCCACCTCATCCAGTTCCGCCGGGGTCACAAGATCAACCTTGTTGAGCAGGATGACATCGGCAAAGGCAACCTGGTTCTTTGCTTCCGGTGCATCCTTCAGCCGTTCGGAGAGCCATTTGGCGTCAGCCACTGTCACCACGGCGTCGAGCCGGGTCTTGGCCTGCACATCCTCATCCACGAAGAATGTCTGGGCGACGGGGGCCGGGTCTGCAAGGCCGGTGGTTTCGACAATGATGCCGTCGAAATCATCCTTGCGGCGCAGCAGGCCATCAATGATGCGGATCAGATCGCCGCGCACCGTGCAGCACACGCAGCCATTGTTCATCTCGAACACTTCCTCGTCGGCGCCCACCACGAGGTCATTATCGATGCCGATTTCTCCAAACTCGTTGACGATGACGGCGTATTTCTTCCCGTGTGGCTGGGAGAGAATGCGGTTCAGCAGCGTGGTTTTGCCCGCGCCGAGATAACCGGTCAGCACAGTGACGGGAATTTTCCGGGGCTGCGTGTCAGTCATGGAATTTCACCTGATGTGATGGCCCGGTGTGTCTGGCGCACCGGGCCATAAGAGCGGAGCCTTACTGCGCGAGGGCGTTGGTCAGCGCCTTCGTGTTGAAGCGGATGAGCTCGATGTAGGTGCTCGCAGGGCCTTTGTCATCCGAAAGGGCATCAGAATAAAGCGCGCCGCCTACCTTGGCGCCTGTTTCCTTGGCGACCCGCTCCATCAGGCGTGGATCGCTGACATTCTCGATGAACACGGCGGGGATCTTGTCTTCCCGGATCTGCCGGATAATGCGGGCCACATCCTTGGCGGAGGCTTCACTCTCCGTGGAAACTCCTTCGGGGGAAATGAAGGCCACGCCATAGGCGTCCGCGAAATAGCCGAATGCGCCATGGGAGGTGATGATACGGCGACGTTCTGCCGGGATGTTGCCGATGGCCTGCTTCACTTCGGTGTTCAGCGCATCCAGCCTGGCGTCGTAGGCGGCGGCATTGGCGGTGTAGATGGCCTTTCCGTCCGGGTCCGCAGCAATCAGGGCATCGCGGATATTTGCGACATAAATCCTGGCATTGGCGACAGACTGCCAGGCGTGCGGGTCCAGCCCGCCATGATGGTGCCCTTCATGCTTGTGGTCATCATCATGGTCATGCTCATCATGTTTGCCGGCTTTGGCATCATGGCCATGGTCCTTGTCATGAGCTTCATGGTCATCATGTTCATGCCCATCATGCTCGTGCTCATCCTCGCCGCCCTTGCGTGGGGAGATGCCCGTGGTCGCGACAATGATGGGGGCCTTGGTGCCCGATGCCTTGGCCAGACGCTCCATCCAGCCTTCAAAACCCAGGCCATTCACGAAGATCAGCTTGGCGGCGCTCAACTTCTTCGCATCGGCCGGGGTCGGCTGATAAACGTGAGAGTCGCCGTTGGGGCCGACAATGGTGGTCACATCCACACGCGCGCCGCCTACTTCCTTCACGAAATCTCCAAGGATGGAGAAGGAGGCGACAACCGGAAGCTTGCCATCATCCGCCAAAGCGGGGCGGGCAAATGCAGGCGCAACAAAGGCTGCCAGCGTGGCCGCCAGCACGAAACGTCTTGAAATCATGACTTTTCCCTCAGGCTTCGAGATGTCGGCGCGGCAGCAGGCGCGAGAGAACCCCTCCCGCCGGGCCGAAGATGACGGCCAGCCCATAGGCGATGCCTGCCACCAGAACGATGGAGGGGCCAGAGGGCGTGCCCAGATGATAGGAAACCAGCAGGCCGGCCATGCCGCTGATGAAGGCGATGATGGTGGCCAGAGTGACGAGTGCGGAAAGATCCCGCACGAAGAAGCGGCTTGTGGCGGCGGGCAGCATCATCAGCCCTACGGCCAGCAGGGTTCCCAGCGCGTGGAAGCCACCAACAAGATTCAGCACCACCAGCGCCAGAAAGGCGATATGCGCCGGCCCGCCCATACGGCTGACGGAGGAGAGGAAGACCGGGTCCACGCAGTCCATCACCAACGGACGCCAGATGATGGCGAGTGTCATCAGGGTGAGGGTGGTGATGCCCGCGATCAGCAACAATGTTGCGTCATCAATGCCCAGCACAGTGCCAAACAGCACATGCAGCAGATCCACATTCGAGCCACGCAGTGAAACGATCAGCACGCCCAGCGCGAGAGAGATGAGATAGAAGGCCGCGAGTGAGGCATCTTCCTTCAGTTCGGTGGCCCGCGCCACCACACCTGCACCCACCGCAACCAAAAGCCCGGCCACAAGTCCGCCAAGGCTCATGGCGTAAAGGTTCAGGCCGGCGAACAGAAAGCCGATGGCCGCCCCCGGCAGAATGGCGTGAGACATCGCATCCCCCGTCAGAGACATGCGTTGCAGCATCAGGAAGGTGCCCAGTGGCCCGGCACCAAGCGAAAGCGCCAGCACGCCAATCAGGGCGCGACGCATGAACTCGAATTCGGTGAAGGGGGCAATGATGAGATCGTAAAAAGGCATGCGCTCTGTCCGTCGGCTCTTCTGTTTCCGGCGTCAGGCGGCGCAGGAGGGGGCGTCATCGCGCCAGGCTTCGCTGGTCAGGCGGGCTTCCGCGAGATTTTCATCGGTCAGCACCTGTGCCGTGGGGCCCCAGGCCACCTCTGTGCGGGCCAGCAAAAGCGTTTGTGGGAAAGCCGCACGCACCATGTCAAAATCATGCAGCACCGCCAGAACGGTGCGCCTTTCCTCATGCCAGCGGTGAACAAGGGCGATCAGGTCTGCCGTGGTGCGGGTATCCAGTGCGGTGAAGGGCTCATCCAGAAGGATGACACGGGCATTCTGTAGCAGCAGGCGCGCAAACAGGGTGCGCTGCATCTGCCCGCCGGAGAGGGTGCCGATGGGGCGGGCTTCAAAGCCTTCAAGCCCCACAGCGGAAATTGCCTCTTCAATGCGCCGCTTGTCTGCCCGGCCAATACCGCCAAACAGGCCGGAGCGGCGCCAGAGCCCCATGGAAACCAGATCAAACACATGAATGGGAAAGGAGCGGTCGATTTCCGCGCTTTGGGGCAGATAGGCAATGTCATGCACGGAAAGGCCGTGTAGATCGACCCTGCCCCCCAGTGGCTTCAGCGCACCGCAAATGCCTTTCAGCAGCGTGGACTTTCCCGCGCCATTCGGCCCACATATGGCCAGAAGGTCACCTTGCGGCACATCACCATTAAGATGATGCACGGCGGGATGACGCTCATAGCCAAGGGTGAGATCGCGGAAGGAAATCTGGGGCAGGGCCGGGGAGGGCTGTGCGTTCATGACTTACTCCAGCACCAGAAACACGGCCAGCCATAGCGGCGCGAGCAGGATGAGGGCAATGAGAAGCCGGGCTGCCACGGACATGCGTAGCATGGAGGGGCCAACGTGCAAGGCCCTGCGTGGCGGGCCACTGTCACGCACATGATTCGCCGTCGCCATCCTCTCTGCTGAACCGGAAGACGATGTCAGCGATAAGGAGGAGGTGAGGGGCGAAGGAGGCATGAGGTACGGCTCGGAAGTCTGTCTGAACAGGATGCGGAACGGCCTGACGACCACTCGCTCCGTATTTGATATAGTGTATCAAAGGTGCTGTCCAGATCACCTAAGGGAGAGTGCTGGCCCTGTCGCCCGTGTCAGTCCTGTTCTGGTGTGTCGGCGGAGCGGCGGAACGGGCCGAGGCGGGTGAGAATGGCTGAATCTTCATCCACATGGGCGCGTTCATAGCTGAGATAATCCGCGACAGCATCACGCAGGCCGGGATGGACAATATAATGCGCCGAACAGGTGGGGGTGGGCAGATAACCGCGCGCCAGCTTGTGTTCGCCCTGTGCTCCGGCTTCCACCACCTTCAAGCCACGGGCAATGGCATAGTCGATGGCCTGATGGTAGCAGACCTCAAAATGAAGGCCGGGATGATGCTCGATACATCCCCAATAGCGCCCATAAAGCGTTTCAGCCCCGATGAAGTTCAGTGCTCCCGCCACATAGCGCCCTTCACGGCGCGCCATGACGAGAAGGATGTTCTCGGGCATTTGTTCCCAGATGCGGTTGAAGAAAGCGCGATTGAGATAGGGTGACCCCCATTTGCGCGCGCCGGTATCCAGATAAAAATGAAAAAAGGCATCCCAGGCTTCTTCGGTCAGATCCGCGCCAGCAAGCCATTCAATGGTGATGCCATTGGCGAGCGCCTCCCGCCTTTCCTTCCGCAGGGCCTTGCGCTTGCGGGAGGCGAGGGCGGAGAGGAAGTCCTCATAGACGCCATAACCGGCGTTCAACCAGTGAAACTGCCGGTCCGCACGCTGGAGGAAGCCTTGTTCAGCCAGTGCGGTGCATTCCACGGCATGGGCGAAGGTGACATGGGCGGATGAGGCATGGCGCAGTTTTACAAGTTCGTGCAGACCGCTAATCAGGGCGTCGCGGGCTGCCTCATCTTCCGTATTGCGCAGCAGCAACCTGCGGCCCGTAACTGGCGTGAAGGGGACGGCAACCTGAAGCTTGGGATAATATTGGCCGCCAGCACGCTCAAATGCTTCTGCCCAGCCGTGATCGAAAACATATTCACCGCGGGAGTGCCCCTTGAGATAGGCAGGCATGACCGCACGAATGCGGCCATCCCCTTCTTCCAGCACCAGATGTTGCGGTAGCCAGCCTGTGTGGGCCGCTGCACAGCCGGTGATTTCAAGAGCATTAAGAAATGTGTGGGTGAGAAAGGGCTCCGGCTGGCCATCGTTGCCCGCCGCACAGGCATCCCATGCGTCAGCTGGAATGTCGCTGATGGCGGAAACGACGCGCAGGCGCACCTTGCTCTCCTTCTGCCTCAGGCCACTTCCACGATCGCATCAATTTCCACGGCGGCATTCAGCGGCAGGGCCGGCACGCCAACTGCGGAACGGGAATGCCGTCCCTTGTCGCCCAGCGCCTCCACCATAAAATCGGAAGCGCCATTCACCACCTTGGGCTGGTCCGTGAAATCCGGCGTGCTGGAAACAAAAGCGCCGAGCTTCACAATTCGAACCACCTTGTCGAGATCGCCAATCTCGGCGCGGATCTGGGCCAGAATGTTGATGGCGCACATGCGGGCGGCTGTCTGCCCGGTCGCGACATCCACATTTGCACCGAGATGGCCGGATGCCACCAGCGTGCCGGAAGCATCCAGAGGAAGCTGGCCGGAGATGAACAGCAGATTGCCCGAACGTATGACAGGCAGATAATTCGCCACTGGCGGCACGGGGGTGGGCAGGGTCACGCCAAGTTCGGCAAGCCGGTTCTCGATGGAAGAAGACATCATATTCTCCTGATCCGTAATGGTTCACCACACGGTGTGCGCAATTGGCCTTTTTCTTCGCGCATAGATGAGGCATGTGCAAGGACGCATATTCTGCATGTGAGTATGAAGCCTTGATGTGAGTTGAGAGCTTGCCGAAAGACAGGCCTTTTGCGGAAGGCCGGAAGGAGACAGAAAACATGCCAATATGCACGCTGCCCGGCCTTGGCCTTGTTTCAGGGCTGCGCCTTTCCGCCCTGTGTGGCGTGCTGGCCACTGCGCTGGTGCTTTCCTTCTGTGCGAGCGCGATGGCTGCCCCTGAAGTTGCTGCGGGCAAGGCTTTAGGTAAGGCTTTGCCGGGCCTTTTGCCACACCATGCGACCTATAGATTGCAGCTGGAAAGCACGGGAGCCAACAGTCGCCTGGCAGATGTGAATGGCATTATTGATTATCGCATCACCGGAAATGCCTGTTCCGGTTATGACACGCGCACGCGCCAGACCAGCGAGAGCCGGACAGATGATGGCCGGACAAGCCAGAGGGAAATCGTCGCGAATGCATGGGAGGCCGGTGATGGCAATGCGTTCCGCTTTTCTTCCGTAACCCGGCCTTCAGGGCAGGGGGGCGACCGGAAGGGCGTTTCCGGGCGAGTGGCGCGGCTGGAGAATGGCGCTGTTCGGGTGACCGTGCAGGAGCCTGAGGCCCGTGCCATCGTGATCGACACGCCGGTGCTGATGCCGACAGAACATGTGCTGCATATTCTGAAGCAGGCCGCAGCCGGGCCGGGCACATTGTCTTCCCGCGTTTATGAGGGGGGCAATGATCCGGGTAAGTTCTTCGACACTCTGGCCATTATCGGGCGCGCGCAGGGGGCGCGGAAGAAAACAACCGGCAAGGCGGTGGCGCAGATGTCGGAACCTCTTCTTGTGCCTTCGGCGCGCCTCCAGCTGGAAGGGCGTCCATATTATCCTGTCAGTGTCAGCTATTATGACCCTGCGGCCCCGGAGGAGGGGCCTGAATATGTGATGAGCTTTGCGCTTTACGATAATGGCGTGATCGGAAGACTGAGGATCGACTATGGCAGCTTTGCCGTTGTGGGCGCCATGGCGGCTTTCGAGGCGTTGGGTGATGAGGTGGCGAAGGGCTGCACATCAGGGCCGGATTCGGCATTGTGAGGCGGGGTGAGGGAGTATTGGCATGCGGGTGGTTCGGGTGATGATTGGTGGCCGCGTGCAGGGTGTGAGTTATCGGGCCTGGTGTGCCGATACTGCGCAGAATCTGGGGCTTTCAGGTTGGGTGCGGAACCGACGCAGCGGGCAGGTGGAAGCGTTGTTTGCAGGCGTGGAGGAAGATGTCACCACCATGCTGAAAGCCTGTGAGCAAGGCCCTGTGGCCGCGCGCGTCGAGAAGATCGAGTTGCATGACGCGACGCAAGAGGAGCTGCCTCAGCGCCAGCGCTTTAGCATTCTGGAGACCTTGTAAGAGGGAGATCTTGCGCACATACATGAGCCACTCCATCCGTGGAGTTCATGATGGGCTGGCAGAGTGTTGCGGAGCTGTGCCATGGCCATGTGGGGCAGGGATTGAAAGCCTGCAACTGTGTTCCGGGAGGGCCCTGGCTTCGTGACTGATGTGCAAATGCAAGATCCGCGTGTTTCTCCTTACCGCGAAATGAGAAGCACGCAGGTGCAGGATGCAGCCGCACCATTCTGGGCGCGTCAGAAGGGCGTTCTTCTCATCATCGGGCTGTGGGTGCTGGCCCATGCAGCGGTCGCCGTTTTTCTGGAAAGCGCGATCAATGTGGATGATGCCATTGAGAGCTATCTCGCCCAGTCTTTTGATCTGAATTATGTGCAGCGTAATCCGCCGGTTTTCGACTGGCTTCTTTATGCGCTTCAGCAGGTGGCTGGCACTGGCCCACTCAGCTTCGCCATCATGCGCTATGGTCTGCTGTTTCTGTGTGCCTGGCTTGTGTATCGCATCGCGCGCCGCGTGATTGTGGAACCGCGTTTGCAGGCCATGGCTGTCTATTCGCTCTCGGCTATCTGGGTGCTGGGCTATCACAGCCACCGCATATTGACCCATTCCAACATCATGATTGTTGGCATCGCCGGCACTTTCCTGACGTTGCTGGCCCTTGTGCGCCGGCCGAGCCTTGCTCTTTATGCCGGGCTTGGCTTCTGGCTGGCATGGGGGCTGATCGGGAAGTTCGGGTTTGCTGCGTTTCTGGCCACGCTCATGGCGGCCTGCCTGCTGGAGCCGCTTTTTCGCCGCGTTATTCTGGATCGTCGGCTCATCGTCACATGTATTGTCGCGGCCTTGCCTCTGCTGACTTACAGCATCGGCCTTCGCGCCGACCGGCAGGATGTGATGGGTGCCGCTGTTGAAACCATGGGGCAGACGGGTACGGACTGGCAAATTGTCATCACAAGCTGGGTTGAGGCGCTGTTTGGCTATGTGATGCCGCTGGTGGCTCTTCTGGCGCTGATCTTCCTGCCTTTCAACCGGGGCGGTGGTGAGCGGCCACAGGGTAGCGAAGAGCAAGCCGCCATAAGGCGGGTGCTGCGTAACATCATGCTGCTGGGGGTTCTGGCCAGTTTCATCATGGTCGTGGGCATGGGGGTCAGCACTTTCAGGGATCGCTATTTCCACGTCTTCCTGTTGTTCTTGCCGGTGTATCTGTTTGCCGAGCTGGAATTTCTGGGGGGCTGGCGACCAAGGGTGGCGTTGTATCTGGGGGTTCTGGTGGCCTTGGCCATTGGTATTCTGGGAGGGCGCATTCTGGTGACGCTCTGGCCCAGCCCGGCCCTGTGCGGGCGATGTCTGGCGGCCGAGCCACTCTACAAGATTGCGCCTGTCATCTTTGAGACGCTGGGGCCCTCGCCAACACTCGTGGCGGATGACAGAACATCTGGTGGTCGGCTGAGAGCAGCTGTTCCGGGGGCGCGTGTTCTGGTGCTGGGTGAGCCTGAATACAGGCCACCTTCCCGCCCTTCGACAGGTTGTGCGCGTGTCACGGGCATTGCGACAGGTTTGCCTATTCGCCTTCCTCCACCGCGCAGGGAGACGATAGAAATCGCAATCAAATGGCCGGCTCCCTTCCTCCATCCGCCCCGTTGGAGTGACTGGCAGATCATTCCCTTGCCGGCGGATAGCTCGATGTGCCGATAGGTTTGAGAACCTGCTTAGCTGTGCATATCGGGAACAGTCTGTGGCGGTGTCATGGTGTTGTATTTTTGCTCATGACCTTGCGTTCCTTATCTGTTCAGAAGCCAGAGGGTCGTTTTTTGATACACAAGCCTGGCCCGGCAGGGCGCTCATGCCCGCGAAAGAGTTGAAGAAGCTGCACGAATCGATATGAGTCCGGGCATGATCTCATGCCCTCTCTTTTCCTCGTGGATGCTGTGATGACAGCTTCCGCCAAGGTGTCCATTGATCTCGGCACCCGTACCAACGGGGGCTCCGCCACACTGGATCTGGAAGAGCTGCTGGCCACGCGTCTGCTGGTTCAAGGCAATTCCGGCTCAGGAAAATCGCATCTGCTGCGCCGTCTGCTGGAGCAGAGCGCCCCATGGGTGCAACAGGCGGTGATTGACCCGGAGGGTGATTTTGTCACGCTGGCTGAGCGTTTCGGCCATGTGGTGGTGGATGCCCAGCGTGGGGAAGGGGATTTGCAGCGCATCGCTGCGCGTGTGCGCCAGCACCGTGTTTCTGTGGTGCTTAATCTGGAAGGGCTGGACAGCGAGAACCAGATGCGCGCCGCAGCCGCCTTTTTGGGCGGTCTTTTCGATGCGGATCGGGATATGTGGTATCCCATGCTGGTTGTTGTGGATGAGGCGCAGCTCTTCGCGCCCGTGGCTGCGGGTGAGGTTTCCGATGAAGCCCGCAAGCTGACGCTTGGTGCGATGACGAACCTCATGTGCCGTGGCCGTAAGCGCGGGCTGGCCGGGGTCATCGCCACGCAACGTCTCGCCAAACTGGCAAAGAATGTCGCGGCGGAAGCCTCCAACTTCCTGATGGGCCGTACCTTTCTGGATATCGACATGGCGCGCGCCGCAGATCTGCTCGGCATGGACCGGCGACAGGCCGAGATGTTCCGGGATCTGGAGAGCGGAAATTTCGTGGCCCTTGGGCCGGCCTTGGCGCGTCGGCCCTTGCCTGTGCGTATTGGGCCTGTTGAAACTGCTGCCCGCTCCACCAGCCCGAAGCTGCTGCCTTTGCCAGAGCCCCCCGCCAGTGTCGATGCGCATGATCTCATTTTCATGCCGGGTGAAGATGAGCCCCTGATGCCGGTGCAGCGTCGAGCCCCCACCGTGGCGTCTACAACGGATGTTCTGGCCCAGCTTGCCCGAAGCGGGCCACCCACTCCGCCGCCGGCCCCGGAACCGTTGCCCAGCCTTTCACCGGAGCAGCGGCAGGCTGCGATAGATGCCGCCCTACGGGAAATCCTCACGGAAAGCGATGCCGGTTTCCGTACCATTCCTGTGCTGTATCAGGATTTTCTGGTTCGCTGCCGTATTCGTCGGGTCGGGGGCGAGCCGCTTAGCCTGTCGGCCTTCCGGCGTCGTCTGGCCGTGGCTCATGCCGGCATCGACATGGCAGAGGCGGAAGCGGAAGACTCTCCCTGGGCTGATGTGTTGACCATGGCCGGCAGTCTGCCGGAGGATATTCAGGGCGTCTTCCTGTCACTGGCCCGCGCCGCATTTGACAAGCGCCCGTGCCCTTCAGATGCGCAGGTTGCCCGCGCATATGGCAGCCGCTCCCCTGGGCGGGCGCGTCGCCTTCTGGCCTATATGGAAGAGCATCAGGTCATTGTCACCCGTCTGGATGGACAGGGCCGGCGCATCGTGGCCATTCCCGGTTTGGCTTGGGAGACAGAGCCTGGAGATCCGAATGCTCCCATGCCCGTTGATGAGCCGGAAGAGCGATCTGCGGGCTGATGTGCTTGCAGGCGGAAAAACCGGGAAAGGGCAGGTGTGTTTAGGATGAAAACACCTGCCTTCATGAAATATGTTGGCGAGTGCCCCATGGCCCTCGACGGCACCATGACAATTGGGTAAAAGCCGCGCACAGCCTGTCTGCTTGCAGCGCAGGCGGCAGGAGGGGTGGCCGAGTGGTTTAAGGCACCGGTCTTGAAAACCGGCGTGGGTGCAAGCCCACCGTGGGTTCGAATCCCACCCCCTCCGCCACCTACCTTTCTCACACCCAAACATTCTTTCTCAAAAGCGTTGAAAACGCTGGTTTTCTGCGCCATTATCGTTCTCTCTTTGTTCCATTCGTTCTCATCCAAGCTCACGTATTTCCGGGCATCAACCGGGCATCGG
>NZ_JBQWAS010000020.1:0-107291 GCF_052492075.1 Haloleucobacter albus
GCATAATCCTCGCTCCAGTCGAACTGGAAGGCCTCGCCAGGCTGGAAAACCAAAGGCACGAACGTCCCGCGCCCGCTGGTCTGCTGTTCATACTGAAGCTCGCTCCGCCATCGCCGCGCAAAGGCGGCCACCCGGTTATAGTGTAACCCGCAAGATCATATGTCAGTGTCGTGATAACTGGGAATAAGCGGGAATTGGCGGGAGTGAGCGGGATAACAGTTTGTTTGCGCGGGATATTCACGGCCACATATGGTCGCAAACCCTCAATGCGCAAACGACAGATCATTTGTCAGTGATTAGCCAATTTTCCGAACTGTGACGGCCTGCGCGCAAAATCATATGGCATGGTGCCTAGAGGCAGTCTCACTTCACCGTCAATGGCATAAGGCCGCAGAATGCCCCAGAGGAGGCAATTTGCCATCGTCACAGTTTCCGGAGTTTTCGGACCATTTTGACGCGAGGTTGCGCGCAGTTCCATATTAGCGCTCTTATTCTGCGAACTTTATGAAATCTCATTTCCAATCAATGCCCTACATGCATCAAACTGTGACGCTTACTCGGGAATGTGGTCATGAAAAGCACCTGCCAGCATGCACAAAGTGCGAACTTGGACTTTTTTAGAAAATTCATATCAAGAAGTTATTTTCTAATAAAATAAGCAGTATATAAATTTATTTTTCCGCAAATAAATCATATTTTATTTTATGAAATAATTATTCAGAAATTTATATTTTAATATACACCTGCAATCTAATTTATTCTGAATATTTGTGATCGAATGTTGCGTGAAATTCCATCGACAGGCTTCCGGTATGGTCTCCATCGGGTGCCAGCTACAATGCGCCGGAAAACGTACCATTGGATGAAGCGTGCCTTCTGCTGTTCTTTCATCCAAGTATGATGCGCCAGAAAGCGGGTGATATGCCCATTGCAACCGGAAGGAGGAGCGATCTGCTGAAGGAGGTCTTCTTCGGAGAAGGGGTTCTGCCCTGCTGACATACATCCGGCGAAGTGGCGCGTCATATGGCCAACGGGAACGGCTTTCCATTGTGCATAGCGCACCACGAGTTCAGCGATCAGAAGTTTAAATAGCAGGGCGCTTTCTCTTGGCCCGCCAACTTCACATGCCTCCATTCTCTTTTTGAAATATAGCGGAAACGTACCGGCTGGCAGCTCTGGAAGGGCAAAGTGGGCGCGCTCACAATGGGAGCCTTGAACCAGCTTATCCCGCGCTGCTTCCGGTAGGGCAGATATATGGCATTCAACGCCGCCCCCACGTCCAGTGCGCGCTCGCACTGATTCCGGTTTTTCATGCCCTATTCTTCGGATCAGACGGGAGCAGTTTTCGCGTGTGGTGGGGATATCGGGGAGGCAGGCGGCTGCGAGTTCCGCAGCCGACCACCATTCCTTGTCATGATATTTGCTCAATGTCGGTTTCCGAATCTTTGGAGGGCTTGAGCCAATTCATCAAGTTCCGGCAGAGATACGCCCGGTGGTATGATTTCACGCAACTGATACATCGCATCATTCAGGCCGACTTCCTTGTCAAACCGGACAATCCGCATCAGAGGCAACAGCCACGGCGGCGCTGTATTGTCTGGTAGCTTGCGGTCGGGCGTGTCGATGGTCCGCCGCTGGACTGCCTGCCCTGGAGGCGCGATGATGCGGGCAATCAGAGCGTCAAATGCGCGTCCTGGTAAACTGGAGAAGTGGAACTCGTACTGCTCACCACCTCGTCCCAGGCCATGACGAACTGTCCAGTCATCGGTACGCGCACGGCGCAGAAGGCCCTGCCGCGTACAGGGCAGACCGGGCAATTCCAGCGCCAGAAGGTCACTGACTGAGAACCATTCCTTGAGCTGGCGCTCATGCCGGTATGCCTGAATGAGCGCCGCTTCGAGATATCGCAAACGCATTTTCAAACCGGACCATTCGTCTGCTGCGATGGTCACTGTAAGGGGGAATGCATCGTCCATGATGCCCTCGTCCTGAGAGGAAACGAAAAAGGCGGGGCCACGCCCCGCCTTGCTTCATCATCGGGGCTCAGCCCGCAGCGGCTATGTCGCCATCGGTGATGGGCACCGACTCTGTCAGGTCGGGAACCTGTGCCCCGGCTTCCTCTCTGGCGCGTTCTGCATCATTGTACTCTACAACGAACTTCAGGCACTCGTATCTTCGTTCTGCTGTCAGTGCGGCAGCTTTTGCCTGATCGCGCTCCTTCTCCAGTTCTCTTGCGTTTTGGGTGCGCGACCTGACGAGATGGGACACGCTCTCAAGCGAATCTCTCATCGCATATGCGATGTGACTGAAGCCCGCGCGCACATCAGGCGGGTCCAGAAGGTCCCTGTCCGCGCTGCCTAAAACGGCACCCAGTGCATCGGCGACGTCTTTCAGGATGCAGAGAGCCTCCATAGGGTCGTCTTTGGCGTAGTTGGGCAGGATATTCATCACATGCCCTCCTGCATGAGGCCGAGGGCGCGGAAAGCGCGGGCGAAGGGGCGAGTGCCCGTGACGGGCTGGGGGCGCACGGTGGCGAGCCGGGTTGGATGACCTACCGGGGTGTGCAGGGCATAGCCCTGCACAGTGGGGCGGGTCTGGCCTTCAACGGGCGCGCGGGTTCTGACTACTGATGAAAACAGCTTCCGGCATGGGGTCTATCCTTGCTGGTAGTTAGGCCGAACGTGGTGGTGCAAACACCGCGTTCGGCTGATGTATATTGATACGTATCATACGTAATGACGTCAAGAGGAATTGACGGATCATCCGTAATCAACGTATCCATCCGATATGGAACGGAAACCCACCCGCTTTGAAATCAGACTGCCCACTGAACTTGGCGATGGCATTGATGACTGGCGTCGTCGCCAAAGTGACGTTCCCAATCGTGCAGAAGCCGCACGTCGCTTGATCGAGCTTGGCTTGGCGTCTGCGGCATCTGAGACAGCCTCGCATAAAGAGCCGCCGTTGGCGCTTCCTGCCCCCAAGGACGAGAAGTAGGCGCTCACTGGCGCTCTGTTGCGGGCGCTCATGGCGCTCTGAAGATGTGGCGGAGGCGAGGCCGTAACCCCTCGCGCAGGCCGATACTGGGGGGACGGTTGCCGAGGCAATGTCTCTCCGCCACCTGTTTTCGTTACCCGGCATACGCGCTGCCTGTCAAATGCGCGCTTAGAAACTGCCCTGAATATTTCACTGAAACAGGCATCGTGGTGACTTGTTTCACCATGTCTGTTTTATGGTGACTTGAGGCACCCTGTATTCACTGACTGAAATGTGCCTGCCCCCTAGGCCAGTGCGTCCTTTCAGTATGAATGATGCGGGGCTGAGCATGTCTGTTCAAAACAATGACATTGATATTGATGGGCTGGATGCGCCAAAGCTGCGCGAAATGCTGCGACTGCTGCTTCAGTCTGGTCAGAAGAATGCCGAAAGCAGCAAAGATGCGATCCAATTGGTTTGCCATACCCATGCGGACCTGATGGCAGCCTTCAGCAAGGCATCCAAGGATTGCGAGAGCCTTGAGGGGCTGCCGGAGGATGCGCAGGACGCCGTTGTGCAATGGGCCAATACTTTGCTGGGCACACTGCTGGAGAGCTGTGACCGGGTTCGCACGGCCTGTGAGGATTGGGTGTCTGCAAGAGATGACGCAGCCTTTGGTTTGGCGACAGAACTGACGCTGTTTCGCGCCAATACCACCGTTCCATCCACAAAGAGCCGCTCCAAGCCTCGCCCGCGCAAAGTGAATATGCGGGTGCTTGGGCTGCCGCATTGAAGACGGGTCTGCCGTTTGTGCTCGGCCCCTCCGTGCGCATTCCGAAAATTAAAGGGGCATTGAAAGCCGCCTGCGGGCACCGGGAAGGCGCGAGCTATCCGAGTGCCAAACCGGGACGGAAGGCCGCTCACGCCCTTTCCATTCGATTTTGAATTTCCAGAGACGTTGGTGGGTAAGCATGAATGAATCGCCTTGTCCCTTGTGGGATGAAATCGCCGAGGTCATTGGGACTGACGCAGCCCTGAAGCTGTTTGAGGCGCGGGGCGGCGGGCGTGTCTTTATTCCCGCACATGCTCCGGACGGGCATTGGATGGTGGAACTTCTGGGCCGCGAGAGCGCTGATGCGCTGTGCGGTTATTTCCAACAACTGTCGTCAGCAGGGCGCGAACGCGGGTTCGTTCTTGATTTGCCACGCGGGCCCACTGGCGTCGTGGCCGCGACTGTCATCCCATCATTGCAGTCTGCTCGCCGCAAAATGGAAGAAGCGCTTGCCGCCGGGAAATCCGCAGATGAGGCCGCGCGCATCAGCGGTCTGACGCGCCGCACCGGATATCGCACGCTCCAGCGTCTTCGGCAGAAAAAGCAGTCAAATCATAACCGTTAAACGACAATGAGGTCGTCATGCTGGTCAATAGCAGTAACCTTGACCTTGTCTCCAAAGGTTTCCAAGAGGTTTTCAGTGGCGCTTTTGAAGCCACGCCCTCACATATTGGCACCATTGCCATGAATGTGACATCGACCGCAGCGGAAGAGAACTACGCTTGGCTTGGCCAGTTCCCGGAGTTGCGGGAGTGGGTGGGTGACCGTGTGGTAAAAAACCTGCACGCCCATGGCTTTACGATCAAGAACAAGAAGTTTGAAAGCACCGTATCTGTTCAGCGCGATGATGTGGCGGATGACAAGTACGGTATTTACAAGCCCATGTTTTCAGAGATGGGGCGCACAACCAAGCTTCATCCGGACAAGATTGCCTTCTCTCTCCTGAAAAGCGGTTTCACCACATCGTGCTATGATGGCCAGCCTTTCTTTGACACGCGTTCGACCGAGATTGATGGCGCGGTTCAGCAATTCAGCAATGTTCAGGAAGGGGAAGGCCCGGCATGGTTCCTGCTGGATGCCTCGCGCGGGGTGAAGCCGCTGGTGTGGCAGGAGCGTGAGGGATATGAGTTCCAGTCCCTCAATGACCTGACCGATAAGCGTGTCTTCATGACGGATACCTTCCTCTACGGTATCCGTGCCCGTGTAAATTGCGGGTTTGGTCTCTGGCAACTGGCCTTTGGCTCCAAGAAGCCCCTGACTGCCGCCAACTATGCCTCCGCCCGCGCGGCCATGTGTGCCCTCACTGGCGATCAGGGCCATATCCTTGGCATCACCCCAACCCATCTGATTGCCCCGCCCAGCCTTGAGGAGGATGCGCGAACGCTGCTGTTGGGCGAGAACCACAGTGGCACGTCCAATATCTGGGCCAAATCAGCCGAGCTGATTGTAACGCCCCATGTCGCGTGAGGAGGTGATGAAGATGGAAAATGTTGCCTTTGGCATGGGTGTGATTGCCAGTGAAGTGGCTGGCCTCAATTCCAGCGGAGACATTCCGGCCACCATCAAGGTTGCCCCGGCTGGCCGGGTCACCACGCGGGACGGACGCTCCTACCAGTTCGATCCGGCATTGCTGGTCTCGCGTTTTCAGGCGGATGGGATCGACCTGCCGGTTGATCTGGATCATGCCACATCGCGCCGCGCTGCCATGGGTGAGCGGGCTGATGCCGTGGGCTGGGTCAAGAACCTTCATGCCAAGGCAGACGGCATCTATGCCCAGGTGGACTGGCTTGAGGGTGGCAAGGCCGTGCTGGCAGCGCGCACGCACCGCTATATCTCTCCCACCTTCAAGCATGATCCGGGCGGGGCAGCCACATGGCTGCATTCTGTCGCTCTGGTTACGGCTCCGGCTCTTTCCATGCCTGCCGTTGCGGATGCTTCACCGGCTGTGCCCTCACAATTTATGGGGCAACTGGCAGGCGCACTGGGTCTGGATCAGGCCATGGCTGATGAAAGCGCGGTTCTGGCAGCGGTCGCAAGGCTTATGGCCAAGCATGAAACGGCCATGTCGGGCCTTGCCAGCACGGTGACCCAGCTCAATGCCCAGCGTAATGAGATGCGCCAGTCTCAGGTGGAAATGAAGGTTGAGGACTGCCTGAAACAGGGTGTGTTTCCGCCAGCCATGCGGGAATGGGCACTGGAGCTGTGCTCGACCAATGAGGAATCCTTCGATCACTTTGTCTCGAAGATCGGCACACCTCTGGCGCACCTGTTCGCCCCGGCGATCACGCCGGACATGGAAGCCCGGATGCATGCCTCCCGGTTCGGGACTGAGGCCTTATCTGATGCTGCCGCCTCAGTTGGCCGGGTGTTGGGTGTGAACCCCGACCGGCTGCGCTGAGTTTTTCACCCCGCTTCGAAAGGACAGGAAAATGTCTGCCCTGAAGTCAGATCGAGATACCCATTCGCGCGTCGGGGTTCTGTATTGCATCCCGGCTGTGGCCTCGAAAAAATTCTATGCCGGTGCCCTGCTGTGCGTGAATGCCAATGGTCTGGGCACACCGGGCTCAACGGCAACCGGGCTGCGGGGCATTGGCCGAGTCACCCGGCAGGCTGTCAGCACAGAGACAGCCGGTGAAGTTCTGGTGGACTATGACCGGGGCATCTTTGCCTTCAACAATTCCACTGGTGATGACGCCATCACGCGGGCTCACATCGGCCAGACCTGTTTTGTGGTGGATGATTGCACGGTGGCCAAGACGGATGGCGAGGCCACCCGCTCACCAGCCGGCATCGTGGATGACGTGGATGCAAAGGGCGTCTGGGTCAGGTTCTGAAACAAGCGGAGTCGGATGAATGAGCGCCCTTGATGTCGCGATGCGCCTGACGCTGGTCAATCAGTTGTCCGGCCCCGCCAAAACTGCACAGAAGGATTTGCAGGAACTCTCCGGCGCAGCAAAAGCGCTGGGAGTTGGCACGGGTGGTGCCGGAAAGCTGGCTGGCGATCTTGGCAAAATCGCACCTGCGGCCAATCGTGCCGAGAAAGAGGTGCGTGAACTGGAGCGCGCCATCGGCAAGGCTGGCGCTGGTGGGGCCGCTGGTGTTGGCAAGGCTACCGCTGAAATCCAGAAGATCGTACCTGCGGCTGACCGGGCCGAGAAAGAGGCGCGTGAACTGGAGCGCGCCATCGGCAAGGCTGGCGCTGGTGGGGCCGCTGGTGTTGGCAAGGCTACCGCTGAAATCCAGAAGATCGTACCTGCGGCTGACCGGGCCGAGAAAGAGGTGCGTGAACTGACCAATGCCGTTCGTGCCCTCAATGGAACAGGCACCGGCAAACTGGTGGGTGACCTCAACAAGGCAGCGGCAGCAGTTGGCGCAGTTCGACCGGGCGCGCATGGGGCAGGTTCTGCGGGTGGTATTTCCGGCAGCAATACCAAAATGGACACGGCCCGTGATGTTGCGATTGGCTTGGGCGCACCGGCTATTCCCGGCATGACGATGGCGGGAGGGCTTGCCGCAGGTGGCATTCTGGCCGTGGGGCTCGCTCTCAAGGGGGCAGCCTCACATGCCATGTCCTTTGAAGATGCAATGGCGGATGTCCGCAAGGCCGTGGATGGCTCCCCGGAGCAAATCGACAAGCTGGGGCGGGATATCCTCAAGCTCACCCGCACTGTGCCTCTCGCCAAGGAAGAACTTGCCGCACTTGTCGCTCAGGCAGGGTTTGCGGGCCGCCCAACCGAGGACCTTGCACGGTTTGCTGTCTATGGTGCCAAGGCGGCGGTCGCCTTCGGGATGGGGGCGGAAGAGGCGGGCGATTCGCTGGCCAAGTTGGCCAATGTCTGGAAGCTCAATCAGGAAGGCATTGAGGACTTTGGTGATTCCATCAATGTTCTGGCAGATACAGGCGCGGCCAAGGAGCGGGACATCATCTCGTTCCTGACGGATATTGGCGATATCCCTAAAACATTCGGGCTGGCCAAACATGAAGCGGCGGCACTCGGTGCAACCCTTCTGGCCCTTGGAAAGCCGCCTAGCGTGGCCGCGACCGGCGTCAAATATCTGCTGGGCAGTTTCCACACAGCAACCTCTCAAGGCAAAAAGTTCAAGGCCGCCCTGAAGGAAATAGGTCTCAACGCCGCGCAGTTGGAAAAGAACATCCGTGACAACCCATTGCAGGCGCTTCTGGATGTTCTGGAGCGCATCGACAAGCTGGACCCGCAAAAAAGAACGAAGGTTCAACTGGGGCTCGCCGGGCAGGAGCATGCCGATACCCTCGGCAGTCTGGCAGCTTCCCAGGAAGATTACAAAGCGTCGCTGGGCAATATTTCAGACCCTGAGAAGCGCGCAGGCTCTGTTGATAAGGCATTCAAGGTTGATGACGACAAAACATCTTCCAGTGTGAAGAAGATGAACAATGCATTCGGAGAACTCGGGGCCAATATCGGCCCTGCTATCACGGCTGGGATTGATGCATTTGCTGAAATGACCGCGCGGGATATTAAGGACTTCAATGACGCCATTTACTGGATGAAAGACCAGTACCGGGCTTTGACAGGCGGAGATAAGCCCGCAGAGCACCCCGTTGTCGATGCCGCTCGCAAGAACAAGACGGCACAGGACAATCTGGCTGCCGCAGAAACCTCTGCCGCGCGGGGCGGGCCGGGCAGCAAGCATGCGCTGCGCCTCGCCAAGGAAGAAGCTGTACAGGCCGCCAAAGCCGTTGAAGACGCCATGAGGCTGCCGGGTGCTGAGGAAGCGCTGCGCGCAGCGATGACCGGTTGCAATAACACCTTGACCGTTGAGGGGGCGAAAGCGGTCCATGAGGCGCAGGGCATCGCCAACCAGATCAGGGCCGCGCTCTCATTCACCGCGCAGCCCGTGATCTCGCCGGTCTTTTCGGCACCGAGTGTTCCGCAATGGCCGCGAGCAACAGATGGATCTCCAATGCCTCCGGCCTATAAACCCGCGCCTGCTCAAAACGGCTCCCCCCCGCGCCCGGCACCCCAAAAAAAGGCCAGCCTGGGGGGCAGCCGCACCTTCGCCCAGAACAACACCTTCCACATCACCGGCAGCAATCCGGAGGCCACGGCCCGCGCCATTGAGCAGCGGCTGGCGCGCCTCGGCAACAACGCCAATGCGCTCACGGATACCGCATGATT
Source organism: Haloleucobacter albus (assembly GCF_052492075.1). Lineage (NCBI taxonomy): Bacteria > Pseudomonadati > Pseudomonadota > Alphaproteobacteria > Hyphomicrobiales > Xanthobacteraceae > Haloleucobacter > Haloleucobacter albus. The sequence continues at coordinate 8,965 of NZ_JBQWAS010000020.1, forward strand.
AGATATAGTATTTAAGTGACCCATGCCGCAGCGAGCTGACTGACATTTGATCTGGCGCGCGCTGACATTCGATTTTGCGCGCTACAACTGGATAGATAGCCTCTAAGCGGGCCTCTGCTGCTTCCTATATGCTTCCTAGATGGAAATTCTAGGAAGCATCTTTTCTTCTAAGTCATTGGGATTATTGGTGAGCCCGTTGGGATTCGAACCCAAGACCCTATGATTAAAAGACACGAGATAATATGATTTTCAGGCAATTTTTCGTAATTGGGAAGCTGCGAAAGGCGCCTATTTCATATTGAATAACAACACATAATTATATACACCCTCTGTCTGTTTTGGTCGGAAGGCATCAGAAGGCATCAGCTTTTGGCTTCCCATGATCTTCCCAGTTTCCCAGGCAGAGACCCCATGAAGCTCACGGAAAAAGCACTTGCCCAGCTTGCTCTGCCCGATGGCGTTGCAGACAGGATCTGGTTCGATGATGATCTGCCGGGGTTCGGCCTGCGCATCCGCAGCGGCGGCAAGCGGACATGGATTGTCCAGTACAAGCAGGGCGGCAAACAACGCCGCATGACCCTGGGCACCGTCGATCTGGCTGGCAGGAACGGAAAGCATGGCAGCCTCAATCTGGTCACGGCACGCAAAACAGCCAAGGACATATTGGCCAGTGTCCATCTGGGCCATGATCCCCAGGGTGAAAAAGTCGAAACCCGCAGCCAGGCCGGCAGGACTCTGGCTGCGATTGTGCCCGACTATCTTTCACATCTGAGGGCAAAAGGTCGTTCGCCAAGATATATTGCTGAGGTGGAGCGGCACCTTCTGGTTGGCTTCAGGCCATTGGGCGAGATCCAGATCAGCAGGATCGCCCGTGAGACGGTGTCGTCGCGCCTGCGTGAGATCGCTACGGGTCTGGGACAGGACAGTGACGGCAGGAACAAGGGTGGACTGACGGCTTCCAACCGGGCGCGTGCGGCCCTGTCCGCATTGTATTCATGGGCCATCGGGGAAGGGCTGGCCGACAATAATCCTGTTGTTGGCACCAACAAGGCCACGGAGGAAACCCGGCGAGACCGTGTCCTCACCCCTGAAGAACTGGTTGCAGTCTGGCTGGCCTGTGGGGATGAGCACGGAAAGCCGGTTGGGGATTATGGCCGCATCGTTCGCCTGCTGATCCTGACCGGCCAGCGAAGGGATGAGATTGCATCCATGTCGGCCTCTGAACTGGTCCCGGCAGAGCGGAGCGGAACCAACCGGCCAACTTTACTTCTTCCCGGCTCACGCACCAAGAACAAGCTTCCGCATGAGGTCCCGCTGTCGCCTCCAGCATTTGATCTTGTCATGGAAGCCCTTGAGATGCGTGGCTGGATCGAGGATGGCAATGGCAGTCTGGTTCCGCGTGAGCATGTGTTCGGTCGCGGACAGGGTGGGTTTTCCGGCTGGAGCAAGGCCAAGGCACATCTGGATCAAAAGCTGGCGGATATGGCCAGGGCTGGAAAGGGACCACATGTTGCGCCTTGGCGCATTCATGACCTGCGCCGCACCATGGCGACCAGCATGGGTGAGCTCGGCATTCAGCCTCATGTGGTGGAGGCGGTCCTCAACCACATCAGCGGCTCGAAGGCGGGTGTGGCCGGTATTTATAATCGCGCCACATACCGGAAGGAAAAGGCCGAGGCGCTGGAGCTGTGGGCAGATCATGTCCTGAAGATTTCAGCCATCCCATTCGGGTCATTCGCCTGATTTCTGGAGAGCGGCTGAAATACGGTGTCCCGACTGTCCCAGTGTCCCGGATGAACAGAAGGCCACTGGAACAAGGGTTTACATCTATGAGTATGGGACACAAACACATAGATATACGTGTCCCATTGTGGCCTTTTGGGACACCATGCCCTTGATCCGGGCCTCTTTGCCCATGGTCTGCCGGGAGAGTGAAGATGGTTCGACGTGCTCCAGATGCCCCGCTGACACCGCGCACGGACAGGCGGGAGCGCGTGGATGTGGCGGTCTTCAATCCTGACGCATTACCTGTCTGGGCAGCACAATGGGAGCCGGTTGAGAGAGCATGGCTTCCTGATGGAGGAACGATATCAGATACTGCCCGGCAAGAGATTGAGCAGGTCGTGAATGCCTATATCAGGCGGGAGAGCATTGCGCGGAATGTCCATTTCCAGCGCGACATTGCCGAACGGATCAATCGATTGCGCAAAGCTACGGCAACCTTTGCGACAGCCCTTGCGGCCTTCAGTCAGGGTGAGGGGTCGCAGGAGGCACGTTCCAGGCTGACAACCCGTCTGGTGGCGGACGCAGGGGATGAGCCGCATCTGGAACGAGTGCCCCGCGATCTTCGTGACCTCATCCATGCTGCTGACATGGCATTGGCCCACCTGAATGAGGATGGCACCACGCCAGACAGCAATGCCGATACGGAATTCCTTGACGTGCGCCCATTCAGGAAATGGGATGCCTGGGAGGTCATGATCCAAGGGCTCCATGAGGTAGCCCGAAAACATGGACTGCCAGTAGCCATCGATAATCACAAGATCGGTGACGGCGATCCTGTGCCGTTCATTGATGCCATCATGGCCATTGAGGCAACCCTGCCGAAAGAGTTTCAGCGCTATGATACCAGAGCTTCTCTCGCCAAGGCTGTATTGCGTATCATTCGCAATGGGCGGGATGGCGATGAATGATCGCAGTTGAGTGAATCAACAATGTGTCGATATCGTTTCAATCGAATAAATACATCAAGATTTCCATAATATATAGGGGTTAATCTCAATAATTGAGCGTGTTTCCTTTTGCGATTAAGATTGTGTCTCTGATATTTTAAATATATTGCTCTCTCTTTAGGGGTTGGGTGGGTAATGTAATACATAAATACGTATCGATAAAATCAGAGGCATCTCTTGCAATCAAAGATCCTTAATGATTGGCCGGGTAAATCGGATAGTAATGGCGTGCGCCATCCTGCCCTGTGGCATATGCTTGATGTCGCGGCCGTGGCATTTGAGCTGTGGCCATATAGCCCGCTAAGAGACCAGCCGCAGCATGTTCGCAATGCGCTGCTGCTTCTGATTGCATTGCATGATCTTGGTAAAGTGTCCCGCACTTTCAGGCTTCAGATTGAGACTGGTCGTGTGCCCCCGGAGAACGGACGGCATTGGCAGCTGACATATCGGCATCTTCGGGATCAAGATGCGCTCCTTGCTCAACTTTGCGGAGGGAGCCAGACGGTCCGTACCCTGCTCTATGGCGCAGTGTCAGGTCACCATGGCAGCCCCGTTGCAGTGCTTGGTGGTGATGCCCTACGGCGGCAGGGGAAGGGTATTGGGGCAGAGGGGCAGGCTGCTGCCATCTGGATTATTGAGGCGCTGGCCACCCATTTTGCGCCTCTGTCACTTGAAGGGCTGACGGAAGATGCAGCCAGGAGACTGTCATGGTTGTTGTCGGGCCTGACTGTTGAAGCCGACTGGATCGGTTCTAATGCCATCTGGTTTCCTTTCTCACCATCTGTTGATGATCTTATCGGTTACTGGAAAGTTGCGCGCAGTCAGGCTGCTTTTGCTGTGCAGCAGGCGGGTTTGGGTCTCTCCCGTCCGGCGATCCTGCGTGCGGAAGATCTTACAGGTGGCAGCCTGCGTCCCATGCAGCAGGTTGTAGCTGATATTGCCTTGCCGGAAGGGCCGATACTTGCGCTCATCGAGGATGCGACGGGGGCCGGTAAAACAGAAGCTGCCCTGATACTGTCTAGCCGCCTGATGCAGGCTGGGAAAGCGCGGGGAGTCTATTTCGCCCTGCCATCCATGGCCAGCTCTGAAGCCATGTTCATGCGGATGCGCCCGCAAATGTCGCGACTGTTTGAAGGTCGCCCCTCTCTGTCCTTGTCGCATGGGCGGCGCGGTCTGAGTACCGCCTTTTCTGAAGTGCGCGGCAACTGGAACAGCTCCGGCGAAGAGGTGATATCAGAAGATTCCTGTGCACCATGGCTCGCGGATGATCGTCGGTTGTCATTGCTGGCGGAAATCGGCGTTGGCACGATTGATCAGGCATTGATGGCCATACTGCCAACACGCTTTAACACGTTACGACAGGCCGCCCTCTCCGGGCAGGTACTGATTGTGGATGAAGCGCATGATTACGACCCCTATATGGAGAGGGAACTGCGGGCGCTTCTGGAGTTTCACGGCGCTTTTGGTGGCTCTGCCATTTTGATGACAGCAACCCTGCCTCAAGACATGCGGGCTAGCTATGTTGCAGCATGGCAAGAAGGCCGGAAGCGTGCAGGTGCGCCCTGCGTAACGGAGGTCGCATTGCCTTCCTCTTACCCGGCTCTGACGGTAATGGGGCAGACGGGAGCAGCGCGAGCGGTCGATCCTGTGCCACAGACATGCCGCCGGGTCGAAATTGTGCGCCTGGGCCAGATTGATGCGGCCCTTCAGGTGTTGGCAGAGGGCGTGAAAGCGGGTGCAGCCTGTGTGTGGGTGCGAAATGCAGTGGATGATGCCCATGCTGCGGTCGAGGCCCTGCACTCTGCCGGTATTCCAGCTCAATTGCTGCACGCCCGTTTTGCCATGGCTGATCGACAGCGCATTGAAGAACAGATGATGGCCCGTTTCGGGAAAAACGGACAAGGCCGCTCAGGAGCGGTGCTGGTGGCCACACAGGTGGTTCAGGCCTCCCTTGATCTCGATTTTGATCTCATGGTCTCTGATCTGGCCCCTATGGGAGACCTCATCCAGCGTGCCGGCCGCTTGTGGCGTCATGAGCGCGCGGTAAGGCCGGTTCCGGGGCCGCGTCTGCATCTGCTGACGCCCGACCCGGATGTGGTGCGGGATGAGCGCTGGATTTTTGACCTCCAGCCTTCCGGGGGCTGGATTTATCCTTCGGATGTGCTCTGGCGCACGGCCCGCGCGCTTCTGCGGGAAGGTGCCATTCTTGCCCCTACCAAGCTGCGCGCCCTCATTGCAGAGGTTTATGAGGGGCATCTTCCCGTGCCGGAGGTGCTGGAGCGGGCCGAGCTTGAACATATCGGGAAGGATCAGGCACAGGCAGCGCAGGCCCGGTTTAATGTTCTCAAGCCTGCGGAGGGCTATGGGCAGGCTTCTCACTATTTCGATGATCGCAGGTTCCCGACGCGACTGGGGCAGGACCAGCTTGTGCTGGTGCTGATGCGGCGGGTGGATGGCAAACTCGACTTTTGGGCTTCGGCAGATACGGAGGCCCGCGCCAGCGCGCTTTCAGAAGTCCAGATGTCGCGCCGGCTTTATGCGCGTACAGGCCTTGAAGAGGCTCAGACCGCGTCGGATATCGCCCGGCTGCGCGCCTCATGGCAGGATTGGGAGCGGGACGTGCGCAAGATTGCGGTCGTGGATGAGGATGGGGGCATTGTCGGCGGGCTGCATTATGACCCGGTTCGCGGCCTTGCCCTCGCCTGATCTATGGAGTGCGTCTTAAAGTTGTGGGTATGGTGAAGTAACGCGCACAACCTCAGGTTTTGCTGATCTACTCTTCCATGTGAATCAGTTGCCGGTGTGGTCGCATATCCGGGAGGCATGCCCGAAGGCGGCGCGGCATATGTGACGGGAGGGGCTGCATGGGGCTGAACCTCATACTGGATCCGTGGATTCCGGTGCGGCGTGGTGACAGGTCGGTTACCATCCGGCCCGATCAGATTGCCGAAACGGGTCTCATCGCGCTCGACTGGCCGCGGCCGGATTTCAATCTGGCATGTCTGGAGCTGCTGATCGGTCTGGTCTATCTCGCAGCACCGCCGGAATCGGCCAGCGCATGGCAGGCTCGCAAGCCGGACCCAGAAGCGCTACGCGCTGCCCTTGCCCCACTCGCTCCCGCTTTTGAACTGCTGGGAGAGGGCCCGCGCTTTTTGCAGGACAAGGCCCGCCTCGAGGGGGACCCTTCTACGCCGGACATGCTCTTCATTGACTCTGCTGGCGAGAGTACGGCTAGCAAGAATGCGGATCTGATGGTGAAGCGGAAGCGCTACCCCGCGCTGGATTTCCCTCTGGCGGCCATGGCTTTGTATACGCTTCAGGCTTTTGCGCCTTCGGGCGGGGCTGGTAATCGCACATCCATGCGCGGCGGCGGACCCTTGGTGACGCTGGTCAAACCATCCGCGCCGGGGGAGGCCCCGCTTTGGTCCCTGATCTGGGCGAATGTGCCATGCGGACGTCCACTCACAGACCTCATCGCATTGCCATGGATGCGCGCGACACAGACATCGGAAGCAGGACAGCTTGTGCACCAGCCGGAGGGAGAGTTCCCAGCGGCGGAGGTATTCTTCGGCATGCCACGCCGCTTGCGTCTGGTGGCGGAAGAAGGGCGGGTGACGGGCGTTATCCAGCGCCCGTATGGCACGAATTACGGCCTTTGGCAGCATCCGTTGACCCCCTATTATGCCATGAAGGCAGGGGCAGATCGTTTGCCCGTGCATCCTAAACCCGGGCCGCAAAGCTATCGCCACTGGCTGGGCATTTCGCTGGCGGCGCAGGGTTTGGGCAAGGATAGCTTGCGCTGGCGGGCATCCGCTCTAGAAAACCATATCCGCCGCTCTGATGATGCATACGCATCCGTCATTGCTGGGGGGTGGGCAATGTCGAACATGAGCCCGCAGGATTTTCTGTGGTCGGAGCAGCCGCTTTTTCCCTTTGGACCGGAATCACCGGAGGCTGGGCAAGCGGCTGATCTGGTGGCGGCGGCGGATGTGGCCGCGCGTGCCTTGATGAAGGCCGCGACCACGGCGCTGGGCTTGTCTGGCAGTGAGGGCACACCCATTGAGCCACAGCGGGAGCGTTTCTTTCTGGAAACGGAAAGTGCCTTTCGTGATGCCCTGCGCGCCATCGTGAATGGGCAGGATCAGGACAGGATCGCGCGCAACTGGTTGGCCCTGCTGCGCCATCAGGCTCTCACCCAGTTTGATGTCATGGCGCGCCCGGTCGATTATGACGCGACTGCTCCCGACATCACCCCTTTCAGCCGCCGGCCGACAATGAAGACGCTGGTACAGGCTCGGCAAAACCTGCTGCGCACCTTTTCCGGCAATATCATCCACGATCTGCTCGGGCTGGAGCGCCCGGAGAGGAAGAAGCTATGAGCGCGCTGGAGGTGGGCAAGATCGCCTTTGCTTGGTGGAAGGATGCACTGGGTGATACGGGTCCGGGGCGTGCTGCGCGGGCGCAGTTGCGCCGGGCCTCTTCTGCGGCCGAAATCGTCAGCATAACCGCAACGCATGATTTGAACGCCTCTCTTGGCGGGGCGTTGATATCGCGGGCAGAGACATTGGCACTGATCGCCTCCGCATTGGCCAATATCCGCGAAACCAGTGCTAGAGCGGCAGCTGAGCAGATGGGCGGTGCCCTTTCCCCGCTCCGCTTCCAGCGGCTTGTGCGGATTGAGCGGCCGGGTGAACTGATCCTTCCCCTGCGCCGCGCCCTCATCCAGATTGAGGGCAGGGCGCATGTCGGAAAACTGGCGGCAGACTTGTTCTACTGGTCAGATCAGGTCCGCAATCAATGGTGCTTTTCCTATTATGGCGCAGGTTCCACCGCGCCAGAGCCAACCGGAGAAACTGAAGCATGAGCCGGTTCTTGCAGCTGCATTATCTGACCATCTATCCGCCCTCCAATCCCAACCGGGATGATCAGGGCCGCCCGAAAACCGCACGCTTTGGTGGTGTCGACCGGCTGCGCATTTCCAGTCAGTCTCTGAAACGGGCGGTGCGGACATCCGAACTGCTGGAAACACGCCTTGCCGGGCATATGGGCGCGCGCACCCAGCGTGTTGGTGAGGTGGTGGCCGGGCACTTGCGAGAACTGAAGGCGGAAGAGCCACGCCTGAGCGAGATTTCCCGCGCCATTGCCGATGCCTTTGGTAAGATGAAGCCTGCCCCCTCCCTGCTGACCGAGCAACTGGCCTTCATTTCACCGGCGGAGCGGGAGCGCGCCCTGGAACTGGCTGAAGCCATGCTGGCAGACCCGGAACTCTACCGGGCCAAGGCTGGAGCGGCCAAGAAGGGTGGCAAGAAAGCCGAAAAGACGGGGGAGGGGGCGGGAAGCGGTGCTTATGCCATTCCTGCACAAGATCTTCTGCGCACGGCTGATGGCGCTGTAGATGTTGCCATGTTTGGCCGTATGCTAGCCGATGATCCTGATTTCAATCGCGAGGCTGCGGTGCAGGTCGCGCATGCCATCACCACCCATCGCGCGCTGGTGGAGGATGACTTCTACACAGCTGTTGATGATCTGAAGACAGCCGCCGAGGATGCAGGAGCGGGCTTTGTGGGTGATGCCGGCTTTGGCTCTGGCGTGTTCTATCTTTATGTCTGCGTGAATTGTGACCTGCTGGAGAAAAACCTTGCAGGAGACAATCCGCTTGCCGTGGCGGGCCTTGAGGCACTGGTTGAGGCTCTGGCGACCACATCTCCCTCCGGCAAGCAGAATAGCTTCGCGCATCGCCCCCGCGCAGGCTATGTGCGGGCAGAGTTCGGACGCCAGCAGCCGCGCAGTCTGGCCTGTGCCTTTTTCCGCCCTGTGACAGGCGGGGATCTGCTGGCAGCATCCATCTCTGCGCTGGAGGCAGAGGCCGCTTCGCTTGACCGTGCCTATGGTCAGAACTGGGAGAGCGCAGCCATGAATGTGCCGGATGGCACCGGTACGCTGGCTGATGTGCTGACCTTTGTGCGCCGGGCTTTTGCCAATGGCTGAATTCGTCGTGTTCACCCTTGCCGGTGCGATGGGCGCCTTTGGTGACCTTGCCGGCCATGAGCGGCGCGGCTCCCTGCTGTGGCCCGCGCGCTCGGCCATATTGGGGCTGATGGGAGCAGCGCTGGGGGTGGAGCGCGATGATGACCCCGGCCAGCAGGCACTGGGTGCATGGAAAGTGGCGGTGGGCACCATGTTGACAGGTGCCATGCTGCGCGATTTTCACACAGCGCAGACTGTACCCACCGCGCGCATTCGCAGGCCCAATTCCCGTCGCGCTGCCCTTGCCGCCCTTGCGCGCGGTGATAACCCGGTGCTGACCCAGCGCGATTATGTCACCGATTGTGCTTTTGCCGTGGCCGTGTGGGGTGGCGCGCGTGCGCCATTGGTCGCGGCATTGGAGGCACCGCATTTTGTGCTCTATCTGGGGCGTAAATCCTGCCCGCTGACCATGCCTGTGGTGCCGCGCCTGATTGATGCCGAAACACCGGTTCAGGCACTGGCTGCGGCCACGCGCCCGCATTGGGCGCGCAACGCCTCTATTGGCTCCGTGGCCAGCGATGTCTTCGAAGGCATGAGCGGAGTGGAAAGCCTGCGCTGGGATGATCCGGTCGATCGCTCCGTATGGGGCTTCCGTTCGCGGCGGGTCATCCATACCGGAGGACCGGGATGACGCTTTTCTTCTCTCGTCTCACATTGAACCGTTCAGCCGGAAATGTTGCTCTTAAAGCTGTGCTCGACCCCGATCATGCGGCTGCGGCCATGGATGCCCATCATCGCCTGATGTGGGTGCTTTTTGGTGATGGGCCGGACAGGCGACGGGACTTTCTCTGGCGCGCTGAGGGTGCGGGGCGTTTTTATGTACTCTCTGCCCGGGAACCGGTACCGCATGATCTTTTCGAGCCGCCCGAGACCAAGCCCTTTGCCCCGGTACTGACGGCAGGGGACCGGCTGGAATTCATGCTGCGGGCAAATGCAACGCGTCAGCGGCAGGGCATTGGCCGGGTGGATGTGGTGATGGATGCACTGCATGCCTTGCCAGCAGGCGAGCGTGCTGCGGCACGGATGGATATGGCCCAGCGCGAAGGCGCTGCCTGGCTGGAGAGACAAGGCGCACAGGCCGGTTTCCAGCCCGTTGCGGTGTGCGTGGAAAATTATGGCGTGCGGGCGCTGCCGGGGCAATCTGGTGGGCGGCGCGGGCAGCGACAGTTCGGCATTCTGGAGTTTTCCGGTGAGCTGGAGGTGAAAGAGCCAGCCCTGTTTCTTGAGTATCTCGCGCAGGGGTTTGGTCGTGCCCGTGCGTTCGGCTGTGGCCTCATGCTGATCCGGCGTGCCAGATGAGCGGTAGTAGCAGTTCCGGGCTGCCGGGGCTTGCTCCACCAAAGCCTATTGCGCTGAAAGACAGGGCCTCCATGATCTTTGTTGAACGGGCGCAACTGGATGTGGCGGATGGGGCTTTTGTTGCTGTCAATGCCGATGGAACACGCACGCAGATTCCCGTTGGCGGTCTGGCCTGCATTTTGTTGGAGCCGGGGGCCAGAATAAGCCATGCCGCCGTGGCTTTGGCGGCGCGGGTTGGCACCTTGATCACATGGGTGGGCGAGGCGGGGGTGCGCCTGTATTCGGCTGGTCAACCGGGTGGTGCGCGGGCAGACCGGCTGCTCTGGCAAGCCGCCATTGCGTTGGACCCTGCGGCACGCTTGCGCGTGGTGCGCCGGATGTATGCCATGCGCTTTGGTGAGGATGCGCCTTTGCGCCGCTCCATCAACCAGTTGCGGGGCATTGAAGGCGCGCGTGTGCGCGAGAGTTATGCCCTTCTGGCGCAGAGCCATGGCGTGAACTGGAGCAGGCGGCGCTATGATCCTGCGGATTGGGAGGCTGGTGATGTGCCCAATCGCTGCCTTTCTGCTGCTACGGCCTGTTTGCATGGATTGACAGAGGCCGCCGTTCTCGCAGCGGGCTATGCGCCGGCCATCGGCTTTCTGCATAGCGGAAAGCCCTTATCCTTCGTTTATGATATCGCAGACCTGTTCAAGCTGGAAACCGTTGTACCAGAAGCCTTCCGCATTGCCGGGAAGGCTCAGAAAGGGCATCTGGACATGTCCCCGGACAGGGCTGTGCGTCTGGCGTGCCGGGATTCTTTTCGACGCACGGGATTGCTGGGCCGGATTATTCCGGCCATTGAGGACGTTCTGGCGGCAGGAGAGCTTGCACCTCCTGAACCCGCGCCCGAAGCTTTGCCGCCTGCCTTTCCTGATGCCCCCTCCACGGGTGATGGAGGGCATCGCGGATGATGGTTGTGGTGGTGAACAATGCTCCCATGCGGCTGAGAGGCCGCCTGGCGGCATGGTTGGTGGAAGTGAGAGCTGGTGTTTATGTGGGCGATTATTCGACCCGCACGCGTGAGATGATCTGGGAGCAGGTTTTGGCCGGGATAGATGAGGGCGACGCTGTCATCGTCTGGAAAGCACCGACAGACCAAGGTTATGAGTTTCTGACTGCGGGCCGCAACCGTCGTATGCCGGTTGATTTTGATGGCCTGAAACTTGTCAGCTTTTTCCCACCCGTTCGAGGTGATTAGCCTTCCAAAAATTGGTGCGCTTTTTGAAAAGTGAAATACGCTGATAGATCAATCATGTACAAGAAGTCTGTTCCCCGCGCATGCGGGGATGAACCGGTCCGGGTCTTCCGGCCAGTCCCACATGGACCCTGTTCCCCGCGCATGCGGGGATGAACCGCTGGAAGAGGCGTCCCGCACCAGCCAAAACGGCTGTTCCCCGCGCATGCGGGGATGAACCGATCTCCGCCGGAACTGCGAAAGTCTTTATCACCTGTTCCCCGCGCATGCGGGGATGAACCGGCCGGGCGCGGGTCCATCTGGGATGAGACATTCTGTTCCCCGCGCATGCGGGGATGAACCGAACTATCGGTAGATGACTTTGAGGATCTGGGGCTGTTCCCCGCGCATGCGGGGATGAACCGGTTGAGCGCAGCCGTGTGGCGCGAGCCGATGACTGTTCCCCGCGCATGCGGGGATGAACCGTCTTTGATAAGATGGCGGGAGTGACGGGGCTCCTGTTCCCCGCGCATGCGGGGATGAACCGGGTATCCCAGTTCTGGTGACCAACCAGGTGCCCTGTTCCCCGCGCATGCGGGGATGAACCGCAACCCTGATGCCGGATCACGCAATACTGGCCCTGTTCCCCGCGCATGCGGGGATGAACCGGGGGATGTTGAGGACAGCAAGACGGCGATAGGCTGTTCCCCGCGCATGCGGGGATGAACCGCCGCCCCTGATGTGCCCGCCACCGACGAACATCTGTTCCCCGCGCATGCGGGGATGAACCGGGCATCCGGGTCGGGGATCACCACTACATAAACTGTTCCCCGCGCATGCGGGGATGAACCGCCTGCGCTCGACTGATGCGCAGATATGCCTCGCTGTTCCCCGCGCATGCGGGGATGAACCGCCCGATCCGGTCTATGGCGAGCCGTTGTCCGACTGTTCCCCGCGCATGCGGGGATGAACCGGGCGGCCACCACTCATTGTCTCTCGTCCCCATCTGTTCCCCGCGCATGCGGGGATGAACCGGCGCGCACAGGAGCCGATGGTGCGATCGTTTTCTGTTCCCCGCGCATGCGGGGATGAACCGAACGATAATTCAAAATTCAAATTTTGAGGCGACTGTTCCCCGCGCATGCGGGGATGAACCGTTGCGGCGGCGGTGCAGCACCATGATTTCAGACTGTTCCCCGCGCATGCGGGGATGAACCGGTGATGCCTTCAATCTCAATCGAGGAATAACCCTGTTCCCCGCGCATGCGGGGATGAACCGCTGTCGCCGTCGGATACGCGCTCTATAAGAGCCTGTTCCCCGCGCATGCGGGGATGAACCGCTGTCGCCGTCGGATACGCGCTCTATAAGAGCCTGTTCCCCGCGCATGCGGGGATGAACCGCTGATAACGCGTGACCCGAACGCGCCGGGGCTCTGTTCCCCGCGCATGCGGGGATGAACCGCCGCCATCCGCGACATGAAGAGCGCTGCGTGACTGTTCCCCGCGCATGCGGGGATGAACCGGGGGGCGCGTTACGGCGAGATCATAGGGGTAACTGTTCCCCGCGCATGCGGGGATGAACCGCCGATAGCCGTTCTCATGGCGTCGGTTCCAAACTGTTCCCCGCGCATGCGGGGATGAACCGTCAATTTCGCCCTCGGCACTGAAACCACCGACCTGTTCCCCGCGCATGCGGGGATGAACCGGCGGACGGGATTGTCGGCCCGCAGACCCGCAACTGTTCCCCGCGCATGCGGGGATGAACCGACGACATACACTCTGGATGGCGTGGCCCTGCCCTGTTCCCCGCGCATGCGGGGATGAACCGGATGTGGTAGGCGTCGTAATCCGGCATGCCGACTGTTCCCCGCGCATGCGGGGATGAACCGAGCGTATTTGACGCCATCGGCCATCACGAAAGCTGTTCCCCGCGCATGCGGGGATGAACCGGTGAGGGCACTGGTGTGGAGAGAACGGGGAAACTGTTCCCCGCGCATGCGGGGATGAACCTCGGTGGCGCGTGTCCACGAAGACATAATCTCCCTGTTCCCCGCGCATGCGGGGATGAACCGGACCGCACCCGATCATCAGCAGCCCGCGCATGCTGTTCCCCGCGCATGCGGGGATGAACCGCAGATCGCCTAATCGCGCGATGCGCCGTCCATCTGTTCCCCGCGCATGCGGGGATGAACCGGTACAGCGGAACAGATGAAGGTATTGGAGGGCCTGTTCCCCGCGCATGCGGGGATGAACCGGTGCTGAACGCCCGGAAAACAGCGGCTGCGCTCTGTTCCCCGCGCATGCGGGGATGAACCGCCATGTACGCGAGCGCATCGAGGCCACCAAGCCTGTTCCCCGCGCATGCGGGGATGAACCGGAGCTTTCCGCCCGCCCTGACGGCCTGTGGGCCTGTTCCCCGCGCATGCGGGGATGAACCGCGTGAACAAGTGTCACACCGCCGCGCGCAAGTCTGTTCCCCGCGCATGCGGGGATGAACCGCCTGTTGCCACGCTGGGGGATACCAGCACGCACTGTTCCCCGCGCATGCGGGGATGAACTGATCGAGGGCGGCGGGTGACCAGCCGCGCACGACTGTTCCCCGCGCATGCGGGGATGAACCGGCTCGGCTGATAATCGACGCGCTCCACGATCTCTGTTCCCCGCGCATGCGGGGATGAACCATTTGGCTTAGATCTATTTTCGGACTGTTTTTTCTGTTCCCCGCGCATGCGGGGATGAACCTCGGTGCTGAGCAGATACAGATCGGAGCCAGCACTGTTCCCCGCGCATGCGGGGATGAACCGCGGCGGGCGCGGCTCCTACATGATGCTTGAGCCTGTTCCCCGCGCATGCGGGGATGAACCGTCTGCTCAGGTTCGGTGAAACCTCTGAATACTCACAACTACCCGGTTCTTTTGAAAAGTCCTGCGCTTTGCGTGACTGAAGGTGCGGGAGGGCGTGTACCTTCGCTCACGTGTCAGTTCGTACCGAATAACTTCTTCTGGCCCCCTATGGCGCATCCCGCGCCGCAAGGGGGATCACATGGGTCAGCCTTCCTTTTCAACGGAGAAGATCAAGCCGCCCCGCCGGTTGCTCAATGCCCGTCAGGCAGCCGCTCGGGCTGGCTATTCAGAGTCCCGCTTCCGCGTTCTTGCGCGCGCTGGTGTCCTGCCGGCTCCCATTCGTCTGGGTTTGCGCAAGGTGATGTGGGACTCTGATAAGCTTGATCGCTACATCGCAGAGCGCGCTGCCTTCTTTGACAATGGGGGTGTGCAATGAAACGCTCCGCGCCTCACAAGATTTTCAAAACTGCCGATCCCCGCTGTATCGCGGGGATTGGTTTTGCTGTTCCTGCCGCAGCATTCGAGATTCTCCTGCTTCTGGGCTTTCTGACCCTTCTCGCTGGAGAGATGGTCGTGCAGGCGCTGAGCGACTCGCCGTCTTCGGTGCATTTGCCCGTTCTCCCTTGGATCAGCGCCATGGCGGTCATGCTGCCCGGCCCGCTGCACGTTCATGATTTTTCCCGGGCGCAGGCTGGGAATGTGGATTTCGCCCGCATCCGGCGCATGTCTCTTTATGCCTTGCCGTGGCTGCTGGAGCGTTGGCTGCCCGGCGGCAGGGTGGTTGGATTGGAATATGTCATCCGCAATCCGACCCGTGCAGACCGTCACCCTGGCTCTTTCCGCATCAACCTTCACACCGGTGTATGGGCGGACTTTGCCACGGATGATCGCGGCGGAGATTTGATCTCGCTGCACGCCTATCTGACGGGCCGATCCCAGATAGATGCCGCCCGCGATATTGCACAGCTGCTGGATACTGGGGAGAACAGCCATGCTCGTTGAGCTTCAAACCTCCCCCATGACTGCCGAGATCGAGGCCGCCCGTGCCCGCATGTTGGGGCGCGGTATCGGCGGAAAAGAAGTGGTCGCTGTTTCTCCGGTTCCCCCGGAGACCTGCGATCCCTTTTCCTATCTCCACCATGAACGCCGCACACCTCCTGACCTGCTGTTTCCCTATATCGATGCTGAGGGCCGCATTGTCGGCTATGTCGGTCGCTGGGAACGAACCGAGGCGCATCCGGAAAAACTTGTCCGCCCGCTGTCGTGGTGCCGTGTTGGTTCACGGCACCAATGGCGGCTGAAGGGCTGGTCCGCACCTTTCCCGCTTTATCGCTTGCCGGAGCTTCTGTCCCGTCCAGATGCTAACATCCTTGTCGTTGAGGGTGAGAAAAAGGCTCAGGCAGGGCAGGTACTGTTTCCTGACCTGGTGGTGGTGTCACCTCTGGGTGGGGCAAGTCGTGCTCATCAGACGGACTGGTCACCGGTGCGCGGACGCCGTGTGATCATTGCCCCCGATCGTGACGGGGCATCCGCTGATTTTGCTCTCAAGGTATGTGGCCTGTGCAAGGAGGCCGGAGCGGCGGAAATCCTCATCCTGCCGCCCGAAACTCTTGGACGGCACGTGGTCAAGGAAGGTCAGCGCGTCGAGCGGACCGGGCCGATCCCTGTTGGCTGGGATCTGGGGGATGCAGCATCTGAAGGATGGACCGCAGAGATCATTGCCCGTCATCGCACGGAGATCAATGCTGCCTTGCGCCCCTTTGATCTGGATCAGGACGTCAAGCTGCAGGCCGGTGAGTTCCTCTCCAAGCAGGACGGGCTCTATCGCACGGTTCAGGATCGGGATGGCCACGTCTCCAGCATATGGACTTCTTCACCTCTGGAGATTGTGGCATTGGTTCGCGGGCCCGATGGCCAGAACCATGGCACATTGCTGTGCCTCATCGATGCGGACTTCCGTCGCCATGAGATTGTCGTGTCGTCATCGGCGCTGGCCGGTGACGGGTCTGAGGTGCTCAAAACCCTGCGGCACCATGGGCTGCGCTACGATGTCAGCAGCCGCAAGGTTCGCGAGGCGATCTTGCGCTACCTGTCCGTGGTATTGCCGAAGGAGCGACGTCTGCTGGCTTGCCGCGTCGGCTGGGATCGTGACCAGTTCATCCTGCCGCACCGTGTGTTCGGTTCCGGCTCTGATACCATCATCTGGAATGGCGATGAGGCCCATGCCTTTGCCCTGTCCGGCACGATGGATGGCTGGCAGGAAGGGGCAAAGCTTGCCATCGGCAATTCTCGTCTCGCCTTTGTCCTGTGCGTCGCCCTGTCTGCCCCGCTCGCTCATGTTGTCGGCGGTGATGGGGGCGGCTTCCACCTGCGCGGCCAGTCCTCAAAGGGCAAGTCCACCCTGCTGCGCGCAGCTGCCTCGGTCTATGGCGGCCCATCTTTCGTTGGAAGCTGGAACACCACAGCCAGTGGACTTGAGGTTGCATCCTCTCTTTACAATGACGTGTTGCTCATTCTGGACGAGATCGGTCAGGCGGGCCGTGACGTGGGTAGTATCGCCTATGAACTGGCGAACGGACAGGGAAAGCGGCGCGCCACCCGCACCGCATCGGCCCGTGCCGTGGTGCGGTGGCGATCCACTTTCCTGTCCTCAGGTGAGCACAGTCTGGCGGATGTGATGCGCGCTGATGGACGGGGGCGCAAGGCGGCGGCAGGACAGGAAGTGCGCATCGCCGATATTACCGCCATCGTTGGCCCCCACGGAGTTTATGGCTATCTCCATGGCTGCTCCCATGGAGGTGAACTGTCCGAGACGCTCGACCGCATCTTTGCGACCCACCATGGCCATGCCTCTGCATTGCTGCTGGATGCCATCACCCGCATGAACCGGGACGATCTGGCCCGCCAGATGATCCTTATCCGGGATGACTTCATTGCCCGGACTTGCCCTGCGGATGCTGACGGTCAGGTCACCCGTGTGGCCAAGCGCTTCGGCCTTGCTGCAGCAGCCGGTGAACTGGCTATCAGGCTGGGCATCCTGCCCTGGCCGAATGGCGAGGCGATCAGCGCAACAGCAAGGTGCTTCGAAGCCTGGCTTGGTGCGCGTGGGGGCTCCGGATCTCTGGAACAGATGCGGGCACGCGAGCGGTTCGATGAAATCCTCTCTGGTTCCGGCACCAACCGTTTCCAGCGCATGGGAGAGTGGCCTGACGAGCGCGAATATGGCTCCGGAACGATCCTGTCGTCCGAGAAGTCCTATGGCGGACGTCTGGGTTTCCGTCGCATCGAGAACAGGCGCATCGAATATATCGTTCCGGCCGCGCAATGGCCGGAACTGTGCGGCGACCTGCCATCTGCACTGATGATCGAGGTCGGAATGGAGGCTGGCATCCTCCAATCTGAGACCGGACGGGATGGGGCACCGGTCCTGCGCCATGGCAAGCCCGTGCCCCAGCAGCGTGTCCGCCTGCCGTAAGGCCTTGGGCGCAAGCGCTGCTACATCCTTGTCCCGCAGGATGATCCCGATGGAAACGACCATGATTGATGGCCTCTCCCATCTGGTCTCTCAGGCCGTTCAGGCCGGTTTTGTTGCACCCAGGCCGTATGAAACCGGCCGGGGACACAGGCAGAGCACAACCGGGGACACACTGGATGAAGCCTGCGCGTCCTGCTCGACTGGAAATAACAAGAGCAAAAACAATGAGATAAAAGATCCGGGACACGGGGACATGCAGGACGCCTGTTTTTGCAGGGACAGCCCCAAACACCCGAACAAGACGAGGACGCAGACGGCATCAGAAAATGTGGTGCTTCATCTTGGCGATGGGCCCGGCCTGCCCACGCAGCCGGCCGCCTGTACCATCTGCGGCAAGGCCGACTGGCTGGTGACGTTGCGGACCGGTGTTGGCGACACCTTCCATGTTTCATGCTGGCGGACAGCATCCGCTCACAATCACAATGGAGACTGACATGGCTGTGCCGAAGAAGACGGGCCGCCCGTCGACCTATAATGAAAAGATCGCTGATCGGATTTGCTCGGAGCTGGCCATGGGCAAGTCTGTGCGAACCATCTGCGCCTCTCCCGACATGCCTGGACGCGAAACCGTATTCCGCTGGCTGCGGGAGCATGAAGACTTTCGGGACCAGTACGCGCGCGCGAAGGCCGAGAGCGTACATGCTCTGGCCGAAGAGCTTCTCGATATCGCGGACGACGCCTCTGGGGACCATGACGAGGAAGGGCGCTTCTGCCCTGAGAATATCCAGCGCTCACGCCTGTGTGTCGATACCCGCAAGTGGATCCTCTCAAAGCTGGCACCGCACCGCTACGGCGACAAGGTCGCCCTGAACCATGGCGGTCAGGAGGACAACCCCATGCGGGCGCTCATCATGGCGGTCCAGGGCACCAGCATCCGCCCAGTTCCGACGCACGAGCTGAAGGTCATCAAGGACGACGAAGACGATTGAATACGGCCCGCCGACGTCCTGGCAGGACAGATCGGCGGCATTTGCGCATGCCACCTGTCTCGTCACACCGGAGACTTTGTGCAGCGCAGGACGCGGGGATGAGGAAACGCCTTTAGGCGGCGAGATGGAATGCCCCGATCATATAACGCAGTTACCGCGGAAAGTAAGGCACACCAAATCATGGGAAAAAGTCGGGAGACCCAAAGGATCCGACATAGGGCTCGGATCTTCCCATGTTCTTCCCAATTTCATTTTCTGGGAAGACTGCAGATTGTGATGCTCACCTAAGTTCTTGATAAACCTTGGTGAGCCCGTTGGGATTCGAACCCAAGACCCCATGATTAAAAGTCACGTGCTCTACCAACTGAGCTACGGGCTCACTCATGTGCGTCAGTAAGCGCTTGAATGTTTGCGGTCAAGGTCAGGAGGGAAAGAAGCTCCTTCATTGGCTAAAAAAGCTTTGGATACCTTTTCATGACGTGCTGAAGGAGAGGCGGCGGCACGATCATGCTTCCGCCTCACATTTCAGTCCTGTTTCAGCAGAATGAAGGTCAGAAGGCCCTCAGAAATTTCTCTGTCCTCGAGCAGAGCGCCCGCCTCCTGTGCCACATGGGGAATATCAATCACCGCCATGGGGTCTGTGCAGGTCACGATAAGGCGCCCTCCAGCCGGCAAGCTGGTAAGGGCCTTGCGGGTGTGAAGAGCCGGAAGGGGGCATTTCAAGCCCATCAAATCCAGCGCCACAGAAGGTCCGCGCTGCTTTTGGTCCACTGTCACACTGCCTGATCCTTGATTCGCTCAAGACTTTCTTCTCGTCCGAGAATCTCAAGAACGTCAAAAATAGGCGGAGAGGTGGTTTTGCCGGTGGTAGCAGCGCGCAAGGGTTGCGCCACGGCGCCCAGCTTGATCTGTGCCTCAGCGGCATAGGTGCGAACCATCTCTTCAATTGCCGCAGCCTTCCACTCCACAGTCTCAAGCCTGGATAGCAAGCTGGACAGGTGGGACTTGGCTTCCGGGGAAAGCAGCTTTTGCGCCTTCTCTTCCAATTGGAGCGGGCGTTCCACAAAAATGAACGCGGCATTGTCCAGAAGCTCAAGAAGAGTTTTGGCACGTTCTTTCAGGCCGGGCATGGCCGCATGAAGCTGGGTGCGGCGCGCGGGTGTCAGGCTGGCGACGCGTTTTTCCGCATCTGGCAAATGCGGCAACAGCGCTTCTACATCTGCAAGTAGAGCATCATCGAGACTGGCGCGAATATATTGTCCATTGAGATTTTCCAGCTTCTGGAAATCGAAACGGGCCGCAGAGCGCCCCACCTTGTCGAGATCGAAATAGGAAACCATCTCTTCCGTTGAAAAGACTTCCTGATCGCCATGGCTCCAGCCCAGACGCACGAGATAATTGCGAAGCGCCGCTGGCAGGTACCCCATATCCCGATAGGCATCGACACCCAAGGCCCCGTGACGCTTGGAGAGCTTTGCGCCATCCGGCCCGTGAATCAGCGGAATATGCGCCATATTGGGCACATTCCATTCCATCGCCTTGTAGATTTGAATTTGCCGGGCCGCATTGGTGAGGTGATCGTCGCCGCGAATGATATGCGTCACCCCCATATCATGGTCATCAACCACGACAGCGAGCATGTAAGTTGGCGTTCCATCAGAGCGCAGCAGAATCAGATCGTCCAGATCCTTGTTGGGAATAGTGACATTCCCCTGCACCATATCTTCAATCACCGTCTCGCCCTCACGCGGCGTCTTCAGACGGATGACAGGGTTGCGATCCTTGGGGGCCTCGGAAGGGTCGCGGTCGCGCCAGCGGCCATCATAGCGCGGCGGACGGCCTTCCTTGCGGGCCAGATCACGCATCTCCTCCAGCTCTTCCGGTGAGGCGTAGCAGCGATAGGCCACACCTCTCGCCAGCATATCTTCCACCACGGCGCGGTGCCGGTCTGCACGCGCAAACTGGTAGATCGGGTCACCATCCCAATCGATGCCGAGCCAGCTCAACCCTTCCAGAATGGCGTCGATAGCTTCCTTGGTGGAACGCTGGCGATCCGTATCTTCAATACGGAGCAGCATTCGCCCGCCTTTGGCCTTGGCATAAAGCCAGTTGAAAAGGGCCGTGCGAGCGCCGCCAATGTGAAGGAAGCCTGTGGGGGAGGGGGCAAAGCGGGTGATGATCTCAGACATGGAGAACTCAAACGAAGCCTGGCTTGCGCGAGGCGGAAAGGGCAATTAGGCGAAGTGTGCCATTCGGTTTGAAACGTGGCGCAAACGCGACTGGCACATCATGTGCGCCCGTGTAGCATAGGCAGCAGGCACAAGAAACCGGAAGGCGGGCAGGTGGGAGCAGTAGGGGCATATGAAATGAGGGGTGCACAGAAGGGCGTGAGCCCTGATGTATGGCTTTATTGGGTTTGCTCTTGACTTCTGCTTCCGTGAAACAGGAGTGCGAAAAGGCTGCTCGCCATTCTGGCCATAACGTGCTGCATCAGAAAATAGCAAATATTATCAAAATATTGGTTGAGCGAATCCATCTGGATCTGCGCTCAGAGGTGGATTCCGGGCGTCTCATTCTCTGGCTCCCTGTTTTTCTGGCGCTTGGCATTCTGCTCTACTTTGGCGCTGCGCATGAGCCTTCTCTGGCGGCAGTCTGCTTGTTGGCTGGGGGACTGGGGCTGGCCTCATTTTTTGCACGCAGAAATCCTGTTGCTTTTGCCATTTTGCTGCTCTGCTCCTGTGTGGCATCCGGCTTTGCGCTGGCGACAAGCCGGACCGCCTGGGTAAGCCACTACGCCATGTCCCAGCCTCCAGATTTCCCCTTGCGCCTGCAAGGTTTTGTCGAAAAATTGGAGAGGCGCACAAAGAGTGATCGCATCGTACTGCGCCTCACATCCCGCACAGTACCAGGTTTGCATAAGGTGCCCGAACGTGTGCGCCTGACTTTGCGCAAGGGCGTAGCCCCTCCTGTCGGCGCTCATATTGAACAGCTCGTGCGGCTCATGCCTCCTTTGCAGCCTGCCATGCCAGGTGCCCAAGATTTTGGCCGAGGACTTTGGTTCGATGGGATTGGGGGTATCGGCTATGGGTTGGGCTCTCCGGTCATCATGAGCGGGGGTTCCGCTGAGCGTGCGCCTTTTTCTGTGCACGTGGCCGCCGCTATTCAATCTGTTCGGATTGCTCTGGCTGATCGGATTCAGGGAAGCTTGAACGGAACGCCTGCCGCAATTGCTGTGGCGCTTGTAACCGGGGACAGGGCCGCTATTCCTCCGCAGATTGAGGAAAGCATGAGAATATCAGGTCTCACACATATACTTTCCATCTCAGGCCTGCACATGGCCATGGTCGCCGGCACATTGTTTGCTCTGGTACGAGGCGGTTTGGCGTTGTTCCCAAGTCTGGCATTAGGCTGGCCGATCAAGTCCGTTGCGGCACTCGTGGCGCTTGCGGGTGGGGCCTTCTACCTGGCATTGTCGGGAAATGAGGTGCCGGCACAGCGGTCCTTCATCATGACGGGGCTTGTCTTGATCGGCGTGATCGCTGGACGACAGGCGCTGACATTACGAACCGTTGCGGTTGCCTTTTTCTGTGTATTGGTGCTGACGCCGGAAGCCTTGCTTGAACCCGGCACGCAAATGTCCTTTTCAGCCACTTTAGCCTTGGTGGCCGGTTATCAGTGGCTGCGTCCCTATCTCTCATATCCTCGCCCGGAAGGGTGGGGGGCGCAGATCATCTGGTTCATGCTGGCCTTTATGGGCGGCCTTGCAATCACATCCATTCTTGCAGGGGTGGCGACAGCTCCTTATGGGGCCTTCCATTTTCAGCGCGCATCGACTTATGGTCTGCTCTCCAATCTGGCTGCGATGCCCGCTGTTTCTCTGTTGGTCATGCCCTTCGGATTGATTGGCGTGCTGCTCATTCCTTTTGGCTGGGATTCTATCGCCTGGCCCGTCATGGGGTTTGGCATCGAAGTTATGATTGCCGTTTCTGAGTGGTGCGCGAATTTGCCGGGAGCAGATATCCCTGTTACATGGATCAATACAGCCAATTTGTTGCTGATAACACTGGCTCTTCTGCTGCTCTCAATACCTCAGGGGCTGCTGAAGTTGTGTGCTTTGCCGTTTTTGTGTGTAGCTGTATTTGCTACAACCTCACCAGAGCACCCGGACATCCTGATTGCCCCGAATACACACACGATTGCGGTGCGAGGAGAAGATGGAAAACTTTCCATTCTGAATGCGCCGCGCGCTCGCATGTTTGCAGAGCAATGGCTGAACCGTGAGGGTGACAGACGCGCTCTTGATGATCCGGCACTGGCCTCGTCATTTTCTTGCGATCACCTTGGTTGCGTCGCCACACTAAAAGATAGAGGTGTATTGGCTGTTTCACACAATCCAGTCAGCTTGGAAGCCGACTGCCTGCTCGCCTCTATTGTGGTGACGGAGCACATGCCTCCAGGGGATTGCCCTGCGCGGGTTATCACTGCGCAGAATCTGGAACAGACAGGTACACTCGCTCTGTATCATGATGCTGAGACAGGGTGGCGTGAGCGGGCCAGTCGTTCCATGTCACAAAGCCGCCCATGGCAACCCTACCATGCATTGCCACCCACCACTGTTCTTCCCTTCGTGGAAAGTGAAGTGGATATTTTAAGTGCAGAGCTTTGGGTGCCATAGAAATGATGAGGGGGCTCATCATCAATAACGTCGCATCAAGCCGACAAGTCGTCCTTGTATCTGTACGCGGTCTGGTCCGAAGATACGGGTTTCATAAGCCGGATTTGCAGCCTCAAGAGCAATTGAGGCCCCTTTCTTGCGCAAACGCTTCAGAGTCGCTTCCTCATCATCAATCAGTGCGACGATAATATCTCCGGTATCCGCCGTCTGGCATTTGCGGATCAGAACCGTATCTCCATCCAGAATGCCAGCCTCAATCATGCTGTCACCGCGCACTTCCAGAGCATAATGCTCACCAGAGCCCAGCATTTCAGGCGGGACATGGAGGGTGTTGCTACGGTTCTGGATTGCAGAAATTGGGGTGCCGGCAGCAATCCGCCCCATAAGCGGCACGGCAACGCCTTCAGGAGATGCCTCTTCAGCATTCTCTGATGGTGGGCGGACACGGCCAAGATTGCCCTCAATGACAGAAGGGGAGAAGCCGCGTGCCGGCGAGCGCCCTGCGAGGCTCGGCGTCACAGTTTCCGGCAGCCGAACAACCTCAAGTGCGCGCGCACGGTTGGGCAGGCGGCGAATGAAACCTCTCTCTTCCAAAGCCGTAATGAGACGGTGAATGCCGGATTTGGAGCGCAGATCCAGCGCATCCTTCATTTCATCAAAAGAAGGTGGCACACCTGTTTCCGTCACGCGTTCATGTATGAAGCGCAGCAATTCATACTGCTTGCGTGTCAGCATCTTCGGCCCCCGCTCTAGTGGCTGGAGCATGAACATATGCTGATCATATGAATCTCCAGCCATGAGTTAGCGAAACAAATCGGGAACAAGACTTATCTGTTCCAGATTTGTTTCGCAAGGGTGAAGATGGGGTTAAAGGCACCTAATCGCTGAAAGGGAGAATCTCGCAGCTATCACCAGCCTGTGCCGCGCAAGCATGGGGCGGTCGCACCAGAAGACAGTTTGATGTGGCCAGAAGGCTTAGCATGGCGCTGTCTTGCGTGCTGGCCGGTGTGACCTGGAGGGCGCCATCCGCATCGGCCCTGAAAGTGGCACGCATGAAATCGCGGCGCGGGCCATTGGGCGGCATGTCTACGGCAAGGCGGGCAACAGTGGTTTCTGGTCCTGTTGTCTCTTCGCCCTGCATGGCCCTCAGAAGTGGCGCCATGAACAAGATGGAGCAGACATGAGAGGAGACCGGGTTGCCGGGCAAACCCAGGCACAAGACTTGGCCGCGGCTACCAAACATCAGGGGCTTTCCGGGTTTCAAAGCCAGTTTGTGCAGATGCAGTTCCACGCCTTCCGCACGCATGGCCGGGGCGACAAGATCATGCTCTCCAACAGATGCGCCGCCGGAAGAGATGAAAAGATCGAAACCTCCCCCTGTACCGTGAGAAACGGCCGCTCGAATCTGCTCCATATCATCAGGCACGATGCCGAGATCGGTGACATCCGCCCCGAGTTTATGTGCGAGCGCGGCCAAGCCGAAAGCATTGGATACAACAATTTCGGCATCTGAGCCGCGCCCTTTTCCGGGCAAAACCAATTCATCACCTGTCTGCAACAGGGCGACCCGGGGGCGTCGCGTGACCGGGACCGTGGCATGGTCCATCGCTGCGGCGAGCATGATATCCCGCGCGGTCAATCTGCGTCCGGCCCTTAAACCCGGCATGCCGGCTTGAAAGTCAGCCCCCATCTTGCGCACATTCTGGCCGCTTTGGCGAAAGCTATTGATTGTGACGCAACGATCAATCCGATGGGTATCTTCCTGAATGACGACACTGTCCGCCCCGGCAGGCATGACGCCTCCGGTGAAAATGCGGACAGCTTCTCCAGTCTTCAGAATACCTTCAAAAGGGCGCCCGGCAGCAGATTCGCCAATAATCTGCAAATCCACGGGGGAAAGAGAGACGTCTTCCGCACGGACTGCATAGCCATCCATGGCAGACATGTCCGCAGGGGGTTGCGAACGGCGCGCAGGAAGGTCTTCGGCCAGAACACGCCCCGCAGCCAAACCAACGGGTACTTGCTCGGCTTCCAAGAGCCGAGCGGAAGACAGGATCAGCTTCAGGGCGTCCTCGACGCTCATCAATGCCACGGTGAAGCCTCCCTTATTGTTGGAGATGGGTTCAGGGGCGTTCTGCCTGCCAATCGCCGCTTTTGCCGCCGGTTTTTTCGAGTAACCGAATGCCTTCGATTCTCATGGCCCGGTCGGCAGCCTTGGCCATGTCGTAGATGGTCAGGCAGGCAATGGAAACAGCCGTAAGGGCTTCCATTTCCACGCCGGTCTGACCTGAAGTCTTGACGCATGCTGTCACCACAAGCCCTGGCAGGCTGTCATCTTCCGTTAAATCCAGGTCAATTCTGGAGAGCATGAGGGGATGGCAAAGCGGGATAAGCTCATGTGTGCGCTTGGCTCCCATGATGCCCGCAATGCGCGCCACCCCCAACACATCGCCCTTTTTGGCATTCCCACTGCGAATAAGGGCCAATGTCTCCGGTGCCATAATCACGCACCCTTCAGCTACGGCTTCGCGGGAGGTGACTGCCTTCTCAGAGACATCCACCATATGTGCCGCACCCTGCGCATCAAGATGTGTCAGCTCGACCATGGATTGAAGACCGAATGAAAAGAGGAAGCTTAAGGCAGCATATTTCTGCCAGAGTGGTGAGAAAGATCAGGCGGCCAGAAGCTGGGATGTCGCAGAAGCCACATCTTCCTGACGCATCAGGCTTTCTCCCACCAGAATGGTGCCGATTCCAACCTTTGCCAGCCTTTGCACATCCTGTGCGGTGAAAATACCGCTCTCACCAATCACGATGCGATCTTCCGGCACACGCGGAGCGAGGCGCTCACTATTGGCCAGATCCGTATGGAATGTTCGCAAATCACGATTGTTTATGCCAATCAAACGGCAGGGTAGGGCAAGCGCGCGATCCAGTTCAGCTTCATCATGGACCTCGACAATTGCATCCATCTCATGGGCGGCTGCCGCCTGCGCGAGATCAAGCGCCAGTGCGTCATCTACACCAGCCATGATGATGAGAATGCAATCTGCCCCCCAGGACCGGGCTTCGGCGACCTGATAGGTATCGTACATGAAATCCTTGCGCAGAACAGGCAGGTTCACAGCCGCGCGGGCGGCGCGCAGATATTCGGGGGAGCCCTGAAAGGAGGGGGTATCAGTCAGGATCGAAAGGCAGGTCGCTCCGCCGCGCTGATAGGCCCGAGCCAGGCTTGGAGGGTCGAAATCCTCACGGATCAGTCCTTTTGAGGGGCTGGCCTTCTTGATCTCGGCAATCAGGGCCGTGTGCCCATCCTTGAGAGTTTTCTCAATGGCTCCGGCAAAGGGGCGCACCCGCGGCGCAGCCTTAACGGCAGCATCAATCTCGGCCCACGGATGAGCAATCTTGGCTGCGGCGATTTCCTCGCGCTTATAGGCTTCGATCCGTGTGAGAATGTTGCTCATTGCCCTGCCTCCGGGGAATATTTGGTGGAGACCTCGACCAGTTTTTCAAGCTTCGCCAGCGCAGCCCCATCATCCAGACTAGCCTGGGCGAGGAGAACGCCTTCCCGAAGATCTTCGGCCTTTGCGGCCACCACCAGCGCCGCCGCAGCATTGAATACGGCGACATCACGATATGCGTTCTTTTCCCCTTCCAGCACGGCGCGCAGGGCGCGGGCATTATGGGCAGCGTCCCCGCCCTTCACGGCTTCTGCCGGCGCGCGGGTCAGCCCCACATCTTCAGGAGAAATTTCAAATGTGCGAATGCGGCCATTATCCAGCATGGCCACATCCGTGCTGCCAGTGATGGTGATTTCATCCAATCCGTCAGAACCGTGCACGATATAGGCGCGTTCGGTTCCCAGTGTCTTCAGCACTTCAGCCAGAGGAACGATCCAGGTCTTGGCAAAAACCCCCACCAGCTGCCGCTTGACGCCTGCCGGGTTTGAGAGCGGCCCCAGTAGATTGAAGATCGTGCGGGTACCCATTTCCACGCGAGTCGGCCCGACATGCTTCATGGCGCTATGATGCGAAGGGGCAAACATGAAGCCAATTCCCGCTTCCTCAATGCAGCGGGAAATAGCTTCGGGACCAAGGTCCAGATGCACCCCCAGCGCGGCCAGTACATCTGCCGCACCTGAGCGGGATGACAAGGCCCGGTTGCCATGCTTGGCCACAGGCACACCGGCGCCGGCCGTGATGAAAGAGGCACAGGTGGAAATATTATAAGAACCGGATGCATCCCCGCCCGTGCCCACAATATCCACGGCATCTGCCGGAGCTTTCACCGGCAGCATCTTGGCGCGCATAACAGAAACAGCGCCAGCGATTTCCTCAACCGTTTCGCCGCGCACGCGCAGCCCCATCAGCAAAGCGCCCATCTGCGAGGGGGTAGCTTCGCCCGACATCATCCTGTTGAAGACAAGAGCTGATTCTTCGCGGGTAAGGCTTGCTCCGGTTGCCACTTTTGCAAGAAGCGGCTTGAAATTATCGCTCATATGTCGTCCTCGGCAGATCTTGGGCAAAGGGGCGGGGAGGGAGGTTAGAGCGGAAACTCCGTTTGCGCAGGATATTTAGTGCGCAGACTGTCATTTCTGCCCTGTCCAGGCTGCCTGCCCTTTGAGGCGAATGCTGCGTCTATGCCTTTGCCCGCGCGGCGTTGAAAGAATCCGCAATCTCAAGAAAATTGCGCAGCAATGTATGCCCGTGCTCGGAAGCAATGCTTTCAGGATGGAACTGAACACCGTGGATAGGCAGGGTTTTATGGGCAAGCCCCATAATAATGCCATCACTTGTTTCAGCTGTAATTTCCAGAGAGTCCGGGAAGGTCTCCCGCTTCACGATAAGTGAGTGATATCGCGTGGCCTGAAAACTGCCATTAATGCCCCGGAAGACACTTTTGCCCTGATGCAGGATTTCAGACATCTTGCCATGCATGGGTTCCGGTGCGCGCACCACTTCCCCACCGAAAACCTGCCCAATGGACTGGTGGCCAAGACAAACCCCAAAGATTGGCACCTTGTCACCGGCACGGGCGATCAGATCACAGCAGATTCCAGCCTCATTTGGCGTGCATGGGCCGGGTGACAGCACGATGGCTTCGGGTTTTTCTGCCAGTACTTCATCTACGCTCAGGGCATCATTGCGATGCACTGTCACACGCGCACCCAACTCACCGAGATAGTGCACGAGATTGTAGGTGAAGCTGTCGTAATTATCGATCAGCGTGACGGTGGTCATTGGTGCTCCAGCCCCGACTTCGCGGGTCATTCATGTATTTTTAAGCGCAGACCCTCGGGCGGGGTCAAGAAGGGCGGGCATATGTGCGCCATCGCACGGTGGCGGCTCCTGCGACGGCAGCTGTAGGCAATGAGATAAACCCGGCGTGCAACACTATGAATTTCACCATGAAGCCCGCCAGTTCCACAATTGCCCCAAATCTATTGTAGAGGCTGTTGGGATCAAGAGTGGAGATGACCGCGATTGTGCCGAAAAAGGTGGCGATGGGAACAGAAAATGCCATGGCCAACGCGCCATTGAGGATGAGATAATTCCCGCCTTTGCCCGGCATGCGTGCCAGTAGGGACCATAAAGCTGTTGTCGCAAGGGCCATGATAAGGCCCGTATAGCACAGGGCAATCAATTCGGCTCCAGGCGCATAGGCTTTAGCCGCACTATATCCCAATACCGCGCCAACAATAAACCCGACGCCAGCCAGCGGCCTCACCACGCCCTGAGGCGCATGCCCGGATGAGCTGATGCCCCGGTGGTGAGGGGTGAGTGGCGCATGGCTCTTCATGAGAGTGCCTGTTTGCAGAATAGGTGCATCAAAAATGCTCTCACTGTCCATTCCGGGCTTTGGCTGCGAAGCGCACGGCTTCCTCACCCGCCCGGAAGAGTGCGCTGGCTTTATTGATACATTCCTGCTGCTCACTTTCGGGCACGGAATCGTAAACAATGCCGGCACCGGCCTGCACATACATGCGCCCGTCTTTCACCACGGCTGTGCGCAGAACGATGCAGGTATCCATTTCGCCATTAGCGCCAAAATAGCCAATTGCCCCAGCATAAATGCCGCGCTTGTCTTTCTCCAGCTCATCAATGATTTCCATGGCGCGCACTTTTGGAGAGCCGGAAACCGTGCCCGCCGGAAAGCCCGCCGAAAGCACATCAAGAGCGTCACAACCCTCGGCGAGCCGGCCCTCAACATTGGAAACGATGTGCATCACCTGACTGTAGCGCTCGATGAAGAAGCTGTCGGTCACCTTCACACTGCCGATCTGAGAGACGCGGCCGGTATCATTTCGCCCCAGATCAAGCAGCATGAGATGTTCAGCGCGCTCCTTCGGGTCTGCCAGAAGTTCTGTAGCGAGCGCTTCATCCTCGGCCGGAGTGGCGCCACGCTTGCGGGTGCCGGCAATGGGGCGGATGGTGACAGTTCCATTGCGCAGACGCACCAGAATCTCGGGGCTGGAACACACCACCGAGAAGCCCTCAAAATTGAGATAAACGAGGAACGGAGCCGGGTTCACCCGTCGCAGGGCCCGATACAGAGAAAAGGGCGGCAGTGAAAACGGGCTTTCAAACCGTTGTGACAGCACGACCTGAAAAATATCGCCCGCGCGAATATAGTCCTTCGCCTTTTCCACCATCGCCCGATATTCGGCTGGGCTCGTATTGGAAACGGCTTCCACATCCCCATGGAAAGGCTGTGGGGCAGGGTGGGCGAAGGCGCCTTCGAGAGAAGTGACAATCTGCTCAAGTCGCTCCTGAGCTGTCTCATAGGCGGCACGTGCGCTCACGCCCTGATGCGGACGCACTGGCGTTACGACCGTCAGCTCATCCTTCACGGCATCAAATACAACCATGATGGTGGGGCGCAGCAGCAAGGCTTCCGGCACACTGATAGGGTCGGGCTTGGCGGGAGCCAGCCGCTCCATCTGCCGCACCATGTCATACCCCAGATAGCCAAACACCCCAGCAGCCATTGGGGGCGCGCCTTCCGGGAGATCAATCGCGGATTCTGCCAACAGGTTGCGCAAAGCCTTGAGGGGCGGTTCTGCACAAGGCTCAAAAGCGTTCTTGTCCTGATCCGGGATACGGTTCACCTCAGCCAGATTGCCGGAAGCGCGAAAGATGAGATCCGGCGCAAGACCGATCATGGAATAGCGCCCGCGTGCCTCTCCGCCTTCGACGGATTCCAACAGGAAACTGTTGGGCGTATTGCCGGCAATTTTCAAAAAGGCGGAAACAGGCGTTTCAAGATCCGCCACCAGGCTGGTTGTGACCACCTGAACTTTGCCCGCCTCATACGCGCGGGCAAAGGCTTCGAAATCAAAAGACTGCGTCACTGTCAGTCCACCTTAATTCGCGTCACCGGAACCGACAGCCTGTGCCAGCGCCTGAGGGTTGATCTTCACGCCGATCTGTTCCTGCACAGTGGCAAGATATTGCAGCAGAATATCATTTTCCATCTGTTGGGAGATTTGCTGCGCAATATGGCTTTCCTGAGCGGCGGACAGCTGAGGCGACATGATTTTGGTGATCTGGAAAACCACTCGATCCGGCGCAGTAGCAGCGGCAGCTTCACTGAGCCCGCCATCCTGAGCATCGAAGACTTGCTGAAGAGCATCAACCGTGAATGCGCCATTGGCACGACCACGCATCAAACCATCCGCAATTTGCAAAGGCAGGTCGGCTTCCGCAGCTACCTGGGCCAGAGGTGTTCCAGCCTGGGCGCGGGCCAGCAACTCCTGTGCACGTACTTCCACGGCCTTGGCTGTTTCAGAAGCTTGCCAGCGCGCCATGACTGCGGCTTTCGCTTCCTCGAAGGTGCGGTCCCGAGCCGGAGTTATTTCAAGCGTTTCGAGCCAGACAAATCCTTCCTGGTCGGGAAGTTGCACTGTCTCCGCTTCGATATTGGGATCTGTGTCAAAGGCAGTGTCCACCACCTGCTTGCCGCCGGGAATATCGGCCGGAGCCCCGGTGGCTGTGCGCCCGGAGCGATCCACTTCAGCAAATGTTTGAAGCTTCAATCCCAGCTTCTGAGCGGTCTCCGCGAGGGTGGAACCAGAAGCGCGCTCATCTTCTACGGCATCATGTTCATCAAGCAGGCGTGCCTGAGCCTGACGCATCGCAATTTCATGTTCAAGCTGTGCGCGAACCTGTTCAAACGGGCGCACGCTTTCCGGCTGAATCTGCGTCACCTGCACCAGAACCGAACCAAAGCGGCCTTTCACCGGCGCGCTCACGCCGCCCTTCTCCAGAGAAAAGGCTGTTTCCGCCACCTTGGGGTCAAGAATGGCTGAGCGCTCAACCAACCCCAAATTGGTATCTGCTGCTGAAAGTCCCTGCTCCTGCGCGATATCGGCGAAGGACGCACCGTTCTCCAATTTCTGCGCTGCGGCTGTGGCGTCTTCAGGCTTGGTGAAAACGATCTGGTGGACTTCCCGTCGCTCGGGCTGTCCGAAGCGGGTTTTGTCTGCCTCATAAGCAGCGCGAAGTTCATCATCGCTGATTGAGATATTGCCAAGGATGGCCTCAGGCGTGAGAGCCAGTACGGCAATCTTGCGATATTCCGGCGCGCGGAAGGTCATCTTGTTGGCTTCGAAATAAGCCTTCAGCTGCTCATCCGTCGGTGCCGGCGGTTCTTTCACGGCTTTGGGCGAGATGAGGATGTAGGACACATTGCGAGCCTCTCCCTCATAGCGCTCAACGGCATCCACCATCACCTTGGGGGCCTTCAGACCCTCGGCAAAGGATTGCACGAGCTGCTGGCGCATCACACGCTGTTTTTCGGCCGCGATGAAACGTTGTTCGGTCATGCCATTGGCACGCAGCAGGCGGGCAAAATAGTCCGGGTCGAAAGCCTCCGCTCCCGGCGGGCGATAGCCGGGATTGTTCCGAACCTCTTCGGCAATCTGTTCATCGCCAATGACCAGCCCCATACGGGCAGCCTGCTCATTCAGTGTGGCGTCGGCGATCATCTGGTTCAGCACTCGCCGATCCAGCCCGAAAGCGCGCGCTTCATCGGGCGTGACCGCCCGGCCCATGCTCTGCCCCAGCTGCTGTACCTGATCCAGATAGCGCTGGCGGAATTCTGCGGTAGAAATGTCTGTATTGCCGACACTGGCCACATCTGTCGCGCTCATGCCTCGAAAAACGTCGGCAATACCCCAGACCAGAAAGCTGAAGGTGAGGAGTACGAGGAAGATCTTGGCGATCCAGCCGGAGGTGCCCTTGCGGAGTTTTTGAAGTGCCATCGTCCAGTCGTCTGATATTGCGGGCGCAAAGCCGGTGCGGAAGCGGCGCATCATAGGGAGGGGGCGCTAGGCAGGCAACGGGGCGATTAACCCTTTCCGGCAGAGCGGGGCAGGGACTCACAGATGCCAGCCAATGTTTTCCCGTCTCCATTTGCAGCCCGCTGCCACCTCTGCTAGAGCCCGATCAAGGCTATCCCAAGGCTTGGGTGGCCCACATAAAGAGGCCGGAACATCCCGGCCGGGCCTGAATTTCAGGCGGGTTTCGCCCTGCACGTTCAGGGCACCCATTATTTTGGGAGAAGAATAGCCATGGCAGCGCCGCGCCGCGTTCTGATTGTTGGAAACTGGAAGATGAACGGCTCCCGCCAATCAAAGCAGGAGCTGGAAGCCATGGTGAAAGGGCTGAACCCGGCCTTTTCCAGCGTGGCTGATATCATGGTGTGCCCGCCGGCCATTCTTCTGGCCGAGCTGGCGGGGGGGGCTGTCAGCCCCATCCGCTTTGGCGGGCAGGATTGTCACCATAATGCCAGCGGTGCTCATACCGGCGATATTTCGGCGGAAATGCTCAAGGAATCCGGGGCTGATTCTGTCATTCTCGGCCACTCGGAGCGTCGTGCGGATCATGGCGAGGGTGATGCAATTGTCCATGCCAAGGTAAAAGCCGCCTGGCGCGCTGGCCTGCTCCCCATTGTATGCGTGGGTGAAACGCTGGAACAGCGTGATGCTGATGAAGCTGCGGCCGTAGTGGCGAGGCAGGTGCGTCAGTCTATTCCTGAAGGCGCGACGGGTGAGAATCTTGTCGTGGCTTATGAGCCGATCTGGGCCATCGGCACGGGCCGGACGCCGACGCCGGAAGATGTGGCGCAGGTCCATGCCAGCATCCGCCACGTTCTGAATGAGCGCTTTGGCGAAGAGGGCGAAAAGATTCGCATTCTTTATGGCGGCTCGGTGAAGCCGGAAAATGCAAAGACGCTGCTGGCCGTGGCCAATGTTGATGGAGCATTGGTGGGCGGCGCAAGTCTGAAGGCTGAGGATTTCCTCGGCATTGCCCACGCGGCTCTGTGAGTTTGAGCGACCGGGCATAGAATTGGCCGGGTTCAGAAGAATCAGTAAGGGCGCTCCCGTGATGATCGGAAGCGCCCTTTTGCATGGGAAACATGCCGAAATCCTGCATCAAATAAAATGGGCGCGACAGGTTTCTGCCGCGCCCATTGATAATGAAAGCAAGCCGTTTCAGCCTTAAAAAGTGATGAGGCCGATCATCTGCTGCACAAGGCTCAGCTCCTCGCCGCTGGTGGGCGTAGTCTGCGATACGAAATCGAACACCTTGCCGTCCTTCTCACCATATTCAGCGACGCGGGCCACCTTGCGGTTCTTGTCAAAATAAACGGCGATGACCCGCTGCTTGGTGATTTCCGGCTTCAGGAAGGCGACTCGCTTCTCTGTCTGAGAAATATAATAGAAAACCTCGCCATTCACGGTGGCGACGGTGGAGGGCGTGCCCAGAACGAGCAGAACCTTTTCCTGGCTGGAGCCGACCGGCAACTGTTCCAGAGCGCCTTCACTCAGCACATAGCCGCGCTGATAAGTGCGCGTTACGCCGGAAAGGCTGGTGCCTGAGCCATTGATGCTGTTTTCGATGTTTGCGCAGGCCGAAAGGGTGGAGGAGGTTGCCAGAAGCGCAAGAGCCAGTAGGGGCCATGTTCTGGAAACGCGGTGTTTTCCTTCCACAGATTCACAAGCAGAAGCGTGGTTGCCGCCGGGCTGCCGCGATGTCTCGAAGTGCTGTGTACCCACGCCGTTCCTCATTCTTCCTTTGGCCGAACCGGCGCATTTGTCCGCAACAGGCCGAACATTTCAACCGTGATGACGCCAAAAGCCTTGCCAGTCCGCTTCCGCGGCGCTACCCCGCAGAGCAAGCCCTCATATGGGGATAAGCCCTGCCCGATTCTTAAGCGCGATGTTTAAATTTTTCAGCTCAGCCAAAAACCGCGCGATTATCGAGCGCCTCTACGGCGCGATCGTGGCACAATCGCGACAGCCCGTATTCTATACGGAATTCTCCATCCCCGATACGCGCGAAGGGCGTTTCGAGTTGGTGGTTCTCCACACGGTTCTCCTCTGTCATCGCCTGAAGGGTGGAGACAAGCTCGAAAAATCCATGTCTCAGGATATTTTCGACGCATTTGCTGATGATATGGATCGCACCTTGCGGGAGATGGGGGTCGGAGACCTTTCCGTTCCCAAGCGGATGAAGAAAATTGGTGCGGCCTTTTATGGACGTGCCGCGGCCTATGATGCCGGGTTGGCGGCGCAGGATAATACCATTTTGGCCCAGGCCTTGGCTCGTAATATGCTGGATAGTGAAGACAGCGCGCCTGTTGAAGCTCTGGCGGTTTATGTGCGCGCTGCTGCGATGAAGCTGCGTGAAACGTCCTTTTCCACCTTGGCGCAAGGGGATTTGCCCTGGCCTGCGCCGGATCAGTTTCAAGGGTGAGCCATGACGGAAACCGAACACCCCACAGAACAGCCGGCGCAGGATGAAGCTCCGCTGCCGCTGTCCAAGCCGGTTGCGATCACCGATATTGGCCCTACGGGCCTCAACATTCGCTTGGTGCCGGACGAGGCTGTGCGCGCCGAACTGGCGCGCTATGTGAATGTGCTCGCTGTCCCGTCCTTTCTCGCCCAGATTCATCTGGAGCCCGAAGGCAAGGCCGGTTTCCATGTGACGGGTGAAATCAAGGCAACCGTTCGGCAAACCTGTGGCGTCACTCTGGATGAGTTTGATGCCCCGTTGCTGGAAGAAATTGATGTGCATTTCGTCCCCGAAGGCACGCCTCGGCCTCCCGAATCGGAAGACGATGAAACATATGATCCGCCAGATGAAATTCTGAATGGCCAGATTGATGTCGGCGCGCTCGCCACGGAATTTCTGGCCTTGGGAATCGAGCCCTACCCTCGCAAGCCGGGGGCTGTTTTCCAGCAGCCTGACATGGATGCAACTGGGCTTTCGCCCTTTGCGGCCCTGTCCCGTCTGAAAGACCCATCCTGAACTCCGCGCCGGATCGTGATGGTTATGGTTGCGATGTGCCGGAGAGGCGTTATTGTCCGCCCACCGATGAGGGAACGGCGAAGTTTTGCCTTAAGGCTAGCTGTGCGATACGTCAGCTGTGCGGCTATGCGTTTCGTGGCCGTAAAAGTTTTGCAGCCCTGCGCACCAGCTTCCGCCCGTCTGGGGACGCGCTTTCTCCGCACGGGCGATATTTTTATGATTTCATCGTGTTACTGAACAAGAAAGCCTGCCCCAAATGACTGCATCCGTCCGTATCGCTCTCGACGCCATGGGGGGAGACCATGGCCCTGAGACGGTTCTTGCCGGAGCGGAAATTGCGCTTGGGCAGCACCCTGACCTGTCATTCCTTCTGTATGGCGATTCTGAGCGTTTGGCCGAGGTGCTGACGGCTCATCCCAAACTCGCGGCTGTTTCTACGGTTGTGCATACCGATGTTGTGGTGGGTATGGATGACAAGCCCAGCCAGGCTCTGCGCCGCGGGCGATATAAGTCTTCCATGTGGTGCAGCATTGATGCTGTGAAGCACAAAAAGGCTGATGCGACCGTATCCGCCGGTAATACCGGCGCTCTCATGGCTATGGCAAATTTCAACCTGCGCACCATGGCGGGCATCAGTCGGCCGGCAATTGCAGCCATCTGGCCCACCCTGCGGGGGGAAAGTGTGGTTCTGGATGTGGGCGCATCCATTGGCTACACCTCCAAGAGTCTGGTCGAAATGGCGATCATGGGCTCGGCCATGGCGCATGTGGTCTTCGATATTGAAGCGCCGACCGTCGGCCTGCTGAATATCGGCGTGGAGGAGATCAAGGGTGTGGAGGAAGTGCGCGAAGCCGGCAGGATTTTGCGCGAAGAGCACTTGCCCGTGAATTATCATGGCTTTGTGGAAGGCAATGATATCGGCGCCGGCACTGTCGATGTGGTGGTGACGGAGGGCTTCTCCGGGAATATCGCCCTGAAAACCGCAGAGGGAACAGCCAAACAGCTCGCGTCCTATCTGCGTGCCGCCATGGGGCGCACCATGCGTTCACGCATTGGCTATCTGTTCGCGCGGGATGCGTTCAGGATATTGAAAGAGAAAATGGACCCCCGCCGTTCCAATGGCGGTGTTTTCCTTGGTCTTAACGGTATTGTTATTAAAAGCCACGGTGGGGCGGATGCTGAGAGTTTTGCAGCCGCCGTGGATCTCGCCTATGACATGGTGCGCCATCAGTTGCTTGCGCGCATCGAAGCCAGTCTTGTCAGCCGTCGCCCGCCGGAACAGGTGGCGAACGCGCTCCAGCCAGCCGGTGCGGAAGGACAATCGTGAGCGGTATCAGGTCTGTTACCCGGGGTATCGGGTCTTATCTTCCGGAACACATTCTGACAAACGCAGCGTTGTCCGAACGTATCGACACGTCTGATGAATGGATCGTTCAGCGTACGGGCATCTGCCAGCGCCATATTGCGGCTGAGGGAGAGTACACCTCTCATCTCGGGCTGGTCGCAGCGCGTAGGGCGCTTGAAGATGCCGGCATGGACGCGCAAGATATTGATCTCATCATTCTGGCCACGTCCACGCCGGACCAGACCTTTCCCGCCACATCGGCCACCATTCAGGCCGAGTTGGGGATCACGCAAGGCGCTGCCTTTGATGTGCAGGCTGTATGCTCCGGTTTTGTGTTCGCCCTGACCACAGCGGATGCTCATTTGCGCACGGGGGCCTTCCGTCGCGCTCTGGTGATTGGTGCGGAAACATTTTCCCGCATTCTTGACTGGAAAGACCGCGGCACCTGTGTGCTCTTCGGCGACGGAGCCGGCGCTATGGTTTTGGAGGCCATTCCAGAGAGCGAAGCCAATGGGGCAGGGGTTCTCACCTCCCACTTGCGCACAGATGGACGCCACCGCCACAAGCTTTATGTCGATGGTGGGCCTTCAACCACAGGTACGGCAGGGCATTTGCGGATGGAAGGCCGAGAGGTCTTCAAGCATGCTGTTGGCATGATTACCGACGTGATTGAAGACGCTTTTGCCGCCACCGGCGAAAGCGCTGAGACGATTGACTGGTTCGTGCCCCATCAGGCGAACCGTCGCATCATTGATGCCAGTGCTCAAAAACTTGGAATCGCCCCTGAGAAGGTGGTGGTCACCGTCGACAAGCACGGCAACACCTCTGCGGCCTCTATTCCTCTGGCGCTTGATGTTGCCCATAAAGACGGGCGTTTGCGCAAAGGTGACCTGGTTCTGATTGAGGCTATGGGCGGCGGTTTTACCTGGGGGTCCGCTCTGTTACGCTGGTGACGTGCGAAGAACATTGACCCGGCTTGCCGCCCTTGGATAGTCTGATGGCAACTTGGTGGGTGGGGTCCATCGTAATCGGTCAGAGGAAACTCTTGCCCACGGTGGTGTTTTCGCTCACACAGGAAGAAGAGAGTTGCAGGGCTTGAAGTATCAAAACACTTCAAGCCGGCAACAAGATTTCTGAGGGGTTGGGGGCACATGGCTGGTCGGACAGTGACGCGCGCGGATTTGTGTGAGGCCGTCTATCAGCAGGTCGGCCTGTCCCGGACAGAATCTGCGGCCTTGGTCGAACTCGTTCTGAAAGAGATCGCTGATTGTCTGGTTCAGGGTGAGACGGTGAAGCTCTCATCCTTTGGGTCTTTTGTTGTTCGCGACAAGGGGCGACGCATTGGCCGCAATCCCAAAACGGGTGAGGAAGTGCCGATTGAACCGAGGCGCGTCATGGTCTTCAAGCCTTCCAGTATTCTGAAAAACCGCATCAATGGCATCAAGTCTGATGAGACTGACGCCGATTGAAGTCGCTACCGTTTCAGGTGTGTTTTCAGGGTATTAGAGCAAGATCTTCACCTGTCTTGTGAAAGGCGATACAGTCTTGTGATTGTATCGCTGCGCGGCGAGTCGTCGCAGTGACCGGGTTGAGCGGCCCGCACGAAACTCGAAAATGTAGACAGGTGACTGACGTGCGCGAGACCGAAAAGGATCCCGACGCCTTTCGAACGATCAGTGAAGTGGCTGAAGACCTCTCATTGCCGCAGCATGTTCTGCGCTTCTGGGAGAGCCGTTTCCATCAGATCCGCCCGGTCAAGCGCGGCGGGGGGCGGCGCTTTTACAGGCCGGAGGATGTCGATCTCCTGCGTGGTATTCGCTACCTTCTCTATGAAGAAGGCTACACCATCAAGGGTGCGCAGAAGGTTCTGAAAGAGCAGGGCATTCGCCATGTTCAGGATCTTGGCATGGAGGCGGATGCAGCCGCCATGCGCAGCGCTGATGACGTGGCGGATATTACGCCAGAACAAGACGAATCTGGTTTCAGTGGTTTGTTGGGTGGCTTGCTGCCCCGTCGGCGCTCAAAAGAAGCCGAAGACTCAAGCCCTCTCCATACAGAACCTTCCTTTGAAGCAGATTCTGCCGGAGACGAGCCGCACCTGCCTTTTCCAGAACTCAGCAGCCCTCCTCCCTCATCCCAGGGGCATGTCGGAAATGAGCCCATGCGTGGACGCGCAATGGCTCAGCGCGTGGAGGAACGCCGTTTCGAGGATGGCCGGTATGAAGAGCGTATCTATGAGGAGCATCGTTTTGAGGGGGATTTGAAGGCCCTGAAAAATGTGGGCGATGATCGTGTTGCGCCAAACAAGCCTGCTCCCAATGTGCCGCAGAATGAAGTGGATCACTCTCAGCTAGAGCATCATTCAGACAGCATTTCCCCGAGTCTTAAAGATCCTTCTTTCGCGCCGACGGTGCATGAGGGGCGGGCAGAGCAGGGGGATGAGCTCAAGCGCCCTGTACGCTCTGATGTTTCTCTCCAGCGGCCGAGTCGCGGGCCCGCTGCGCATATTTCATCAGTTCCTTATCCCGAATTGTCAGACCCCATGTTGCCTTTCATGGAAGAGGCTGGGCCGGAAGACGAGTTTTCCGAATCTCTCGAAGAGCGGATTCGACGGCTGAAAGCGCAGGATCAGGCGACGGGGAGTTCGAATGAGCCGGGCCCTCCGAACGAATATGTACCTCTTCGTTATCGGCATGTTCCGCACGAGGAGAGCTCAACAACCGGTGTTGCTTCCGGCGATATGGAGCCTGATGATTTTCCAGCTATCGTGCGGCCGGTAGACGCGCCGGTCTCTCCGGTTCATGAGGCGAAGCAGGACGGCTCTCTGGAAGAGCAAAGCCATCTTTTTGAGAACACGCCTCCTGCTGATATCTGGAATGGAGATCGGCAGGAAGATAATGAAATGACTGGAGAACAAGATACGTCTCCCGCCATGGCACCGTCTGATTTTACGAGCCCGAGCGCAGTTGAGAGTG
The DNA here is from genome assembly GCF_052492075.1 of Haloleucobacter albus. Taxonomy (NCBI): domain Bacteria; kingdom Pseudomonadati; phylum Pseudomonadota; class Alphaproteobacteria; order Hyphomicrobiales; family Xanthobacteraceae; genus Haloleucobacter; species Haloleucobacter albus. The sequence continues at coordinate 48,855 of NZ_JBQWAS010000020.1, forward strand.
CGCCCGCAAACTACAACAGCAATATCGCTTCTGACCCTTCACAAGAAGGCATGAGCCCCCCACATTTTGAACGATCATCTGAACCGCAGGAGGGACCGGATATGGACACGTCTGCACGGCCGCGCCGCTTTGGCCCCTTCACTGAGCCGGTTGTGGAAGAGTATGATCTTCCTTCTCTCGATAGTGCTCGTTTGGCTGAAGTTCGGGGATCTGCGCGTCCACTGGGCTGGGGTGAGGATTCGCCTCCCCGGCCGGCACCTCGGCAAGGAGGCTATTGGGATGCGGAAGCGCGCCCGGAGCTTATGCCGCGTCCTACGCAACCTCACATGCGCTACGGTGTAGACCCCCTGGATACAGTTCAGGCAGAGAGCCATGCTTATGCTCACTCTCTGCAACCGCCCAGAACGGATATGCGCATGAGCGGGCAGGGGGTGCTGCCAGTCTTATCTCGAGATGACATCCACCGTCTTCAGGCTGCGCTCTATGAGTTGAGCGAATGCCAGAGATTGATGGCGGATATTCTGGAAGAGAAAAAAACGTGAAATAATAGCAGGCGGACCTTGAGATTGCGCCTTGGCCCGCCCACTTCTGTGGCAGCTGCCTTCACTTCACGACAGTCAGGGTTACATGTGTCAGCCCCTGTTGAGTGAAGCCGAGATGGCGCGCGGCTGCACGCGAAACATCAATAACGCGCCCTCGAATGAAGGGGCCGCGATCATTGATCCGTACCACAACACTGCGTCCATTCCGCTTGTTTGTTACGCGCACCTTTGTGCCAAACGGCAGTGAGCGATGTGCCGCAGTCATGGCTTCTGGATTGAAGCGCTCGCCATTCGCAGTGCGCTGGCCCTGCCAGTAATATGAGGCGATGCCGGTGGAGCTGTCCGCCCGCGCCGTTCCTGTTGCGAGAGCGCTCGCGACAAGGCACAGAGCAGCACAAGACAATACCACGGGTTTTTTCATTCGCCCGACCTTCCGGTTGTTACAAGAGGCGGTCGAAATGACGGCTGAATTTGTTTACAATGTCACGATACCGCGGTGAATATGGGGAATCTGCCCATCTTTGCCAAGACTGGGACACAATCCCGTCATGCGCTTTCATTTTTCCACAGATTCTCAGGCGGATGGCGTTTCAATGTCTCAAACTGGGCTTGTGCGTTTCAGAATGATGCGTTACACGTTCGCCCATCAAGTCGGAGCGTAGCGCAGCCCGGTTAGCGCACTAGTCTGGGGGACTAGGGGTCGGAGGTTCAAATCCTCTCGCTCCGACCATTCACCCTCTTTTACAGAGGGTCGGGCAAAACAAGACATCGAATAGACTGCCACGAATTATCACCGCGGTGGTCTTTTTGTGTTTGTTGTTGGCAAGCATATGCTTGGACAGAAGGCCTTAACCGGCATAGATGAGTGAGAAGGCGCGATTCCCGCTGCGCTCATGATCAAATGCCATTTTTGAGGTGTCCATGTCGCTCACAGTCACCATTCTTGGCTGCGGTTCTTCTGGCGGTGTGCCGCGTGTCGGGCAGGGCTGGGGGGCTTGCAATCCGGCTGATCCTCGCAATAGACGGCGGCGCTGTTCCATCCTGGTCGAGAAGACGGGGCCTCATGGCACGACCACGGTTCTGGTTGATACATCTCCAGATGTGCGGGAGCAGCTTCTGGATGCAAATGTCTCCAATCTGGATGCAGTGTTGTTCACCCACGCCCATGCGGATCATATGCATGGTATTGACGATCTGCGACCGCTCTCTCTCATGCATGACAAGCGCATCGACATTTATGCCGATGAAAGCACTTTGCGTGCCCTAAAGAAGCGTTTTGGATATTGCTTCGAAACGCCGAGTGGCAGTTCCTATCCGCCCATTCTCACCAGCCACCGTTTCAGCGCCGGTAAGACCATTATCGTGAATGGGGCAGGCGGGATAATAGAGGCGCTGCCTTTTCGTCAGCACCACGGAGATATTGATTCATTCGGTTTCCGCTTCGAAGGGATAGCCTATTCCAGCGATATTAATGCGGTGCCGGAGCAGAGTCATGATGCCTTGCAGGGGCTTGATGTGTGGATTGTAGACGCCCTGCGGGAGCGTCCTCATCCTTCACATTTCTGCCTCCAGGCTAGCCTGGACCACATTGCTCAGTTTGCACCACGACAGGCGGTGCTGACCAATATGCATACTGATTTTGATTTTCAGGCCCTGAGCCAACGCCTTCCAGAGCATGTAGTGCCAGCATATGATGGAATGAAAGTGGAATCTCGTTAACTACACTTGAGAGGCGTCAATTGTTGGTGCGCCTCTCAAGTTTTAGCTGCTTGATAAGTCGCGCCTCGAGTCCATTGAAAAAGTGGGGCTATTTGGCATGACGCATATGGTTAATGCTGACATTGTGCCGGTTGCCGCAATTGCCATATTCGTTAATAACTGATCCCGCCCCTCATTGAATGTTCCATAATATATCTTCTGCGAATTTCTTTTGAGCAACCAGATGGCCTTCAGCTCCCGAGCCATGATATGTGACGCGCTTTCAGAACAGCTGGAAATCGGAGAGCAGCAGTCTGTATCCTGCTGCCGCGCCCTGCCCCGGATCTACAGTGTCACTGTGAACCCCGGCGCATCTAAAATGCTATAAGCGCCTGACATTCGGCCATCAGGGATAGAGCCATGGCGTCCGCCAATGATATTGCCCATCTGCTTGCCATTATGGAGGCGTTGCGTACCCCACAAACCGGCTGCCCGTGGGATTTGGAGCAATCCTTCGAAACCATAGCCCCTTATACGCTGGAAGAGGCGTATGAGGTTGCTGACGCCATCTCGCGCGGGGATATGGCGGATCTTCAAGAGGAGCTGGGTGACCTGCTATTTCAGGTGGTCTTTCATGCTCGTCTGGCGGAAGAGGTCGGACATTTCTCATTTGATGATGTGGTGGGTAGCATTTCGGAAAAGCTCACACGGCGTCACCCGCACGTCTTTGGAGAGGCGCGTCAGCTGTCTCCCAATGAGGTGAAGGGCATATGGGCGCGCATCAAAGCCGAAGAAAAGCGATTGAAGGCCGATAAACGCGCGGCTGCTGGCCTGCCTCCGAAAGAGGAAGAAAAGGGTGTACTGGGAGGCATCGCCCTGCCCTTGCCGGCCATGACCCGAGCTTTAAAATTGCAGGAAAAAGCCAGCAGCGTGGGGTTTGACTGGAATGATGCTCATGCCGTTCTCGCGAAAATCCGCGAAGAAACGGATGAGGTGGAAGAAGCCCTCAGCGAAGGTGGGCCTGAGGCCATTCGTGAAGAGATTGGAGATCTGCTGTTCGCGGTCGTCAATCTGGCGCGTCACGCAGGTGTGGAGCCGGAGCGCGCCTTGCGTGGCACCAATGAGAAGTTCACACGCCGCTTTCGTTATATTGAGCAGATGCTTGAAGCCGAGAATCGCGCGCCAGAGGTCGCATCTCTGGAAGAAATGGAAGCCCTGTGGCAGCAGGCAAAGCGCCAGGAAAGCTGAGCTTGTCTTCCAAAGGGCAGGGCGGAAGCCCTGCCCTTTTCTCATATGCTTTCAAGTCTGACTATGTGCCTCTGGAGAGACACGAACGGCCCCGGTGCCGAAACGGCGTGTCACCAGCGGTACGCGCTCTGGCAAAATGCGCAGAACAACATGCAGGGTGCCCCCATCATCTATGTTGCGCTCCAGAACCTCACCATGGCGATACAACCAGCCCAAGCCTTCGCCATCTCCTGCATCCAGTTCAACATGCAGCATGGCGCGACCAGCTGTGATGTGATGCTCGATCAGATCAAGAAGCTGACCAGCCCCCTCACCTGTCAAAGCAGAAACCGCAACGGGACCACCGGCCCCATCCTGTCTCTGTCGTTGATTTTCAAGCTGTTCCAGCTGTTCCGCCGTCAACCTGTCAATCTTGTTCCAGACTTCAACAACGCGACCGCCCGGAGCGGGATCAACCCCCAGATCCTCCAGCACATCTGCCACATCATGTGCCTGCGCTTCGCTATCCGGGTGGGAAATGTCGCGCACATGCAATACCAGATCCGCCTCCAGCACCTCTTCCAGCGTGGCCCGGAAAGCCGCAACAAGCTGTGTTGGCAACTCCGAGATGAAGCCCACCGTATCCGACAGGATAATGCGGGTGCCATGCGGCAGATCCACGGCTCTCAGGGTTGGGTCCAGCGTGGCGAAGAGAAGATCCTGCGCCATCACCTCTGCACGGGTTAGCCGGTTGAAAAGGGTGGATTTGCCAGCATTGGTGTAGCCCACCAGAGCCACCACAGGATAAGGTACTCTTTTGCGACTGGCCCGATGAAGGCCGCGCGTGCGTTTGACCTGCTCCAGATCCTTCTCGATGCGCACAATGCGCTCGCCGATCATGCGGCGGTCAGCCTCAATCTGCGTTTCACCGGGGCCACCCAGAAAGCCAAAGCCACCGCGCTGCCGTTCCAGATGGGTCCAGGAACGGACGAGGCGAGAGCGTTGGTAGTTCAGGTGGGCAAGCTCGACTTGCAACGCACCTTCACGTGTCCGGGCACGTTTGCCGAAGATCTCCAGAATCAAGGCTGTCCGGTCCACCACCTTGGTGGACCATGCCTTTTCAAGATTGCGCTGCTGAACCGGCGTGAGGGCCGCATCAAAGAAGACGAGATCAATTTCCTCCGTCTTCACGATCTCCGCCACCTCATCAACCTTACCGCCCCCCAGATAGGTTGCAGGCTTGATTTCAGGCAGCGAGACGAGTGCAGAATGCACCACATGCAATTCAATCGCGGCGGCAAGCCCCACGGCCTCATCCAGCCGGGCTTCCGGGGCCCGGCGTTCAGCGCCTGCATTGCGGGCACGTTTTGTCAGATAAGGCGTGATGACCGCACAACGTGTGGGGTGAACACGATGGTCCACCCCTTGCACTGGCGCCTCGGCGCGCGGCTCTACAGCACGTTCGGAAGAAGCGGGTGCAGTACCGCTCTGCTCCTCCCTGTCCGGTGTATTTTCATATGGCGTATCGGAGCGCGGCTCCACGGGCTCAGGCCCTCTCGGAATGATCGTCTGTTGGGTCAAAGAGTTGAACCGGCTGTCCCGGCATGATGGTAGAAATGGCATGCTTGTAGACGAGTTGGGAATGCCCATCCCGACGCAGCAGCACGCAGAAATTATCGAACCAGGTCACAACGCCCTGGAGTTTGACCCCATTGACCAGAAAGATGGTGAGGGGTGTCTTGCTCTTGCGGACATGATTGAGAAACGTGTCCTGAAGATTCTGTGTCCGTTCCGCCGCCATATTCGTATCCATTTGTTTCGGCGTGAGACCCGCTTGCGAAGCATCAGAAATGCTGGGCACGCCTGCGGGAGTTTATTGGTCTAAAATGACACAGCCCAGAAGCAGTGCAACCGTCTTTTGCCATAAGGCATAGCCTGTTCCCCTGCGTGCAAAGCTATACATTAAGGACAAATCTCGGCAAAGTCATGAAACTGTTGCCTGAGTTGACAGGCAACAGGACCGGGCGCGCCCTGCCCTATTGGCCGGCCATCCAGTTGAACCACGGGCATCACCAGCGCTGTAGCAGCGGTAATAAACGCCTCGGCAGCTTCGTGAGCTTCCCTGAGAGTAAAGGCGCGCTCTTCCAGAGCCAGTCCCAGTGCCGCAGCCTCTTCCATAACCACGGTGCGGGTTATGCCCCGCAAGATGCCATGCTCTGCCGGTCGGGTCACCAAAGTTCCGGCCAGGGTCACGATCCATGCATTACTGGAAGCGCCTTCAGTGACAAAGCCGTTTGCATCCACTAACCAGGCTTCCTGGGCGCCAGCCTCCCTGGCGGCCTGTTTCGCCAGCACATTGGGCAGAAGGCCGACGGTCTTGATATCGACCCTCTCCCAGCGATTATCCGGCAGGCTGATAACACGTATGCCTTCAGCGGCGGCCTTCTGGCGAGCGGCCGAGTTAAGGGCGCGGGCTGTCACCACAATACCCGGTGGAGTGCCTGCCGGAGGAAAGACCTGGTCGCGAGGGGCCACGCCTCGTGTGATTTGCAGATAGACAAGACCATTGCGCACCCTGTTGCGGCGCGCGGTTTCCTTCAGCACCCGTTCAAGCGCGGCCCGGCTCATGGGAGATGGAATGCGCAAGGCTGCAAGCGAACGATCCAGCCTGTCGAGATGAAGGCGCATGTCGATCAGGTGCCCGTTTCGCACCTCGCAAACCTCATACACGCCATCAGCAAACTGATAGCCCCGGTCTTCCACATGAACCTGAGCCGCACCGTGGGGAACATAACGGCCATTGACATAGGCAATGCGCGACATGAGACTTTCAGCCCTTTCGAGCTTTTCTTGTTTTCAAGTGCGCCAGAAGGCGAAATGAAGGGTGACGAACAAGCCCACAAGTTCCAAACGCCCGGCCACCATGGCCAGACCGGCCACAATCACCGAGCCTGTCGGCAAAGTAGAAAGGCTGGGCCAATCAACTCCGCCAGCATCATAGACCGGGCCGGTATTTGAAACCACAGCCGCAGCCGCAGCCAAGGCTGCATCCAGATTGGGCAGACCTGGGCTGAGAGCAATGATGCAGAGGCCGAATGTAGTGAACAATGTTGCCAGCGCTACCCACACTCCACGCATGGAGGAACTGATATCACCTTGCTCCAACGCTGCCGGCTGCACCAGATTGGGATAAACCAGACGCAACAGATCACCCCTGGCACGCAACAGCATGGCGCGCAGGCGCATCATCTTCAGCCCGCCCGCAACGGAAAGCGCACCGCCGCCGAGCAACACCACAAAGATCACCAGCAACAATGGCAGATTGCGATAGCTGCCATCATGCGGCCCGATACCACTCGTGGCAATGAGTGAAGCGGCACTGAAAAAGCCATCCCGCACGGCCAGAAATGGTGGCAAATCAAGAGTGCGAACAAGAATGGCTCCGATGAGTATCCCCAGTCCACCCCACCACAGAAGCAAAACAAGGCTTTCCTTCTGCTCCGGCGAATTGTTCAGACGGCGTGAAAACAAGGTCCGGTGCCATAGAATGCTGGTCGCACTCCAGAGCAAAAATGGCATGAGAAGCCATTTCGGGCTGCTATCAATTGCCAAGGCGAGCCGGGCTTCCGGTGGCAGATGCGCTCCGGCGGAAGACACCGCAGAGGCCAGCGTGAAAGAGACATAAAAACTCTGCCCGCTCACCACCAGAGCCAGCAGGGCAAGCACAGTGCCGCCGACATAAAGCGGTACAATCTCGTGCAACACGCTGCGCAAATCCACCACATCCGGCGCCATGCCACCACGAGGGGCTCTATCTGGAAGACCCCCCAAGCCGGTTGGGGCGATAACAGCGACGACGGAAGCCAATGTCAGCAGCCCACCTGCCCATTGCAGCAGGGCAAACCACACATAAAGGCTGGCGGGGGCCCGATCCACCGCCGTCAGACCCGTTGCGGTGAAGGCAGAGACAGCCTCCAGCCATGCGGCGAGGGGCGGAAGACCGGAAACAACGGCAATTGCCGGTGTTGCGGCCAGCGGGGGCACCAGCCACAGAAGCGTCAGCCCAACCAGCCCGTCAGCGCGCCGAAACCGAAAAGTGCTGCCTTCTGTCGTAAAGCGCAAAGCGCCCGCCAGAAAAATACAGAAAGCGGCCGTGGCCAGAAAAACCGGCGCATGGGCTTGCCCGGTGCGCGCAGAAACAATAGCCGGCAGAATAGCCATTGCACCAATGGCAGCCAGAGCGCCGGAAAGAGGGCGAGCAGAATTAATCATCGCCGTACGATTCAGAAGAACTCAAGCGCGACGCGGAACAATTGCTCCACCCGCTTGATACGTTCTGCAAGGGCAAACAACACCACCCGGTCATTGGCGCGCACCACCATATCGCCCCGCGGCTGCATCACCTTGCCATCGCGCAGAATGGCCCCGATACGCAATCCATCCAGCGTATCAAGATCCCGCAACTGCTTACCAACTAGCGGAGAGGTTTCCAGCGCCTCAGCTTCAATCAGTTCGCCTGAGCCATCCAGCAGCGCATGGACCCCGCGGATACGCCCGCGCCGCACATGCTGCAACACGCGTGAAACCGTGATCTGGCGTGGATTGACATGAGCATCAATACCCAGCCCGCGCGCAAAGGCGGCATAGCCCTGCTCGTTCAGCAGCGCCAGAATGCGCCGCGCCCCAAGCTGGCGTGCCAGAAGACAAGAGAGAATGTTGATGCGGTCATCATTGGTGAGAGCCACCATGATGTCCGCTTCACCCACACCAGCCTCATCCAGAATGGACTGATCCAGCGCATCACCATTCAGCACCACGGTGCGATTCAGATGCTCTGCCGCCTCTTGCGCCTTCGCACGGTTTTTCTCAATCAGCTTGATACGCGCGAGCGGATTGCGCCGTTCCAGCTCTCTGGCAACATAATAGCCAATATTGCCACTCCCGGCGATGAGGATGCGCTGGCTCGGCAATTCATCATAGCCAAAGATGGAGAGCGTGCGCTGAACCTGATCCGCCTGGGTGACGAAGTAGGCTATATCGCCAACCTGCAACTGTTCCAGCGCTGTGGGGACGATGGTTTTTCCTTCCCGGCTCACGGCAACAATCGTTGCCTGCGCCTCGGGGAAGAGCTGGGTGAGCTGGTTCAGCGGTGTATCGACAATGGGGCAATCTTCACGACACACCACGCCGGCAGCCACAATGGCGCCATCCGCGAAGCTCACAGTATCAATGGCGCCGGGCAGAGAGAGCCGACGCAAAACCATTTCACCGACTTCGATTTCAGGTGAAATCACCACATCAATCGGCAGGTGATCCCGCGAGAAAAGGTCACTCCATTCCGGCGCGAGATAGGTCTGGGCACGAATGCGGGCCACCTTTGTGGGCACATTGAACAAGGCATGCGCCACTTGGCAGGCAACCATATTCACCTCGTCATGCAAGGTGACGGCGATAATCATGTCCGCCTGATCAATACCCGCGCGGGCCAGCACATCTGGATGAGCCCCCCAGCCAACAATGCCGCGCACATCCAGCTGTTCTGTCACCATCTGAATCTGACGTGCATCTGAATCAATGATGGAAACATCATTCTGCTCGGCGGCGAGACGCTCGGCGATGCCGAATCCGACCTGCCCCGCCCCGCAGATAACGACTCGCATGAAGCCCCCTTGCAGCCCGCAAATGCCCGGCCCGTGCCGCTTTGCGCCCATATCAGGCCGGCCATTGGGCCGGCATCTCAAGCGGCAGGCTATGCTGCCTTTGCAAAATTGACGAGTCCGACCTGCGCAGCTTGGGGAAAGAGTGGGTCTCAAGCGTCAGCGATTGAGAAAATCCAGCTCCAGAATAGGGATGAAACCCGTCGCTCCGGTTTGATAATCATCCATTCCACACAAAAAGCGCGCTTCGCGCTGGTTCACAAATACACCCGGACCGGAAGCGCCACCCATGAAAAAATACAGCGTGCGCCCGCCCAGTTTTCCCAGCTTGCGATTATCTGCGGGAATAAGATTGGTCTCGCGCGGAAGTGTCACTGCAAGATGAATGGATGTCTTCCATCCCTTCGCCTGACGCTCCGGGGCGAACTCCGGGGTGATGCGTGCGGTGATATTGGTCAACTCATTCCAGGCGTCGCCGCCAAGGGGCTGGCAATAGGCGCGAAACGCTGCAATGGCGCGCGCAATCTCTTCTCTGGAATAAATCGATTTACGCCCGACAACTTGTATGGAAGGCGGTGCGGCCTTCTCTTGAAGGACAGGCTGGGCCGGAACGGCTGATGGCTCACGCCTCAGTCCAGTTTCGGCCACAGCAGGAAAGGGCGAGAGGAAACAGCCGAGTACAGCAATCTTCAGAGCCTTTTGCATGTCCCCTCACCGGGCCCCCGCCCTTTCAAACGCCATGGATGGCTCAGCCGCCGACTCCAAGCGCCTTCAGCTTGCGATGTAGCGCGGAACGCTCCATGCCAACGAACTCGGCCGTCCGGGAGATGTTGCCCCCGAAGCGATTGATCTGCGCCGCCAGATACTCCCGCTCAAACACTTCACGGGCCTCACGCAGAGGCAGACCCATGAGATGCTCTCCCCCATTGCCATTGGGCAGGCTGGGCACAAGCGCGCCGACATCCGGCGGCAGCATGGAGGCGGTGATGGTGCCTTCCGGGTCTCCACCCGCCAGAATCAGCAGGCGTTCCACATTGTTGCGCAACTGGCGGACATTACCCGGCCAGTCATGGGATTGAAGCACTGCCATGGCGTCTTCACCAATGGGGCGGCGAGGCATGCCGGTGGTTTGCGAAATGGTATCGACGAAGAAATCAACCAGATCGGGAATATCCTCCCGACGCTCCGCCAGAGGCGGCACGCGGATAGGCACCACCGAGAGGCGATGGTAGAGATCCTCCCGGAACATGCCCCGCGCAATCTCCTCTTCCAGATTTCGGGCGCTGGAAGAGATGATGCGCACATCCACACTGATGCGCTCATTTGAGCCAACCCGCGAGAAGGTCTGCTCCACCAGAACACGCAGAACCCGGCTCTGCGTTTCACGGGGCATATCGGCGATTTCATCGAGGAAGAGAGTGCCGCCATGGGCTTCTTCCAGGGCGCCACGCTTGCCCTCGCCATCCTCACCTTCCGCGACGCCGAACAGCTCCACTTCCAGCCGCTCCGGCGTGATAGCTGCGGCATTGAGCACCACGAATGGCCCCTGCGCACGACCAGAGCCGGCATGGATCATGCGGGCTGTCAGTTCCTTGCCTGCGCCGGAGGGGCCCACAATGAGAATGCGGCTGTTGGTGGGAGAAACCCGCTCAATCGTATTGCGCAGCTGCTGGATGGTGCTGGAGCGGCCGACCATCATGCGAGCATTGGGCGCAAGCTGTTTCAGCTCCTTCAACTCCTGCTTCAGACGCAGGGTTTCCAGAGCCCGCTCGGCCACCATCACCAGACGATCGGCATTGAACGGCTTTTCTATGAAGTCATAGGCGCCACGCTTGATGGCCGCGACGGCCGTTTCAATATTGCCATGACCGGAGATCATCACCACCGGAATATCGGCATACTGGGCCTTGATCTCATTGAGCAGCTCAAGACCATCCAGCCGGCTGCCTTGCAGCCAGATATCCAGAAAGATCATGTTCGGCCGACGGTTGGCGATAGCGGCCAGCGCGCCATCCGCATCACGGGCGGTGCGGGCACTGTAGCCCTCATCCTCCAGAATACCCGCGACCAGTTCGCCAATATCGGCCTCATCATCGACGATCAGAATGTCCATCGGCATGCTCAGGCCCTCCCGGTTTCGCTGGTTGCGGCCGTGGCCGATGCTTGTTCTGAGGGTCGCCCGTCCACGCGCAGGCGCAGATGCACCCATGCGCCCCGCCCATCGGGTGAATCATTCAACTGGATGGAACCGCCGTGCTCTTCCATGATTTTTCCGACGATGGCGAGGCCAAGCCCCGTCCCTTTTTCACGCGTGGTGACATAAGGCTCCAGCAGCCTGCTGCGCTTGTCCTGCGGCAGCCCCATGCCGTTGTCGATGATGTCGATAATGAGATTTTCTCCCACCTGTTCCGCCTTGATGCGGATGCGCCCCTGCCCGCGCTCCGCTTCCGGCACGGCCTCAATGGCCTCACAGGCATTCTTGAGAAGATTGGTCAGCGCCTGAGAAACAAGGCGCCGGTCAAAGCGGGCCGGCATGGCCTGCGGCAGCTCCATGTCAAACTCAACGGAGGGATTGCCCACCCGCATGAGGAACACGGTCTGGCGAAGGGTCTCTGCCATATCCTGCGAATCCACGACCGGCTTGGGCATGCGGGCAAAGGATGAAAATTCATCCACCATGCGGCCAATGTCACCGACCTGACGGATGATGGTATCCGTGCACTGGTCGAACACATCCCGGTCACGCTCGATATGCCTTCCATATTTGCGCTTCAGCCTCTCGGCCGAAAGCTGGATGGGGGTCAGTGGATTCTTGATTTCATGGGCGATGCGACGGGCCACATCCGCCCATGCGGCTGTACGCTGCGCATTCACAAGGGCTGTGATGTCGTCCATCGTCACCACCCAGCCATGGTCCCCCTCGGCAGATTGTTCGGTGGTGACACGCACGGCGAGAATGCGCTCGCGCCCATTGCGTTGCACGGTGATATGCCCCTGCACAATCCGCTCTCCCGCACTCTCTGCTTCAGCAAGAATGGCGGCGGTTTCCGGCGCAACTTCGGCCAATTTACGGCCAAGAGCCTCAACTTCGCTCAAACCCAGAAGACGTTCGGCAGAACGATTGGCTATGGTGACCCGCTCATCCGCGTCCAAGCCAATTACTCCCGCCCCCACACCGGCAAGAACGGCCTCTGTGAAGCGGCGGCGGCTGTCAATCTGGTCTCGGGCGCGGACAATATCGTTGCGCTGGGTCTTCAGCTCAGCCGTCATGTTGTTGAAGGTGGCTCCCAGCGAGGCGAGATCCCCCTCGGCCCGGTTGACGGGCACCTGCACATCCAGATTGCCCGCGGCCACCCTGTCCGCCGCCCACATCAGGCGACGAATGGGCGCCACCAGCCAGCGCGAGAAATTGATGGCCACCCACATGGCTGAAAGCAGCACGATAAGCGTGATGAGGGCATACATGATGGCAAAGGCGAGCTGCACATTGAAACGCCGCTCTTCCAACGCCTGAAAATCCCGCAACGTATCGCTGGTGATCTTGAGATAGCCAATGACGCGCGGATCAATGGGCCGGGCCACATAGAGGAAGAGATCGTCAAATTCCTTCAGGGGTACGACGGCACTGACGAAATCGGCATCCGAAGGCAGATAGATGATGGGCTGCTCTTCGGTGGCTTCATTGATGGCGATGTTGATGGGTACCAGATATTCCCGCTCCGTACGCAGATTGGCGCGCTCAACAACGGAACGGTCACGGCGGATGATCTGGGCGCCCGGCACATTGCGCAACGCTGCCTGAGCGGTGAGAATCTCGCGGAACTTTTCAGGATCAGACTTGTACAGGGCTTTCAGTCGCGACATGTCGTTGGCCATGGCCAGAACGTCACCGCGAATGGAAAGCGCATGCTCGCGCACATAGGCTTGCGCCACGGAGCCCGCAGTCACCACAATAGCCTGTGTGCGACTGGAGAACCAGCGGTCCAGACTGCGATCCAGTGTCAGGCTGGCGACAATGGCCACAACCAGAGCCGGAACGACTGCAACGATCGCAAACAGCCCCACGATACGCACCAGAAGCCGGGCCCCGGCCCTGCCCCTCATGCGGGCCCGCAGCATTCGCCACAATTCGAATGCGATAACAATCAGCAAGACCAGCCCTGCGACGCCACAGGCCGTCAGCGAGATGATGACCACCTCAGGGGTTGGCACAATGGAGGTGAGCCCCATGAGAATGAGGAATGTGGCGACGGCCGAGGCCAGCGACAGCACCATGATGACTGGCACGAACAAGCGGGCAAACAGGCTGCGCTTGCGCTGAAGCAGCGGTGGGCCATCTTCGGCTGGCGCGTTCATCATGCTTGTGATGGCCCTTCTCCCGGTATCGGCGCGGCGCATGTGCCGCTGGTCAGAGCGCTTTGAAACGACACTGGTGCAAAAATGTGACATGCGCCAGCCTGAAGCCGATTTGCACCCAGCATTGTCTCTGGAAGAGCAAAAAAACGACATTCAAGCACCTCTGGAGGTGCGATAGAACCTCTGCATGCATTTTACAGTTGTTCAACGCCAAAGCCCGCCCGGTCAAAGGCGTCTGTGCCAATGACCGGGCGGGCTTAATCCTCGCAACCTCAGGAAAATCAACGATTGGTGCGGATCACCTGGATATCCAGATCACGAATCTTCTTGCGCAGGGTGTTCCGGTTCAACCCCAGCAGTTCTGCCGCCTTGATCTGGTTTCCCCGCGTCGCCGCCAAAGCGGCTGATAACAGGGGATATTCCACATCCTTCAAAATGCGGTGGTAAAGCCCCGGAGGTGGAAGATCATCTCCAAACCCGGCGAAATAACTGTTGAGGTGCCGTTCAACAGAACCCGCCAGCGTCGTCTCCGCCTGGCTTTCCTCACCGGCGACGCCCGGCTTGGACTCCACCAGTTCGGCATCAATGATGGCTGGCGTGATGACATCCTGCGGATAAAGCGCAGCCAGCCGGCGCACAAGATTTTCCAGCTCGCGCACATTGCCGGGCCAGCGATAGTGCTTCAGCTTTTCAAGAGCAGCGGCATCAATCTGCTTGGCGGGCAACCCTTCCCGCTCCACCATGCGGAAGAAGTGACGCATCAGATCTGGCACATCCTCCGCACGCTCCCGCAGGGGGGGCAGCCGCAGGGGCACCACATTCAGCCGAAAGAACAGATCCTCACGGAAAAGGCCCTGCTGAATCAGCGTGCGCAAATCCTTGTTGGTAGCGGCAATGATCCGCACGTCAGTCTTGATGGGAGTACGACCGCCAACAGTGGTGTATTCACCCTGCTGGAGGACGCGCAGCAGGCGCGTCTGGGCCTCCATCGGCATATCGCCGATTTCATCCAGAAACAGCGTGCCACCTTCTGCTTGCTCAAACCGGCCGGGATTGCGCGCCGTGGCCCCTGTGAACGAGCCTTTCTCGTGACCAAACAGCTCGCTCTCGATGAGGTCTCGCGGAATGGCCGCCATATTGATGGCGACGAAAGGACCACTGCGACGTTTGCCATAATCGTGCAGGGCTCGCGCCACCAGTTCCTTGCCGGTACCACTCTCGCCCACGATCATCACCGTGAGATCGGTCTGCATCAGGCGGGCCAGCAGACGATAGATCTCCTGCATGGCGGCCGAGCGGCCCACCAGCGGGATGTTCTCCTGATCTTCCCCGCCCAGAGCGCCATTATAGGATTTGCGGGGTTCAGCCAGAGCGCGGCCGACGATGGAAATCAGCTCCTTCAGATCGAAGGGCTTGGGCAGATACTCATAAGCGCCACGCTCTGAGGCCCGGATGGCGGTCATGAATGTATTTTGTGCACTCATGACAATGACCGGGAGATCCGGCCTTGCCTTCTTGATGCGGGGCAGCAAATCGAAGGCGTTTTCATCGGGCATCACCACATCGGTGATAATCAGGTCGCCATCTCCCTGGCTGGCCCATCGCCAGAGAGTGGCAGCATTGCCGCAGGTGCGCACCTCATAACCGGCTCGTGAGAGAGCCTGGTTGAGCACCGTGCGGATCGCGGCATCATCATCTGCAACCAGTATGCTTCCGCTTGGCATATGGGAACCTCATCTGGATTCGGGACGTGCGCCACCGCCCGGATACATGGGCAGAAGCACGCGGAATGTGGTGCGGCGGGGTTGGCTTTCGCACTCAACGAGGCCGCCATGGTCACCAATGATCTTGGCAACCAAAGCAAGACCCAGGCCACTTCCGGTGGGTTTGGTGGTCACGAAGGGATCAAACAGGTGCGGGATGAGATCATCCGGCACGCCGCGACCGTTATCACGCACGCAAAACTCAAGCGGCAGGCTCACACGGCTGGATGCACCAGGAATGGTCAGACGCACACCGGGACGGAAAGCCGTGGTGAGTTGGATCTCTCCATCCGGCATTCCGTCAACGGCTTCTGCCGCATTTTTAACCAGATTGAGGAAAGCCTGCACAAGTTGGTCGCGGTTTGCATAAACCGGGGGCAGTGAAGGATCGTAATCCTCCACGAAACGGATATTTCGCCCGAATCCCGATGCCGCAAGTGTGCGCACATGCTCCAGAACAGCATGAATGTTCACCGGCTCGCGCTCTACCGGGCGCTCATCGGAGAACACTTCCATGCGGTCCACCAGCTTCACGATGCGGTCTGCCTCATCGCAGATCAGGCGGGTGAGAGCCCGGTCCTGATCATCGACGGACTGTTCGAGCAATTGCGCCGCACCGCGAATGCCGGAAAGCGGGTTCTTGATCTCATGCGCCAGCATGGCCGCCAATGTGGTGACAGACCGCGCGGCTCCGCGATGGGTGAGTTGCCGGTCCATCTTGTCGGCAATGGTGCGCTCCTGCAACATCACCACCACATGGCCAGCACGATAAGCCACCGGCGCGACGTGAATATCCACGATCCGCTCACCGCCATTGCGCGGGGTGCCCAGATCCACACGATACTCATTCACGGGCGCTCCGCGCTCACGCACCTGGTCGATCAGTTCCAGCAGCGGTGTGCCAAAGGGTACGAAATCCGAGAAGGGACGCCGGCGCAAAAGCGGGGCGCTGACCTGAAAGAAGGATTCCGCAGCAACATTGGCCTCCACCACATGCCCGTTCTCCCCAATTGTGAAAAGAGGGTGAGGTACGGCATCCAGAATGGCGGCGCTCAGGCCGGGAGAAGCCTGTGTCAGTGCTGAAGCTGAAAGGGGCTTTCTGTCTGGTGGGGGCAGCCCGGTCATGTTGTTCTCAAGGCCGTGTCGGCCCTGCATGTCGGTCTTGCTATTGCTGTCGGCCTTGCCGGACCCTGCCGTCATGCCGCCGCCCTCCACATGAGTTCGTCAAAGGCATCTGTAATGCCCGCTTTCACGGCCCCGGCGTCTTCACAAGTCAGCAAACGCTGACGCCAGTTGCGGGACCATGCCTTGCCCGCCGCATCATCCTGCGATGGAGCAAAAACTGTTTCAGAGGCCGCTTCCAGAGCCCAGCCTATATGCTTGCGCGCCTGCCGCACACCAAGGGCTGAGCCATAAAGGGAAAGCCAAGCCTCATATAATTCCAGAAGAACATCGCGCTGTTCGGCCAGAGGCGGAGCAGGGATCGCCTGCCCGCTCGCCAGAAAAGCCGCAGCCTGCCCCGGAAACCAGGGCCGCCCCTGCGCACCGCGCCCGATCATGACGCCTGCCGCACCAGAGGCGGCAAGCATGGCCGGGGTATCTTCCACGCGTGTCAGATCGCCATTCGCCAGCACTGGAATCTTCACGGCCTCAACCACAGGACGGATGGCCGCCCAATCCGCCTGCCCCTTGTAGAACTGGCAACGTGTGCGCCCGTGAATTGTAACCAGTGAGAGCCCCTCTGTCTCAGCCATACGTGCCAGATCAATGGCTGTCGGGCTGTTTTCATCCCACCCCAGCCGGGTCTTCACCGTAACAGGCACCTGCACGGCTGCGCGTACGGCCTGAATAATCTCGCGAGCCAGAGGAAAATTGCGCAGCAGGGCGGAGCCGGCAGCTCCTGTTGTCACCCGCTTGGCTGGGCAGCCCATATTGATATCAATAATATGGGCGCCTGCCGCCTCGGCCCGCCGGGCGGCCTCTCCCATCCAGTAGGGATCATTCCCGGCAATCTGCACCACATGAAGAGGCACACCCTGCCCTTCGGCCTTCAACATCATTTCTGGATGATCTTCCATCAGGGCCGCGCTGGCGATCATCTCGGAAACCACCAGCCCAGCCCCATAGCGCACCGCCATGCGCCGCACTGGCGCATCAGTAATGCCTGCCATCGGGGCCAGAACCACGGCGTTTGGCAGGGTGTGCGGGCCGATCCGCAGGGCGGGGGGCTGAGAAGACTGGAATATCTGCACAGAAAGTGGGCCACTCCGTTTGTGCCTTAATTCTAGACACACTCAAGGATGATGCAAGTGCATTGCCATTCAAAACAGGCCCGTGTCATCACAAATTGCGGCGCAGGCTGCGCAAAATGACAATCGTCTCAGTTTGCCTCTTGCCGAAAACCAACCTCTTGCACTGAGGAACACAAAAGGCTTCAACACGCACTCTAACAGGAATGAGGCGTTATGAGCTGTGTCGCCATCATTGTCGCTGCGGGCCGTGGCACCCGTGCAGGCGGCGGATTGCCCAAGCAATATCACCAGATGGCTGGTGAGCCGATCTTGCGCCACACATTGCGCCTGTTCGCCAACATGCCGGGCATCACGGCCATTCTGCCCGTTATCCACCTGAATGACGCGGATCTGTTTGCGCAAGCCGCAATCGGCCTGGAGAAAATACTCACTCCCGTGGAAGGTGGCGCAACACGGCAGGAATCCGTTCATGCCGGCCTGAAGGTTCTGGCCGGACACGCGCCTGAGCTGGTACTGGTGCACGACGCCGCCCGCCCCTTCGCCACCCCTGCCCTGTTGGCGCGGGCCATAAAGGCTGCCGGGGAACATGGGGCGGCTATTCCCGTGCTGTCGGTTACAGATACCATCAAGCAGGTGGATGCCGAAGGCCAAGTCGTCGCCACACTCCAGAGAGATGCCCTGCGCACCGTTCAGACGCCGCAATCCTTCCGTTACAATTTGTTGCACTCCGCCCATGAGGCTGCGGCACAGGCCGGCATTCGCAACCTTACGGATGATGCCGCAGTGATGGAATGGGCCGGACAGCCCGTTTTCACCTTTGAGGGTGAGGCTGCGAATATGAAGCTTACATCCGTGGAAGATATGGAGAAGGCCCGTATGGCAGCCCCTGTTGCTCAGCAGAAGAGTACTCCCTCCTGGGCCAGCCTTGGCGATGTGCGCACCGGAACAGGCTTTGATGTCCACGCCTTTGCTCCGGGGGATCATGTCATTCTGGGGGGCGTCACCATAACCCACAGCGCCGGCCTCTCCGGCCATTCAGATGCGGATGTCGGCCTGCACGCCCTGACTGATGCCCTGCTGGGGGCGTTATGTGACGGGGATATCGGCTCGCATTTTCCGCCATCGGACCCGCAATGGAAGGGCACGTCATCGGATCGCTTCCTGCGCCATGCAGTTGACAAGGTGCGGTCGCTGGGCGGGCGCATTGCGCATCTCGATCTGACGCTGATCTGCGAAGCCCCCAAAATCGGCCCGCATCGTGAAGCCATGCGCGCATCCATCTCCGCCATTTGCGATATTCCGGCTGCCCGCATCAGCGTGAAAGCCACGACAAGCGAAAAGCTGGGCTTCACCGGCCGCCGGGAAGGCATTGCAGCCATGGCCAGCGCGACCATTCGCCTGCCTTTTTCCGAAGGTGACGCATGATTGATGCGCAGATTTATGGCCGCGCCGATGTGGTTCTGAAGGCGTTTCGCGCCTGCGGCTGGACACTGGCAACAGCAGAATCCTGTACGGGTGGCCTTGTCGCCGGTGCCCTGACGGCTTTGCCGGGTTCTTCGGATGTCGTCGACCGGGGTTTTGTCACCTACTCCAATGCTGCCAAAATGAGTATGCTGGACGTGCCTGAAACCGTGCTGGCGGCGCATGGTGCGGTGAGCGAGGAAACCGCGCGGGCCATGGCCAGGGGGGCCTGCAAAGCGGCTGGCGTGGACGTCGCCGTTTCCATCACCGGAATTGCCGGGCCAGGCGGAGGCTCTGCCGGAAAGCCTGTTGGCCTTGTGCATTTCGCCTGCGCCCTGAAAAACGGGCACATCAGCCATCGCAAAATGTGCTTTGGTGAGTTGGGGCGCGATGAAGTACGTCGGGCCGCAATTTTGGTTGCGCTCGACATGCTGGATGAAGCCGCACGCGTATGAACGATAGCCAGGAAAAACCCATGAATAGCCCCGTCGCCGCTCTTGTCGGTCCATTGGCCGAACTGGCCTCCGCCCTGCCGGCACGCGGCGCGCTTCTGGGGCTGGATCTCGGCACGAAAACCATCGGCGTCGCCAGTTGTGATCCAGACCGGCGACTGGCGACTGTTGTGGAGACCGTGAGGCGCACCAAATTCACGGCGGATGCCCAGCGGCTTCTGGTGCTTGCCGAAGAGCGGCGGGCTGTCGGTTTTGTTTTGGGCCTGCCGCTGAACATGGACGGCTCGGAAGGGCCTCGGGCACAGGCCAGCCGCACTTTCGCGCGCAATTTCTCCAAGCTCACCACACTCCCGATCGCGCTCTGGGATGAGCGCCTTTCAACCGTCGCGGTAGAGCGGGCGCTGATTTCCGCCGATGTCAGCCGCGCCAAACGGGCAGCGGTGGTGGATCAGCACGCCGCAGCCTTCATTCTGGAGGGGGCGATTGATTTTCTGGCGCATCAGGCCGGCCCTGATGGCGATGAATCAGAAGACACCTTTTGATTCGAGTGGCTGGCTTTTTCGCTCGTAATGAAAGAGCATCAGTGCCGGATTGTGGGACAGCTCGCCCAATAGCCTTTTTGACCTGCACCGGGATCAACCCAGCAATTTTTCCCCGCTGGCGGATTCTGGGTAAAAACCTCAGGAGGGGGCGCCTCAGCTTGGGGCATGAAGGGGGCGCTCAGAGCACCCATGATACCAGACGTAATGCCCAGCACTTCGCGCCCGGCCTTTTCTCCCGTGACAATACCGGTACCACCGGCACAGTTCACACAAGCGCCGATTCCATAAGTGCGGGACCAGCTCTGAGAGGTGCTTCCCGGCTCATCCTGGGCTACAGCCGGAGAAGCAAAGCCCGTGAAAAGTACGAGGAACATAGCGGTGTTCCGCAATCCTGCCTTCAGTCCCCGCATCGGCCTTTCTCCACTGGTTTTGAAATTTGCTCCATAACGAAAATATCAGCATCCGACCCAGCAAAAATAAGGCATGATGCTGCGCAGCACTTTTGCAGACATCCAACCTGAACGAATTCCGGCCTGTAACAGGCTCATGCGGCTTGTCGCAGAGCCACACTGGGGATATGCCTCGCTCTGCCATGCCATCTGCTCCAGCATTCACACTCTCGGGCCGGGATCTTCTCGGTATTCAGGCCCTTTCCGCCGGTGAGATCACGGGTCTGCTCGACCTTGCCGAAGAGTTCGTTGAACTCAACAGGCAGGTTGAGAAGAAGCGCGCCACGCTGCGCGGGCGCACCCAGATCAACCTCTTTTTCGAGAATTCCACCCGCACCCAATCCTCGTTCGAAATAGCGGGGAAACGGCTTGGGGCGGATGTGATGAACATGTCCGTCGGCTCATCTTCCGTGAAGAAGGGTGAGACGCTGGTGGATACCGCCATCACGCTCAACGCCATGCATCCGGATATTCTGGTGGTGCGCCATCAGTCATCCGGTGCGGTGGCGCTGCTGGCCCGCAAGGTGGATTGCTGCGTGGTCAATGCCGGGGATGGCTCCCACGAGCATCCCACGCAGGCGCTTCTGGATGCGCTGACCATTCGCCGAAACAAAGGGCAGCTCGAAAATCTGGTCGTCGCCATTTGCGGGGATGTTCTTCACTCGCGCGTGGCCCGTTCCAACATGCTGCTACTCGCGAAGATGGGGGCCCGCGTGCGTCTTGTCGCGCCATCGACCCTTCTGCCCGCCGGCATCGAGAATTTCGGCGTGGAGGTGTTCCACTCCATGGAGCAGGGACTGGATGGCGCGGATATCGTGATGATGCTGCGCCTTCAGAGGGAACGCATGAGTGGCTCCTTCATACCCTCTGTGCGGGAATATTTTCATTATTACGGGCTGGATGAAGCCAAGCTGCGGCGCGCCAGCCCGGATGTGCTGGTGATGCATCCCGGCCCCATGAATCGCGGTGTGGAAATCAGTTCCAACATTGCCGATGGTCCGCGCTCGCTTATTCGCGAGCAGGTGGAAATGGGTGTGGCCGTGCGCATGGCCGTGCTCGATACCCTTGCCCGGAAGTTGCCCAATGCGTGATGCCCGCCCTTCTGTGGAGCCGCGCCCGCTCCTGCTCGCCAATGCCCGTGTGATCGACCCTTCCCGTGGGGCGGATTTTCGCGGCGATGTCTTTCTGGCCGAAGGTGTCGTGAAAGATGCCGCAGCCGGTATTGCCAGCGCCGGCATTCCCGATGGGGCCGAGCTGGTTGACTGCAAGGGTGCCGTCGTCGCGCCCGGCCTGGTCGACATGCGCGCCTTTGTGGGTGAGCCCGGTTTCGAGCATCTGGAGACACTGGCCAGCGCCAGCCATGCTGCGGCAGCAGGAGGGGTAACGACCCTCGTCTGCCAGCCGGATACAGCCCCAATGGTGGATGAACCCGCCATCGTGGACTTCATCCTGCGCCGTGCGCGGGATACTGCCGTGGTGCATATTCACCCCATGGCCGCCATCACCAAGGCCCGCAAGGGTGAGGAAATGACGGAAATGGGTCTGCTGAAGGCGGCAGGAGCGGTCGCCTTCACGGATGGTCATCGCTCGGTGATGAACGCGCGTGTTCTGCGCCGTGCTTTGACCTATGCCCGTGATTTTGATGCGCTGATCGTGCACCATACAGAGGATTCAACCCTCTCCGGCGGGGATATGAACCAAGGCGAGTTCGCTTCCCGTCTGGGGCTCTCCGGTGTACCCAAATCAGCTGAAACCATCATTCTGGAACGGGATGTCCGCCTTGTGGGCGATGCTCGCGGGCGTTATCACGCCGCCGCCCTCACCTGCATCGAATCGCTGGAGGTTCTGGCGCGGGCGAAAGAGGCTGGGCTACCTATCACGGCTTCGGCCTCAATCAACCATCTGTGTTTCAATGAGCTGGATATTGCCGGCTACCGCACCTATTTCAAGCTGCGCCCGCCGTTGAGGACCGAAGATGATCGGCAGGCCCTGATCCGCGCCATTGGATCGGGCCTGATCGACGTGGTGGTTTCCGATCACACCCCGCAGGATGTGGAAGGCAAACGCCTGCCCTTCTCCGAGGCGGAGCCTGGTGCAGCCGGCATTGAAACCCTTCTTCCAGCGGCCCTGCGCCTCGTGCATGCCGGCGCAGTGGATCTTGGCACCATGCTGGCGACCCTCTCCACCCGTCCGGCTCAGCTTCTGGGCCTGGATGCTGGAACATTGCGTCCTGGTGCGCCTGCGGATGTCATGGTTCTTGATCCGGATATGCCCTTTGTGCTGGATCCGGCCTCGCTTAAGTCCCGCTCCCGCAACACTCCGTTTGATGGCGCTCGTCTCATGGGGCGGGTTCTGCGCACCATTGTTGCGGGGAATGTTGTCTATGAATACGCTTGAGTTCACCCAGCCGGCGCAGAGGGCCTCTCATGCTCGCTGATCTGCCGCAAGCGATGGGGCATCCCCTCGCCCTGATTCTGGGTTATCTGCTGGGCTCGATCCCCTTCGGGCTGCTTCTGACTCGCTCTGCCGGCACCGCCGATATTCGCGGGATTGGATCTGGCAATATCGGCGCCACCAATGTGCTGCGCACCGGGCGGAAGGATCTGGCGGCGCTGACCCTGCTGGGCGATGCCCTGAAGGGCACAGCTGCTGTTCTGCTCGCATCTCACTTTCTGGGTTATTCGGCTGCGCTGGCTGCCGGCTTTGGTGCTTTCGTTGGGCATATTTTCCCGGTCTGGCTGCGCTTCCGTGGTGGCAAGGGCGTAGCCACTTTTCTGGGCATCACGCTGGGCCTAGCTTGGCAAGGTGCTGCCGCCTTTGCCATAGCTTGGCTTTTGGTGGCCTTCACCACGCGTTATTCGTCTCTCGCAGCCTTGGTAGCCTCGGTTGCCACGGTTGTTACGCTCTGGCTGCTGGGTGACCTCCATATCGCCGGGCTTCTGGCGGCTCTCACCGTGCTGCTCTGGCTGAAACATCACCAGAATATTGCCCGCCTGCTGAATGGCACTGAGGGCAAAATTGGTGCGAAGGGCTGATTGTCCTGAAAATGCAGCCCGTCTCAGCCGTTTTTCCCATAGATTCAATGCTTTCTCCCGCCCAAAGGCGGGATTGGCTGCGTCTGATTCGAACTGAGAATGTCGGCCCTCGCACATTTCGCGCGCTTCTGAACCAGTTTGGAGGGGCGGCCGCAGCCCTTGAGGCATTGCCAGCCCTGGCGCACAGGGGTGGCAGGTTACTCCCGCCTCGCAACCCTTCGGTCTCAGAAGCAGAGGATGAGATTGCAGCGCTGGAAGCGTTGGGCGGCCGTCTGGTTGCGCTGGGGGAGGCGGAATATCCGAAAGCCCTACGCATGTTGGATGATGCGCCACCGCTTCTTGCGGTCCGAGGCCGCCCGGATATTTTGCGGAACCATATGGTCGCGATTGTCGGCGCGCGAAATGCCTCTGCGGCTGGGCGCACGATTGCCAGTCGTCTAGCCCGTGATCTGGGCCTTGCCGGCTGGACAATTGCTTCCGGCCTTGCTCGCGGCATAGACACCATTGCACATGAAGCCAGCCTCGGCACATCAACTGTTGCTGTGCTGGCTGGAGGCTTGGCGCGCCCCTACCCGCCCCAGAATCTGGCGTTGATGGAGCGGATAGCCGAAGAAGGCGCTGTGGTCTCCGAAATGCCCCTCAACTGGGAAGCGCGCGCCAGAGATTTTCCACGTCGGAACAGACTGGTGTCGGGCATGTCTTATGGCGTGGTGGTGGTCGAAGCCGCTCTGCGCTCCGGCTCTCTCATCACAGCGCGTTTGGCGAATGAGCAAGGGCGCGAGGTTTTTTCAGTGCCCGGCTCACCACTTGATCCGCGTGCGGAAGGAACAAACAGCCTGATCCGACAAGGGGCGACTCTTGTTAGCTGTGCTCAGGACATTCTGGATGTCCTGTCGCCAATGGCCGACGGGCACGTGCCATCCATTGCGGATGCGTCAGCTGCGCCCGCGCTTTTCCCACCTGTTCCGAATCCAGATGATGATGTGCGCTCTCGGCTCTCAATGCTTCTGGGCCCAGCCCCTGTTTCGATCGACGATCTGGTGAGGCTGTCAGGTTTTGGCGCCCCTGAAATACAGGCCGCATTGCTTGAACTTGAGCTGGCTGGCCGGATTGATCGGCCCGGCACGGGCCTTATCGCGCTTCGTTGAACTGAGTAGCCCTTGGCATGAATCTACATTAGAATCATTCTTGATGGAGGAGCCCCCGCTCTCTCCATCAATTGGTCTGCGCTGTTTGCTGCTCTGCGCTGGCATCCTGTTCAGTCAAGGTGATATTGCGTGCTTCCAGCCGTGCCATCTCAAGAATGTAAGCCAGAGTCGACAGGCCATTTTCCCGTGAAATGCGTGCAAGTTCACCGCTGATTGAGGCAACATATGCCGCAAACATGACGGGATCATCTGGCAAGGCGTGATCTGTGGGTTTGTTCATCAAACCGATCCTCTCCCAAGGTAGGTTGCGTAACATCCTAACAATTGTCGGTTGATGTGCATATCAAAACATACTTACGGTTGCATATATCAAAACATCTCGATTAATTCGTGGAAAGATGAAATTTGACAGGTGGCCCACACCTGCTCATGGTGCGCCCGCTTCACTGGGGCAGCGTGCTCCCTTCTGTTTGGGAATCTGGGGTGCTGTTACGCCTTATGGGGTGACACGGGGCCATTGGGATGGCTGTCTATGTTCCCGCGCCGCAAGGCCAGGCATAAGCAACGCTCCAGTGCCTTAATCAATCGGGCCGCTCCGAATGAATGGGCGGTTATGCAAGAGACTGGGTCGTCATGCAGGTCGTCATCGTCGAATCGCCCGCTAAGGCAAAGACGATCAATAAATATCTGGGCCCCGGCTATGAGGTGATCGCCTCCTACGGCCATGTGCGGGACTTGCCGTCCAAGGATGGTTCGGTTGATCCGAATGCGGATTTCCACATGTTGTGGGAGGTCGACCCCAAGGCTCAGAAGCGGCTCAATGAAATTGCCACGGCCGTAAAGGCGGCCGATACCCTTATTCTCGCCACTGACCCGGATCGCGAAGGAGAAGCCATCTCCTGGCATGTGCTGGAGGTGTTGCGGCAGAAGAAGGCGTTGAAGGGCCAGAAGGTCGAGCGGGTGGTGTTCAACGCCATCACCAAACAGGCCATTCTGGATGCCATGAAGGCTCCGCGCGCCATTGATGTAGCGCTTGTGGATGCCTATCTCGCCCGACGCGCTCTGGATTATCTGGTCGGCTTCAATCTCTCGCCTGTGCTGTGGCGCAAATTGCCCGGCGCGCGCTCCGCAGGGCGGGTACAATCCGTTGCCCTGCGCCTTGTCTGCGATCGCGAGCGGGAGATCGAGACATTTGTTGCGCGCGAATACTGGTCCATCGCTGCGCGTCTGGCCACGCCTCGCAGCGATGAATTCGAAACCCGCCTTGTCGGCGCTGATGGCAAAAAGATCACCCGTCTAAGCGTGGGCAGCGGTGAAGAGGCCGCAGGCTTCCGGGCTGCGCTGGAAACTGCCAGCTTCCGCGTGCGGGGGGTGGAGGCCAAGCCGGTCAAGCGCCACCCCCAGCCACCCTTCACCACCTCTACCCTGCAACAGGAAGCCAGCAGAAAGCTGGGGCTGGCCCCTGCCCGCACCATGCAGATAGCTCAGCGCCTGTATGAGGGCGTGGATCTGGGCGGTGAGACGCAAGGTCTCATCACCTATATGCGTACCGATGGTGTGGATATGGCTCCTGAAGCCATTGCGGCCACGCGCAATGCCATTTCCAGCAAGTTCGGACCGCGCTACCTGCCCGGTGTGCCGCGCAAATATACCGTGAAGGCCAAGAATGCGCAGGAAGCGCATGAAGCCATTCGCCCCACGGACCCAGCCCGCCACCCGCGCGAGATGGCCCGCTATCTGGATGCAGAACAGGCGCGCCTTTATGAACTGATCTGGACCCGGACGGTCGCGAGCCAGATGGAATCAGCTCTGCTGGAACGCACGACAGCTGATATCGAAGCCAAGGCTGGCGAGCGGACGCTGGACCTGACAGCCACAGGCACAGTGGTGAAATTTGATGGCTTTCTGACCCTCTATCGCGAGGGGAAGGATGACGAGGATGAGGATGAGGAAGGCCGCCGCCTCCCCGCCATGAGCGCGGACGAGCCCCTCGACAAGCGCGAGATCACAACCACCCAGCATTTCACCGAACCACCGCCCCGCTTCTCCGAAGCGTCTCTGGTCAAGCGGATGGAAGAGCTGGGCATTGGCCGGCCCTCTACCTATGCGGCCGTTCTGGCTGTGCTGCGGGACCGCGAATATGTGAAGCTGGAGAAGAAGCGCCTCATGCCGGAGGATAAGGGCCGGCTGGTGGTGGCCTTCCTTGAAAGCTTTTTCCAGCGCTATGTGCAGTATGATTTCACGGCGGATCTTGAAGAGAAGCTCGACAAGATTTCCGCCGCCGAAATTGACTGGAAGCAGGTGCTGCGGGACTTCTGGCAGGATTTCCACGCCGCGATTGATGCCACCAAGGAACTGCGCGTTTCCGAGGTTCTGGATGCGCTGGATGAGTTGCTGACAGCCCACATCTTCCCTCCCAAGGAAGACGGCTCTGATCCACGCCTGTGCCCCACCTGCGGAGCCGGCCGGCTCTCTCTCAAGATGAGCCGCTATGGTGCGTTTATCGGCTGTTCCAATTATCCCGAATGCCGTTACACCCAACCGCTTTCCGGCGGAGATGGAAAGCCGGAGGGAGATGGGAACCGCCCACTGGGGAAAGACCCGGAAACGGGTGAAGAGGTTACCGTCCGCGTGGGCCGTTTTGGCGCGTATCTCCAGCTTGGAGAGGCCAAGGACAAGGAGAAGCCCAAGCGCTCTTCTCTGCCCAAGGGGCTGGCGCCGGCGGATGTGGACCTTGAAACGGCGCTCAAGCTGCTGGCTCTGCCGCGAGAAGTTGGCGCTCATCCGGATGACGGCGCGCCGATTCTGGCGGGCATCGGGCGCTACGGGCCTTATGTCCAGCATGGTCGCATCTATGCCAATCTTGAGGAGGGGGATGATGTGCTCACCCTCGGCCTCAATCGCGCTGTCGCGTTGATTGCCGAAAAGGCCAGTAAGGGTCGCGGCGGGCGCGGTGCACCGGCTGGGCGTGAACTGGGAGAACACCCCACTCTGGGTGGTTCCGTGACAGTACGGGCGGGGCGCTTCGGCCCCTATGCCAACCATGGAAAGATCAACGCCACTTTGCCGAAAACGGTTGATCCCGAAGCTATCACGCTTGAGGAGGCCGTTCAGTTGATTGACGCCAAGGCGGCAGCATCTCCGGCCAAGGGGCGCAAGACGACGAAGGCGACAACCAAGACCACCACCAAAACCACGACGAAGAAGACCGCCGCCACAAAAACAACCAAGGCCAAGGCCGCCCCCAAGAAGGCCACTCGTGCAAAGGTCGCGGAGGAAGGTGCGCCTGTGGAAGAAAGTGGCGATGAGGCCGAGGTGAAAAAGCCAGCCCCCCGCAAACGTGCGGCGACCCGCAAGGCGCCGGCCAAAGCCGCACCTCAGGAGCCCGCGGCGACAGACGATGCGCCGCCATGGGAGGAATGAGTTCTGAAAGGGCCGCATTTAATTGCGGCCCTTTTTGTATCAGCCCCGCAGCCCTGCCCCAAGGGTAACTCAGTACATTGATTTTTCGAGTTATTTCGATTGAAAGAAACGAATTGAGGCGAGATTTTCGTCTCATCACGGGGCAAGGCACGCTATAAGAAAAGCTCTCTCCTGCATGGGCCGGCAGGCTCTGCCAGCCTCAGTGATTCGAGTTTGTCATGCCGCACACCACCTCCGCCCGCCCCTCCCCCACGTCTCTCGATCTGGTTCATCGCCCGCGCCGGAACCGCAAGAGCGACTGGACCCGCAGATTGGTGCGCGAAAACACGCTGACACAGGATGATCTGATCTGGCCCGTCTTCGTCATGGCCGGAGAGAACAAGCGCGAAGCCATTCCCTCCATGCCTGGAGTGGAGCGCCATACAGTGGACCAACTGGTGCGAGCCGCTGAAAACGCCGCAAAGCTGGGCATTCCCGCGTTGGCCCTCTTTCCCTATGTCGATGCCGGATTGCGCGACGAGATGGGCAATGAGGCCCTGAACGAAGACAATCTCATCTGCAAGGCCCTGCGCGCCATCAAGGCGGAAGTGCCGGAACTTGGCCTCATCACCGACGTCGCCCTGGACCCCTATACCAGCCATGGCCATGACGGCCTGATGGAAGAAGGGCGGATACTGAATGATGAAACGGTGGAAGTGCTGGTACGTCAGTCTGTCGTGCAGGCGCAATCCGGGGCCGATGTGATTGCACCTTCTGACATGATGGATGGCCGTATCGGCGCGATTCGCGAAGGGCTGGATGAAGCCGGCTATCAGGATGTGCAGATCATGTCCTACGCCGCGAAATATGCCTCCGCTTTCTATGGTCCCTTCCGCGATGCCATTGGTACAGCCAAGACACTGACCGGCGACAAACGCACCTACCAGATGGACCCCGCCAATGGCCTTGAGGCCCTGCGCGAAGCCGAGCTGGATGTGAATGAAGGTGCGGACATGCTGATGATCAAGCCCGGCCTGCCTTATCTGGATATTGTCTGGCGGGTGAAAGAGGCATTTGGCCTGCCGACCTTCGCCTATCAAGTCTCTGGGGAATATGCGATGCTTGAGGGTGCCGCCCGCAATGGCTGGGTCGATGGTGAGCGCATTATGCTGGAAAGCCTGATGGCCTTCAAACGAGCGGGGGCAGACGGCATTCTCACCTATTTCGCCCCCCGCGTGGCTGAAATGATGGCCGCAGGGCGCTGACCGCGCCACCGCCTCACTTCCCGTAGAAAGACCCGACATGACAGACACCGCGCTTGAAGATCTGCCCGTCACCCTTGCCGATGTGGAAGGGGCGCGCGCTCTGCTTGCCGGGTCCATTCTGCGCACCCCCACCCTGCCCGCGCCACGCTTGTCACGACTGACAGGGGCGGATGTGTGGGTGAAATATGAGAACTTCCAGGTCACTGCCTCTTTCAAGGAGCGCGGTGCTTTGGTGAAGCTCTCCCGCTTGGCCCCGGATGAGGCCCAGCGCGGTGTGGTCGCCATGTCTGCCGGAAACCATGCCCAGGCTGTCGCCTATCATGGGCGACGACTGGGTATTTCCACCACCATCGTCATGCCGGAAACCACCCCACAGGTGAAGGTGATGGCGACGGAGGCGCATGGTGCGAGCGTCATTCTTTATGGGGATACCGTATCGGACGCCTTCCGCGAGGCGGAGCGTATCGCCAAGGTGGACGGACGCGTTTTCGTGCACCCCTATGACGACCCGGATGTAATCGCCGGCCAAGGGTCCATCGCACTGGAAATGATCGAGGATGGCCCCCGTTTCGATATGGTGGTGGTGCCTATTGGCGGCGGCGGCCTCATCTCCGGCATGGCCGTAACTTTTGCGGGCCATTCCCCGGAAACGGAAATCATCGGTGTAGAAGCGGCACTCTACCCGGCCATGTGGAGCGCGCTCACCGGCCAGCCCCGCCCCTGTGGGGGCCCCACTTTGGCGGAAGGCATTGCCGTGCCAACAGCCGGCGGCAATACTGAGCGCGTCATACGGCGTCTCGTTCCAAGCATTATTCTCGCCGAGGAATCCGCTCTGGAGCGTTCTGTCAATGCGCTGCTGATGCACCAGAAGACCTTGGCTGAGGGGGCCGGGGCTGCGGGCCTTGCCGCCCTTTTGACTGAGCCGGAACGCTTCAAGGGCAAGACTGTCGGCCTTGTCGTTTCCGGCGGTAATATTGATGAGCGTGTTCTGGCCGGCATCCTGCTGCGGGAGCTGGAACGTGAGTGCCGTATCGTTTCCTTCCGCCTCACCCTCATGGACAGGCCCGGCATGTTGGGGCGCATTTCCACGCTTATCGGCCAGCTCGGGGGGAATATTCTGGATGTGCACCACAGCCGCACCTTCCTGGATGTGCCGGCCAAGGGCGCGCGTCTGGATCTGACGCTGGAAACCCGCGATAAACTTCACGCGGATGTTATCCAGAAGGCTCTTGAGGAAATGGGGCTGCCAGTTCAGCGCCTTGGTGCAGGAACCGTTGATTGGTAAGGCGTTTCGCGTCGACACCCTATTTGGCCCGCTGCCGGAACCTTCACTTTACGGGGCAGAGCCCTTGCGTCACCTCTCAGGTTTCTTACCTTTTCAGGAGAAATAGCGACTTCAAACCGTGATGTCGCTTCATTTGTCCGCCTCCCACCCTATCGGAGGATGAAGTTTGGCACATAACATGAACGACGGTTCAGGGAACACATATGGCGGTGCGCAGAGCGGTCCAGTCTATGCGCACGCCTATGATCCTGTCACGCAGCCGGAATATTTCGATGGCGTACTCTCACGGAGAATCGTCGCCTTCTTGCTGGATGTGGTGCTGATTCTCGGTCCTATTTTCGGGCTGGCGATTTTCATCTTTCTCTTTGGCATTCTCACTCTCAGCTTGGGATGGATGCTTTTTTCCCTGCTGGGTCCGGCTCTTATCATATGGGCCATTCTTTATAGCGCGATCACCCTTGGGTCGCCCGCTTCCGCAACCATCGGCATGCGGATGATGAATATTGAGCTGCGCACCTGGTATGGTGCTCCCTGTTATTCATTGCTCGGCGCTGTACATGCCGTGTGCTTCTGGGTTTCCGTCAGCGCTCTCACGCCTCTTGTGCTTCTGTTGCCACTCTTCAATAACAGGCGCCGCTTGCTGCACGATTATTTGCTGGGCACTGTTATGGTTAATTCGGAAAATCGGGCAGCCCTGCTGCGTAACTGATGATTTTCACGCCCTATGTCACTTCCCCTTTGACGCAACCTGAACTTGCGGCGATGGTGGGGAAGTTTGAGGCTAGACTGAAGTGACTGAACACCCGCGCGACACACCCCAATTCTACCTGACGGCACCCGCCCCCTGCCCATACCTGTCTGGGCGGGAGGAGCGGAAGGTGTTTACCCACCTCGTTGGTGAACGCGCCGCCATGCTGAATGATGTGCTGAGCCAAGGTGGGTTTCGGCGCAGCCAGTCTATCGCCTATCGCCCGGCATGTGAGGGGTGCCGGGCCTGCGTATCTGTGCGCGTGTGTGTGAACGACTTTGAGGAAGGCCGTAGCTTCCGGCGCGTGCGCAAGCATAACGAGGATCTGGTCAGCGCTCTGCTACCACCGACCCCGTCATCCGAGCAGTACGCCTTGTTTCAGGCCTATGTGAACAGCCGCCACGGTTCAGGCGGCATGGCTGATATGAGCGCGCTGGATTACGCCCAGATGGTGGAAGACACGCATGTGAAAACCTATCTGATTGAATATCGCAAGCGCGCGGCCTCCCCTGAAGGCCAACAAGCCATCACCAGCCAGGCCCCTTCTCAAGTTTCATCACGCAAGGGGCGCGGTGACCTGATTGCTGTCGCGCTGACGGATATTTTGTCAGACGGCTTGTCCATGGTGTATTCTTTCTTCAATCCCAATGCGCAACACCGCTCTCTTGGGACATTTCTCATCCTTGACCATATTGAGAAAGCCCGTGCGCTGAACCTGCCCTATGTCTATCTCGGCTATTGGGTCAAAGGCTCCCACAAGATGGATTACAAGCGCCGCTTTCTGCCTCAGGAACGCCTGACCCCGCAGGGGTGGGAGCGCCTGGACAAGGAAGATTGAACAAAAATCTGCCCTGATTGCCATGGATAGGCTTGCTGTGCGCTGCTGAGAAGTTCACTTGGTAGCGAACAGTCCGGGCAGATGCCGGCATTGCCCCTTCACGACATTCCAAACACCCCTCCATATGAAGCGGCAAGCTTCCGATAGCGCATGAGCTTCCACATGACGTTTGAAGTCTTCAGCAGCTTTCTGAATATTTTTCTTATCGTCTACGCCTCCCTCTTCCCCATCATTAACCCGCTGGGGGGTGCGCCCATTTTTCTGTCGTTCGTGCGCCATTGCTCACCCACGACACGCAGACATCTCGCTCGCAAAATAGCCCTCTATGGCTTTATTTTGCTGGTTTGCGCCATGTTGTTTGGTGCGCGCATTCTCACCTTTTTTGGCGTTTCTCTTCCAGTTCTGCACATGGCTGGCGGTCTGGTTGTCGCCTCAATCGGCTGGAGCCTGCTGCATCAAGGCGTCCAATCCAATAAGCACTCTGAAGCGGTTGCTCTCAATGAAGAAACAGCCCTTGAGAATGCCTTCTACCCGCTGACCTTGCCGCTCACCGTGGGGCCTGGGGTGATTGCGACAGCAATCGCCATTTCCGCAGGACATACCCCGATCACACCAGATAGCCTGATGCAGGTGATGGTCGAAGCCATTGCAGCTCTCAGTGCGTTGGTTGCGATCGCTCTGACCATTTATTTCGCCTATCGCGAGGCGGGTACCATTGAGCGCGTGCTGGGTCGGCGCGGAACGGATGTGCTGGTGCGTCTGTTCGCTTTCATTCTGCTCGCCATCGGCTTGCAGATGTTGTGGTCTGGTCTACAGGTGCTTTTGGGTGAAGTGTTTGCCGCCCGCAACATTTGAAGGCTGCCAGAGCGGCTTTTATGTCTGGCCCTGAAGGGGCCTCACCTACCTGCACCCTGTAAGATGCAGAATGCGTGTCTTTGGATCTGCTCGTAGTTCTGGCAGCCCCAGCACATAAAAACGCCCGACATGAAGCCGGGCGTTTTCTTTATCCATCAAGCTACAAGGCAGCTTAAAATATGGCTCAGGCAAGGGCCTTCAGCGCGGCCTTGCCAGCATATCGGGCCTGATCGCCCAGCTCCTGCTCAATGCGCAGCAGCTGATTGTACTTGGCAGTGCGGTCCGCACGGGCCAAAGAGCCAGTCTTGATCTGCCCGCAATTGGTGGCCACAGCCAGGTCAGCAATGGTGGCGTCCTCGGTCTCGCCAGAGCGATGAGACATCACAGCGCGATAACCAGCCTTGTGAGCCATTTCCACGGCGTCCAGCGTTTCGCTCAGAGAGCCGATCTGGTTCACCTTCACGAGAATGGCGTTACCCACGCCTTCGCGAATGCCGCGGGAGAGACGCTCCACATTGGTCACGAACAGATCGTCACCCACCAACTGGCACTTGTCGCCAATGGTGTCCGTCAGCAGCTTCCAGCCGGCCCAGTCATCTTCCGCCATACCATCTTCAATGGTGACGATGGGATAGCGCGCCACGAGATCAGCCAGATATTTCACCTGCGCGTCAATGTCGCGGGTCTTGCCCTCGCCCTCATAGACATAAGCACCGTTCTTGAAGAACTCGGTGGAGGCGCAATCCAGCCCCAGATACACATCTTCGCCCGGCTTGAAGCCCGCCTTTTCAATGGCAGTCATCACGAAATCCAGCGCGGCGTCTGCGGAAGGCAGGTTGGGGGCGAAGCCGCCCTCATCGCCCACATTGGTATTGTGGCCAGCCGCATGCAGAGACTTCTTGAGCGTGTGGAAAATCTCGGCACCCCAGCGCAGGCCCTCTGAGAAGCTCTCCGCACCCGCCGGCAGGATCATGAATTCCTGAAAGTCGATGGGGTTGTCAGCATGTGCGCCGCCATTGACAATATTCATCATCGGCACCGGCAGAACGCGGGCATTCACGCCGCCCACATAGCGATACAGCGGCAAGCCGGCAGCGCTGGCGGCAGCCTTGGCTACAGCCATGGAAACGCCCAGAATGGCATTGGCACCAAGACGCGCCTTGTTGCTGGTGCCATCCAGCGCAATCAGAGCCTCGTCGATGGCCACCTGATCTTCGGCATCAAAGCCGCCAATGGCATCGAAAATTTCGTCATTCACCGCATCCACAGCGCGGATTACGCCCTTGCCGAGATAGCGCTCGGCGTCATTGTCGCGCAGTTCAACGGCCTCATGCGCGCCGGTCGAAGCTCCCGAAGGAACCGCTGCACGGCCAAAAGAGCCATCTTCCAGCACCACATCCACTTCGACCGTCGGGTTGCCGCGGCTATCCAGAATCTCGCGGCCGATGATGTCGACGATGGCGGTCATAACGGTTCTTTCCTCATCTCATGATTGCGCCGGATATGGGAGGGCGATGCTTTCTCCGCACTCCTACCCCAACGCAGTTTCATTTCCCCGCCCCGTTCTCCGAATTTCTGCGAACGAGGTTGAGACCAGCCGCTTTTAGTCCATTTTGCCCATGCTTTGAAACGCAAAAGCATGGCATCCCGCTCTTCATTGATTGTGCAGGATAATGCCGTGCCCCCTTCACAGGAGACCGCGCCTTCATGCCGCTTATTGCTGTTTTCCGCGCAATAGGTTTCATATCCGCCTGAACAGACTGCCCACGAACAGGATGCCCCCATGATTGACCAGCCACTTCAGCTTGGTGCCAGCACGCCCATGCCTTCCTCTCCCGAGGAAGCTGTGCTGGACCGGGTGCCCAACCCTCACCCGGATGTGGATTATGTGGCGCGTTTCACCTGCCCGGAATTCACCTCGCTTTGCCCGGTGACAGGCCAGCCGGATTTCGCCCATCTGGTGATGGATTATGTGCCAGATCAGTTTCTGGTCGAATCCAAATCGCTCAAGCTCTATCTCGCCAGTTTTCGCAACCACGGCGCTTTCCATGAGGATTGTACGGTGGCGATTGGCAAGCGGCTGCTGGAATGCCTGGAGCCGCGCTTCTTGCGGATTGCCGGATATTGGTATCCACGCGGGGGAATCCCCATCGACGTTTTCTGGCAAACTGGTACGCTGCCTTCAGGTGTCTGGCTGCCAGAGACGGGTGTGGCCCCCTATCGCGGCCGCGGGTGAAGGGCTTCATTGCCGAACCCTCTGCCCAGCCTGCCATGCGCGAGCGTGAAACCGGGTGGAGACAGGAACATGCCCAAGCTGATCATCACCAACGGAGATGTCGCAGTTGACCGCCTGAAGAGCGCGCATATCGGGGGGCAAATCCTGCCGTGGCGGGATATGCTGCATGATGGCCCGGTGCCCCCCGGTCAGGCACTGGCTGATGTCTCTAACGTGCGCGCCAGCTTTCTCGCAGAAGCGCTTGGGCTACCCCAAGATGAGTTGCGGGTCGATTTTGCCCGCCGCGATGCTATTCTGGAAGTTCACCCGGCTTATGACGAAGTGGAGTTATGGTTTGAGCATGATCTTTACGATCAACTCCAGCTCATCCAGATTCTCCATTTCTTCTCGCATGAGCCGGAGAGAATGGGCCTCTATCTAGTGCAGGCCGATCATTATCTCGGCCTGATGAGCGATGAGGAACTAAAAACCCTGAAAACCCGGCGCAAGCCCGTCACGCAGGTACAGATGGAAACGGCGAGAGAAGCCTGGGAGGCATTTACCGCCCCCACGCCCACCAGCCTTGCCACATTCTCCCGCCAGCCCCGTAGCGCATTGCCCCATCTTTCCGCGGCCTTGCAACGCCTCTTGGCAGAGCTGCCTGCGCCTCATAGCGGCCTGTCACTGACGGAAGAGCGGATACTGGAACAGTTGGCTGAGGGCCCCGAAAAGGTCGCCCGTGTTTTTGCGGCCGTAAACTCCATGGATGAAGCGCAATTTCTGGCCGACCTGCCCTTTTTTCTGCGGCTGGATGAACTCGCTTTCACCCATGAACCTCTTGTCTCCGGTCTGCCCTTTCGCAGCAGCGATTGCAGCAGCCTTTCCTTTGTCCGGGGAGATGGCAGTTCGGCCGAAACAGCTTATCGTGCCTATGCCGGCGCTGAAATTGCCCTGACCCGCGCAGGCATGGCCGCATTGAAGGGCCATTTCGATCATGCCAGTGAAAATGGTGTGGTGCGGGATATTGGCGGGTTTCGGCTGATGCCTGGCGCCATGTGGCGTTATGATCGCAAGCGAGCAGAGCTTCTGCCTCCCAACTAGACATCAGCTGGCCAGAGTGCTCGCAACCGAATTGCAGGATGTTTCAACCGCATTCGCCCTGCGCCACGCCGCAATGAATCCGCTGCGCGCCTCTGAAAAATGTAGGCCTCGTGGTTCCAGAACCCTGTTTTGCAGAAAAAAGCCTGTCAGCCGAAAAGCCTCTTCCACATCTAGCTCTGAACATGGGCTTGAAGCGTGGACCAAAAAAGGTGGAAGGCCAAACAGCCTTTCCGCATAAGGCGCACCAGCCGCGCGGGAAACGGCGCGCCCACTGCGCGGCGAAACATAGATCAGGTCTTCGCATTGTCCGGTCGCGGCACACCGTTCAAGCTCCAGCCCAAAGCCCAGTTCCCGCAACAGAGCCAACTCAAAACGGGCAAGCAGAATACCCGCAGCCCGAACATCTCCGAATGCATTCAAAATAGCGGTGTAAGTAGCATAAAGCCGGGATTGAGGATCACGCTCCGGCAACAGGCGCAGAAGCTGGCTCATATGGGTGATGCCATAAGTGGCATGGGGCTGAATCATCAGCATCTCAACGCGCAGAAGCAAAGGCTCCAGCGTGTAATTGCCCATATGCTCTTCCAACCGGGCGCGCCACACGGCATTCACTGTGTTGCCAGGTTGAAGCAAGGGCGCGAGACGGCGTGAGCCACCGCCCCGCACCATGCCCAGATGACGACCACGCCGACGGGTGAGCAGCTCCACAATGGCGCTGCTTTCCCCATGGCGTCGCACGCCAATCACGATGCCTTCATCGCTCCATTCCACGATACCCGGCCCTATCTAGGCGAGGGCTCAAGCCCTCAGCCTCCGCGGGGGAACTCCAGCCCCATCTCGCGATAACGCGCCGGATCATTCGCCCAGTTCTCGCGCACTTTCACAAACAGGAAAAGATGGACCGGAGCCTCAATAATTTCGGAGAGCTCGGCACGGGCCTCGGAGGAGATGGCCTTGATGGCCTGCCCGCCCTTGCCAAGCACAATCTTGCGCTGGCTTTCGCGCTCTACATAAATGGTCTGCTCAATGCGAACAGCACCATTGCGCAACTCCTTCCAGCTCTCCGTTTCCACGGTTGAACGGTAGGGTAACTCATCATGCAAACGCAGAAACATCTTCTCGCGGGTGATTTCCGCCGCGAGAGTGCGCATGGGGGCATCCGAAACCTGATCTTCCGGGTACAGCCACGGCCCTTCCTGCACATTTTGCGAGAACCAGCGGCGCACATCCTCCACGCCATCGCCCGTGAGCGCAGAGATCATGAAGACCTTGTCAAAAGGCAGGCGTTCATTCAACTGCGCCGAGAGCGCCAGCAGCGTATCGCGTCGGATCAGGTCAATCTTGGTGAGAATGAGCGCGCGGGGCCGGCGAATATCAGCCAAGGGCCTCAGCAGGGCTTCGATATCCGGATCAAGCCCACGCTTGGCATCCACCAATAGCGCCAGAATGTCAGCGTCCGCCGCATGGGTCCATGCGGTTGTCACCATGGCCCGTTCCAGCCGACGACGTGGCGCGAAGATGCCGGGCGTGTCCACAAGAATAACCTGTGAAGGCCCATCCATCACAATGCCACGCATGATGGCGCGGGTCGTCTGCACCTTGTGGGAGACGATGGAAACCTTGGTACCCACCAGCGCATTCGTCAGCGTGGACTTACCAGCATTGGGGGCGCCCAACAGTGCGACGAAGCCACAACGCGTGGGCCCCTCAACTGCGGCGGTCGTCCCTTCAGTGGTCTCGCCACCCTCAATATCGTCCTCGTCCAGCTCATCGTCAAAGATGGCGTCGAGGTCATCTTCCAGCTCGCCGTCGAAGAACTCATTATCAAGCTGTTCGTCTGCGCCAGCCTCCACCTCTGCCGGAATGTCTGCATCCTGAGGCATTGTGGCCGGGGAAGCGCCGGCATCCGGCGTCGCGGCCAAATCAGGCGCGGCGGTTTCGTCCTGTCGCTTCTTGCTCATGCTTCGTTTCCGTTCCACACGCCTTCCCTCAGCAGAAAGGCTGCGGCAGCCGCTTTCTGGGCTGCCTGTTTGGAAGAGCCCTGCGCCTCGGCAGAAACCTGGCCGGGCAGGTCAACCGCCATCACAAAATTCGGGGCATGGTCTGGCCCGCTGCGCGAAACTTCCCGATAGACAGGCGGCGGCAAACCTCGCGCCTGAGCCCATTCCTGAAGAACCGTCTTTGCATCCCGCAAGGGGCGACGCGGTGCCTCCAGCCGGGCGCGCCAGAAGCGTTCGACCAAATCATTCGCGGCCGCATAGCCGCCATCCAGAAAAACAGCAGCAACCACGGATTCGGCCACATCCGCCAGAATGGCCCGGCGCTTGTTGGTTCCGGCCTGCGCCTCACCCGGCCCGAGGCGAATATGCGGGCCAAGCTCCATGTCATCTGCTACTTCAGCGCAGGCTTCCTCGCGCACCAGCTCAGCCAGACGACGGGAAAGTTCACCCTCCTCCGCGCCGGGAAATGCCTCATACAGCATGTGGGAGACCACGGCCCCCAGCACATGATCGCCCAGGAATTCCAGACGCTGATAGGAGCGCAGGCGCGGAGATGCCCCCTTGACCGCACTGATATGCGATAGCGCAAGATCAAGCTGCGCCTGATCCGAAAAGCGATAGCCAAGGCGCGCTTCAACCGCGGAGAGGTCTGACCCGCGCACCTTCAGTTTACCGTGGTGAACAAGCGATCCCATCTCACCATCCAGGGCCAGTTCCAAATCTGCCAAGCCGCGCCTCCCTCCTTGATGGAGAAGAAGATTACCTGCGCCTTGCCAATGAGATTTTCAAACGGCACATAGCCAACCTGGCTCAGCACGCGGCTGTCTGCCGAATTATCCCGGTTATCACCCATCATGAAGTAATGGCCAAGCGGCACTTCATAGACCGGAGTGTTATCATAAAAGCCGTTATCCACCATATCGAGGATGGTGTAGGAAACGCCATTGGGCAAGGTTTCCCGCCAGCGCTTCACAGGCACCAGACGGCCAGTACCGTCATCCTGCTCGATATCGGAGAGACGCTCGCGCTGCACCGGCTGGCCATTGATGTGCAGCCAGCCATCAATCATCTGGATCTTGTCACCCGGAAGACCAATGACGCGCTTGATGTAATCCACGTCATGATCGCGCGGCAGCTTGAACACCACAACATCGCCCCGAGTCGGCTGGGAACCGAAAACACGGCCAGAGAACAGATCTGGCGAGAAGGGGAACGAGAAGCGGGAATAGCCATAGCTATATTTGGAGACGAAGAGATAATCGCCGATCAACAGCGTATCCTTCATGGAACCGGAAGGAATGTTGAAAGGCTGAAACAGGAAGGTGCGGATCACCAGAGCGATCAGCAGCGCCTGGAAGATCACCTGAGCGGTTTCAAGGAAACCGCCATCCTTCTTCTTCGAATCACTGGTTGAGGTCATTCAGGGCTCGGAATCATGTGAATGGCACAGCATGTGTTGAACTGCGCCAAAACTGAGGCCCGCCCATATGGCCAGCCTCGGCATCGTGTGCTCCCTAATAGAGACTTAACCGGCCGGCGGCAACGCGCAAGCCGTCAAGATGTGGGAAAGAGAGCTTCAGACGCGCTCTTCCAGCTTTTTTCCCTCTTCTCCGCGGGGCTTTTGCCACGGCCAGCGCCCGTCTATCTCCACTTCCAGCGAGAAGGAGAGGAAAGTTCGGATCAGCACGATTCCAGCGAGAACAGCAAGGCTGTTCAAAGTCGGCTCAATGGCGACAGTATTGATAATATCCGCCGCCACCAGAAGTTCCAATCCCAGAAGAATGCCCATGCCCAGAGTGGAGCGGCAGGATTTGAAAGCCTCTTCCGCAGAGCGCCCGCCACGCACATCGCGCATATAGGCCATGAAGGCACGCAGAATACCTGCAACAATCACGACTGTGCCGGCCACCTCGATGGCGCGAGTGACCCAATGCAGGGCCTCGTTCAGCAATGACTCCACAACAGCCCCCTTTCCAGGTAGCGGCCCTCAGCAACGGGGAATGGCTGAGATGATGACATGAGCCGCGCACAATGACCCCTCATCTGTCAGCGACAGGTGGATCACAGGCTCGAAGCCTTCGGGTACCATCTGCGCAAGGCGCACGGCCGCTCCTCCCGTAAGATGCAGGGTCGGCGCGCCGGAAGGCAGGTTCACCACCCCCATGTCTCGCCAGAACACACCATGGCTTATGCCCGTGCCCAGCGCCTTTGAGCAGGCTTCCTTTGCAGCGAAACGCTTGGTGTAAGTTTCTACCCGACGGGCACGTGCGTCGGCCTTGGCACGCTCCTCCGGGGTGAAGACCCGCTCCAGAAAGCGTTCGCCATAGCGCTCAATGGAACGCGCAATGCGCCGTGTATCGCTGAAATCCGAGCCAATGCCGATAATCATTCCCTCACCCTGCCCGGCTATCCGGCCGCTGCGCCTCACCCCGGATAATGGCCTTACGCATCGTACCGATCGCGCCTTCAAGCCCCAGGAAAATTGCTTCACCAATAAGGAAGTGGCCGATATTCAGTTCGGCTATCTGCGGCAGTGCGGCCATGCGCTCAGCCGTGGCATAATCCAGACCATGGCCGCCATGAACCTCAAGGCCTAGTGTTGCCGCCTGTTGTGCGCCTGCGGCAAGGCGGGCAAATTCAGCCTCAGCCTCTGTATCGCGTCCTTCAGCCAACGCATCGCACCATGCGCCGGTGTGCAGTTCCACCACCGCCGCACCCAGTTCACTGGCAGCTGCGATCTGCTCCGCTTCAGCGGCGATGAAGAGGGACACGCGAATATCGGCGGCCTTCAGGGCTGCAATTCGAGGCGACAGATCCGCTTTCTGGCCTACCACATCCAGCCCTCCCTCCGTCGTGCGTTCCTCGCGCTTTTCAGGCACCAGACAGCAGGCATGAGGACGGGTATGGATTGCGATGGACACCATCTCATCGGTCGCCGCCATTTCAAAATTGAGCGGAATGCCGATTTCTGCTTTCAGCCGCGCCATATCCGCATCGCGAATATGGCGACGGTCCTCCCGCAAATGGGCGGTAATACCATCGGCTCCGGCAGCCTGCGCCAGAAGCGCTGCCCGCACAGGATCGGGCAGTTGCCCCCCGCGGGCATTTCGCACCGTGGCCACATGGTCAATATTGACACCCAGACGGACTGGCGTGACGCCACCCATAGCTCTCTCCCGAAACCGGCCACTCAGGGGCCGGACTGTATCAGCCATTCACCCGTTCGACACTGGAGACCACTTCCCGCGCCTTCAGATCTGTCATGATGGCGTTGAGATGGCGCAGATCGAACACCTCCAGATCAATCTCCATCTCGGTGAAATCAGCCGAGCGCGAGCGCATGATGAGCCCGTCAATATTACCACCATGCCCGCCAACAGCACTCGCCACCTGAGCCAGAGAGCCTGGCTCGTTGCGGGCGGTCACGACAATACGGGCCGGGAATCGCACATCGGAGAGTTCATCCAGATCCCACCGTACATCCAGCCAACGTTCCGGCGCATCCTCGAAACTCTGCAACGCATGCGACTGGATGGGGTAAATGGTGATGCCCTCGCCTGGTGTGAGAATGCCCACGATCCGGTCTCCCGGCACAGCACCGCCATCAGGCGCAAAGCGGACCGGCAAATCACTGTTGATGCCCCGGATGGGAATGGCCCCAACCTTCACATCTGGTTTTTCACCTTCCGTCCCTTCAACCCCTGCATTGTCAGCGGAGCTTTCAGGAACCTTGAATTTCAGGTTCTGGCCACGCTTGAGCTCGAACCAGCCTTCCCCCTTGGGGGCACGGCCGCCGGTTCTGTCTTCCGGCCGCGGCGGAAGCCATTCGGGATAAGCGGCGCGGATCACGTCATCCGTCTTGATCTCGCCGCGCCCGATGGCCGCAAACACATCATCCGGTGTGGGACGGGCCAGACGCGGCGTGGCGCGGGCCATCACCTCTTCAGAGAAGGGTTTGGCAGCCCTGGCGAAAGCGCGTTCCGTGATCTTCCGGCCAAGGCCGGCATATTGCGCACGCACAGCCGCCCGCGTGGCCCGGCGCACAGCCGCCCGCGCCTTGCCGGTGACAGCAATGCTCTCCCACGCACCCGGAGGCGTCTGGGCCTTGGAGGTGATGATCTCCACTTCATCGCCATTCTTCAGTTCCGACACCAATGGCGCGATGGAGCCGTTGATCTTGCAGCCAACAGCCGTATTGCCGATATCGGTATGCACGGCATAGGCAAAATCAATAGGCGTCGCCTTGCGCGGCAGGGAAATGAGCCGGCCCTTGGGCGTGAAGCAGAAGACCTGATCCTGAAACAGCTCCAGCTTGGTATGTTCCAGAAACTCCTCCGGCGAGAGGCCCTGGGAGAGATTTTCGATGGTCTTGCGCAGCCAGGCATAGGCCCGGCTCTCGCTGGAGAGCATCTCTCCCGGTGCGCCTGAGGCATCCTTGTAAAGGGCATGGGCGGCGATACCATATTCGGCGATCTCGTCCATGTCGCGGGTGCGGATCTGAAGTTCCACGCGCTGCCGACGAGGACCGATCACCGTCGTATGCAGGGAGCGATAATCGTTCGGCTTCGGGGTGGAGATATAGTCCTTGAAGCGCCCCGGCACGATGGGCCACTTGGTGTGCACCACACCCAGCGCGCGATAACATTCATCCACACTGCCAACGATGAGCCGGAAGCCGTAAATATCCGAGAGCTGCTCAAAGCCGATGGCCTTGCGTTCCATCTTGCGCCAGATGGAATAGGGCCGCTTCTCGCGCCCCTTCACCTCAGCCTTGATGCCCCGCAAGGTCAGTTCCTCGGAAAGCTCGCGCTCAATATCCTCCACCAGCGGGCCATTATACTGGCGCAACGCCGCCACCCGCCCGACGATGGATTCATACGCATCCGGTGAAAGCTGGCGGAAGGAGAGATCCTCCAGCTCCTCGCGCATGTCCTGCATACCCATACGGGCGGCAAGCGGGGAGTAGATATCCAGTGTTTCCTGAGCAATGCGGCTGCGCTTTTCCGGCGGCACCCATTTCAGGGTGCGCATATTGTGCAGCCGGTCCGCCAGCTTCACCAGCAACACGCGCACATCATCGGCGATGGCCAGAAGAAGCTTGCGCAGATTTTCCGCCTGCTTGGCCTGTTTGGAGACCAGATCAAGCTTCTTGATCTTGGTCAGCCCCTCCACCAGCGTGGCGATCTGCGCACCGAACAGACGCTCAATCTCGGCCTGCGTCGCGTCCGTATCCTCAATTGTGTCATGCAGCAGCGCGGCCACGATGGTGGCGTCATCCATCTGCAAATCCGTGAGGATAGCCGCGACTTCCAGCGGATGCGAAAAATAGGGGTCGCCCGACGCACGGACCTGATTACCGTGCGCCATCATGGCGTAAACATAGGCGCGGTCGAGCAGCGCCTCGTCGGTGTTGGGATTATACCGTCGAACGCGCTCGACGAGTTCGTATTGGCGCATCATGCCGGGAACGATCCGTCGCAGCACGGTGGGGCATGCTTGCCCCATCCTTCAATGTTTCTGAAATATCATATGTAAGAGCAGCTTGTGCAAGATGCTCCGGCCGCAATGCCCCTTGCAGTGGACAAAACCATGCGGCCGGCCCTTCTCATGGCATCAGAAGAGTGGAACCAGAAGTCGCCCTGCCCTCCAGCTCCTCATGCGCCCGGCGAGCATCCTTGAGCGCGAAAACCTGATGCACGGGGATTTTCACTGCACCGGACAGCACGGCCTCGAAAAGTTCATTGGCACCGCCAACAAGCTCTTCACGCTTGGAAACGAATGTGTTCAGGGTCGGGCGTGTCGCGAACAGGGAACCCTTCTGTGACAGGGTCAGAAGGTCAAAATCACGGATTGGCCCGGAGGCGTTACCGAAGCTCACAAACAGGCCCAGCGGTCGAAGGCAGTCCAGAGAGGCCGGATAGGTCGCCTGGCCGATGCCGTCATACACCACATCGCACAGCTTGCCGGAGGTGATCTCTTTCACGCGCTGCACGAAATTCTCTTCACGATAGAGAATGACATGGTCCGCCCCATTGGCGCGGGCCATTTCGGCTTTCTCCGGCGAGCCAACCGTACCGATGACGGTCGCACCCAGATGCTTGGCCCATTGGGTGAGAATCTGCCCGACACCGCCGGCCGCAGCATGCAGCAGAATGACTTCGCCCGGCTTGATCTGATGTGTGCGGCGCACCAG
Source organism: Haloleucobacter albus (assembly GCF_052492075.1). Classification (NCBI taxonomy): domain Bacteria; kingdom Pseudomonadati; phylum Pseudomonadota; class Alphaproteobacteria; order Hyphomicrobiales; family Xanthobacteraceae; genus Haloleucobacter; species Haloleucobacter albus. Next base: position 93,339 of record NZ_JBQWAS010000020.1, read on the forward strand.
ATAGCGCGCAGTGAGACCCTTCAGCATCATGGCCGCGGCGGTGCGGTCATCAATCGCATCCGGCAGATGTACAAGTTGGGCAGCAGGCGCGTTGCGTATCTCGCTGTAAGAGCCCAGAGCCGCGCCATAGGCGACCCTGTCGCCCTCATGAAAGCCTTCCACGCCCGGCCCCACCGCCGTGACGATACCCGCACCCTCATTCCCCGGCACAAAGGGCGACGTTCCAGCCTTGTAAAGGCCGTTGCGGAAATACACATCAATAAAATTGACGCCAATGGCTGTGTGACGCACCTGCACTTCACCGGGGCCCGGTGGCGGCACCGTCACCTCTTCCCACTGCAACACATCCGGCCCACCCGGCGTATGCACTTGAATGGCATGAACCATAACCCCTGCCCTTTTCCTTTCGGGCTGCGCGCCCTGTTTCTCAAGCAGGTGCATCGTCTATATGCGCGGACTGGCGCGGATGACGATACCTCCCGACATCATGATAGGGCGCGCAGCATGACAAGTCATGCACGGCTCTATTGCGGGCGGCTTTCAGACCGCTTGAATATGGCGCGTTGCCGGCGCTTGCCCGCAGCTCTCACATTCAGGATTTCCACCCCCACCGAAAAGGCCATAGCCGCATAAATGTAGCCTTTGGGGATGACGACTCCGAAGGCTTCCGCCACCAGCGTAACGCCTATGAGCAGCAAAAAGGCCAGAGCCAGCATTTTGGTGGTGGGGTGCGTGGCAATGAAGGCGCTGAGAGGCCCTGAGGCCAGAAACATGATGCCTACCGCGATGATGACGGCGGCAATCATCACTTCCACATGTTGCGCCATGCCGATGGCTGTAAGGATGGAATCAATGGAAAAGACCAGATCCAAGATCACCACTTGGCCAACCACCAGTCCGAAGGCTCGCCGGGCGTGGCTGGCAAGGCTGGCTTCTTCTGCCTCGTCCTCCTCCATGGTCACATGCATTTCGTGAGTTGCCTTGGCGATGAGAAAGAGACCGCCGCAAGCCAGAATGATATCGCGCCACGAAACATCGAGCCCGAAAGCAGAGAACAGCGTCTGATGCATCCCGATCAGCCAGCTCAGCGCAGCCAGCAAACCGATGCGAAGCACGAGGGCTAAGGAAAGCCCTATTTGTCGCGCGCGCAGCGCCTGATGCTTGGGCAAACGCTGCACCACCAGCGAGATGAACACCACATTATCAATACCCAGCACGATTTCCATGACGGTGAGCGTCACCAGCGCCGCCCATGCTTCTGGCGAGGTCATTATTTCCAGCATATGCCACTCCCTGCCGGCCCGGCGGATTGCATCATGCTGCCCTTTCTCCTGCTCCATGGGGAGCATGGCAAGAGGTCGGGCCCTCAATGCGAGAGGATGGATTGATACGCGGCAATAGGTTAGGCAGCCCGGTAGGAAGGTGGAGGGCTGGGGCAACACACCACGCGCGCCCGAGGCCGGCTTGCGCTAGACTTCGCCCCCGGTTCCAGCCTGTCCGGCATGATGGAGGAAAAGATGCCCGCTCAGAAAATGCACGATGTGGCCGTTATCGGCGCAGGGCCGGCAGGTCTGGCGACGGCTCTCGGCCTGCTGTCGCGTGGCATTTCCACCGCTCTCATCACTGGGCCGGAGCGCGTGGCGGATCACCGGACAACCGCACTTCTGGATGGCTCCGTCCGCATTCTGGAAGCATTCGGCGTATGGGATCAGCTGGAGAAAAACGCCGCCCCTCTGCGCGACATGCGCATTGCAGATGCTTCGCGTCGCCTGTTCCGCGCACCGGAAGTCACCTTCCGCTCGGCTGAAATCGGTCTGGATGCCTTTGGTTACAATCTGGAAAATGATGTTCTGCGCAACGGCCTGCTGGAGATTGCGCAGGAAAAGCCCAATCTCACATTGCTGCGCACCTCTGTCACCGGGCTTGAGATTGGCGAGGATGTGGTGACGCTGAGCCTTGCGGAAGGCGCGCCGGTGCGGGCGCGTCTGGTGGCGGCGGCGGACGGACGCTCTTCCTTCGTACGGCAATCCGCCGGCATTTCCCTGCGCAGCCATGCCTATCCGCAGGTCGCCTTCACCACCTCGGTGAGCCATACGCGCCCTCATGAGGATATTTCCACCGAATTTCATACCCCCACAGGCCCCTTCACACTGGTGCCGCTACCCGGCGGCTATCGCTCCAGCATTGTCTGTGTGGTGGATGAGAAAGATGCCAAATATCTGATGTCTCTGGATGAAGAGGCGCTGGCCCGTGAAATGGAGCGCCGGGCCTCTTCCATTCTGGGGCAGTTCAAGGTCATCAAAGGGCGCGGCAGCTTTCCCCTTGCGGCCGAAACGGCTGTTTCTCTTGTCGCCCCACGCATCGCCCTGCTGGGGGAGGCCGCGCATATCATGCCCCCCATCGGCGCGCAGGGGCTCAATCTCGGCCTGCGCGATGCGGCAGCTCTGGTTGATCTGGTGGCGCGAGCCGCAGCCAATGGACAGGATGTAGGCGCACCGGAGCTGCTGGCTCGCTATGAAAAGGCACGGCGCAGCGATATCGACAATCTCATGCGCGCGGTCGACTTGCTCAACCGATCACTGCTGACTGGCCTGGTGCCCGTACATGGGGCCCGTGGATTCGGCATGTATCTTCTGGATCGTGTCGGGCCGCTGCGCCGGGCCCTGATGCGGGCCGGTGTGGGAGGAAAAGCAGGTAATACGCCAGCCGATCACGCGGCCTGAAAAGCTGCGCCAGTTCAAGGGCTGAGGCTATGGTCTTTTCTGTGTACCGTGGGGCCCGCAGTGAAAAAGGCTAACTTCTGGCAGGCACCATTTGTACCAAGCCCTTGATGCAAGCGTTGCGTCGCACGAAAAGCTATGCTGCATTGCCACCAGTTTCACCGGCGTTGCGGCCTGGTTTCCTTCCCGCACCCGGAAAGAGGGTTTAACGATGAAGCTTCCGCGTCAGTTCTTCAAGCCGCTCGCCATTGGAGCACCGGAACCTTACCGCGAATTGCCGGTGCAGCTGGAGCGCATGATTCACTTTGTGCCCCCGCATCTGGAAAAGATGCGCGCCAAGGTGCCTTCCATCGCCAAGCAGGTGGATGTGGTTCTCGGCAATCTTGAAGACGCGATTCCTTCTGACGCCAAGGAAGCGGCCCGCAAGGGTTTCATCGAAATGGCGCAGGCGACCGATTTCGGCTCCACAGGCCTTTGGACCCGCATCAACTGCCTGAACAGCCCCTGGGTGCTTGACGATATCACCGAGATCGTCAACGCCATCGGCAACAAGCTGGATGTCATCATGCTGCCCAAGGTCGAGGGCGCGTGGGATATTCATTATCTGGATCAACTTCTCGCCCAGCTTGAAGCGCGTAACGGCATTCAGAAGCCCATTCTCATCCACGCCATTCTCGAAACGGCGGAAGGTGTGAAGAATGTGGAAGAGATCGCCGCCGCCTCCCCGCGCATGCACGGCATGAGCCTGGGCCCGGCAGACCTTGCCGCCTCGCGCGCCATGAAGACCACCCGCGTCGGCGGTGGCCACCCGGAATACAAGGTGCTGGCAGACCCCGACGGTGATGCACCGCGTATCGGTTACCAGCAGGATCTGTGGCACTACACCATCGCGCGTATGGTTGATGCCTGCGCGGCCAATGGCATCAAGCCCTTCTATGGCCCCTTCGGTGACTTTGCGGACCTTGCCGCCTGCGAAAGCCAGTTCCGCAATGCCTTCCTTCAGGGCTGCGTCGGTGCATGGTCCCTCCACCCCACCCAGATCGACATTGCCAAGCGCGTCTTCTCTCCCGATCCTGAAGAAGTGGCTTTTGCACGCAAGATTCTGGAAGCCATGCCTGATGGCGCCGGTGCCGTGATGATTGATGGCAAAATGCAGGATGACGCCACCTGGAAACAGGCCAAGGTGATGGTGGATCTCGCCCGTATCGTTGCGGCGAAAGACCCGGAAATGGCGAAACTGTATGGCCTCTGAGGTCAGCAGCTGAATTGAACGGGCCCCGCCCATTTCAGGAAACCTCCCGGCCGATCACCGGGAGGTTTTTTATTTCTACTACCGATAGCTGAACAGGCACATCTCATCCCGCACATAAAATACTCAAGTGTTGTTGCAGACCAGCTTACTGCGGCGCCACATAACTCTTTGGCTTATAAGCCAAATGCACATAGCTGCATTGTGAGGCGCCAGCCTGCCCCATGGCTTCTATTGCCTCGAGCCTCACGGGAGTTTCCCACACAAGGCCATTCGGTTTCATTTTCCCGTTTTGTCGCCGGCGAAAAATGATTTAGCTTTGCACCATGCACAATTTCCACATGCAAGCTCCTCGGGCTCTGCGCGATGGATGACAGAAAGCGGACCATGAGCGACAAATTCAGCTCCCATTCCGCCGCGAGTTCTGATGAGGCGCCAGGTGGCATGGCCCCTCCCCCCGGTGTAGCGGCAGACTTCGAGGCGCCCATCATACGGCAAGCCATGTTCCGCATTGGAGAGGTGGTGCGGCACAAGCACTTTCCCTTCCGCGGCGTGGTGTTTGATGTGGACCCGGTGTTCGGCAACACGGAAGAATGGTGGCAATCCATTCCTGAACATATCCGTCCTCGCAAGGATCAGCCCTTCTATCATCTGTTTGCAGAGAATGAGGACCATGAATATGTGGCCTATGTCTCTGAACAGAATCTGGAGCTGGACAGCACCGGGGAAGCTGTGCGCCACCCCAAGGTGACAGAAGTTCTGCTTGCCGATGGGGCTGGAGGCTGGCGCTTGCCGCCCGGCCAGTTGAACTGACGGATCGGCACTCCCGGCGCGAAAGCAGGTAACTCTGCCGGGTCTCAGGGCAGGCAGACACAATAAAAGGGCGCGCCCCCACTGGGACGCGCCCTTTTCCATCAATGAAACAGGCTGGTCCCGAAGGAGCCAACCTGTTCAAATTCATCACTTGCCAGAATTTGCTTTTTCCAGCTCCTGACCCTTCTTCAGCAGGGCAGCCTTGTTCTGCTCTTCCAGCTTCTGCTGCTGAGCCATGGCTTCTTCCATGCGCTTCTTTTCCTGCTCCATGGCCACCTTGGCGTCCACGCCCGGCCCATCATAGGCCTTGCTGAAATCACCATTGGAGATGGGCAGAGAAAGCGTGCGGCCCGGACCATTCACCATTTGCAGATAAACCGCATTGGCCTTCTTCAGCTTGGCAATGAAGCTGGCGTCCACTTCCACATCACCAACGCAGGTCGCGCCGCCACCCTGAATCGGCTGGCAGATGATAAAGGGAATGGCCACCGGGTCCTTGTCGAGCGTGATGCGCATGCCCGGCTGCAACCGCATGCCCAGCGGCACGGAAACGTTCAGGCGCTTTTTCGGCTCGCCTTCCATTTCAACAATATCAACCTTGGCGATGGCCTGGCTCTCGACACCGAGAATCTGGCTGATAACGCAGACCTTTTTCTTGTTCTGCGGGTTTTCCTGGCAAATCTTCTGCCAAGGCGAGGCGGAGAAGTTCACCTTCTCTTCGGCCTGCTTATCCTTGTCACCAGCAGCAGGCTGCGCCTGGGCAAAGGCCGGCCCCGCGAGCATTGCAGTAAAAAGCGTGGCGACGAGCCCCAGCTTGAGCTTCGCGTTGGAATGGGTCTTGTTCATCATGGCCTTTCCTGTGGTGCGCTTCGTCGTCCTCATATGTCCTGGCGCGCGAAGCATCAGCCCTTTTTCAATTCGGCTTTCAGAGGCAATTAAGGCAACAAGCCGGCAAAAGCCAATGCCATCACCCCTGCCTTACGCTTGAAGGTCTAACTGGCCGATGAATGAGGCCAATACACGACAAAGACACGATTCGCTTGAATAAGATCACAAGTCTATGGCGGAGCATCCGCAGGATACCACAAGCCGGGAGGAGAGATATGTCGCACCACGCACCAGCCCTTATGCGACCTCTCAAATCGCTGGCTTTTTTTGCCGTAACGATGATTGCTTCCCTCCCCGGTGTCGCTCAAGCGTATGGTGAACGAATTACGGCCCCCGCCATCGCCATGTATGGCCAGCCTGCCATGCCATCGCAATTCAGGGCTTTTGCCTATGCCAACCCTGAAGCGCCAAAGGGAGGTCGGCTCACCACATCCGAACTTGGCACGTTCGATAGCCTCAACCCGTTCATCATCAAGGGGGCAGCTCCCGGCTTCCTGCGTAACAAAGTGTATGAAAGCCTGATGGTGCGGGCCTATGATGAGCCCTTCACGCTGTATCCCCTCATTGCACGAAACATCACGACAGATCGTGCACGCAGCTTCGTGGAATTCAGCCTTCACCCAAAGGCGCGCTTTTCTGACGGCTCGGCGCTGACCAGCGCAGATGTGTTGTTTTCCTTTGAACTTCTAAAGGCCAAGGGCCGCCCGAACTACCGCCTCTATTATGGGAAAGTCGCCGCGGCTGAAGCGCCGGACCCACACACGGTGCGCTTTACCTTTTCCGGCCCAGACCCTGAATTGGCGTTGATTATGGGTCTGATGCCCATTTTGTCCTCCCGGCTGGCACCAGAAGAGTTTGAAGAAGGCGGACTTACTCCTCTTCTGGGCTCTGGCCCTTATCGCATTCATCAGATTGATGCGGGGGCATCCATCACACTGAAACGCGACCCAGAATATTGGGGACGTGACCTCCCGGTGAACCGCGGGATGCACAATTTCGATACCCTGCACTTCATCTATTTCCGCGACGCCAACAGCGAATTTGAGGCGTTCAAGAAAGGCGTCATTGATGCCCGTTTTGAGACAGATCCGACACGCTGGCAAACGGGCTATGTTTTTCCGGCCATACGCGCCGGTGCTGTGGTACAGGAAACCATTCCAATCGGCACGCCCCGCCCCTATTCGGCTCTTGTCTTCAATACGAGACGCCCGCTCTTCGCAGATATGCGCGTGCGACAGGCCCTTATCGAACTGTTCGATTTTGAATGGCTGAACCGTAATTTTTATTATGGTCTCTATGCACGCACCGGCAGCTTCTTTCAGGGCTCCCACCTGTCTGCCCTAAACCAACCGGCCAATGCCCTGGAACGGGAGCTGCTCGCGCCTTTTGAGGCGGAAATTGTGCCCAATGTTCTGGAAGGCACATACCACCCGCCGATTTCCGATGGCTCAGGTCGTGACCGCACCCGGCTTCTGGCCGCCTTGCAATTGCTGGAAACTGCCGGCTGGGTATTGCGCGACCAACATCTGGTCCATGCGACAAGCGGCCACCCCTTCGTCTTTGAAATCATGGTCGCGACCCGAGAACAAGAACGCCTCGCACTGGCCTATGCCAATCAGCTTAGCCGCGCCGGCATTTCAGCGCGGGTGCGGTATGTTGATAGTGTGCAGTTCAATGCGCGCCGGAAGAGTTTCGATTTTGATATGGCGCCAAACACCTGGCAACAATCTCTCTCTCCCGGCAATGAGCAGGCATTCTATTTCAGTTCAGATGCCGCAGATCAGCCGGGAACGCGCAACTATATGGGCATGCGCAGCGCAGCGGCAGATGCAGCCATCAAGGCGCTTGTTCAGGCAAAAGATGAGGGCCATTTCGTCGCCGCAGCCCGGGCACTGGACCGGGCGTTGATTTCTGGCGCTTACGCCATCCCCTTGTTCCACACGCCCGGACAGTGGTTGGCCCGCTGGAAGCGGATTGCCCATCCGAAGCATCCCTCACTCTATGGCACGATGAGCGAGACATGGTGGCGCGTGCCCGGCGAGTAGGCCCGTGTCAGCCATCCACTGCTCTTTTACAGATGGCTAACCATTCGGTCGATTTCCGCTGATCCCGCCGCCTGTAAAAACAGGTGGAGAAACAATATGATTCAGTAGCTTACCTGGTTTCTCAACCTGATATGCCCCTTCTCGCTGCACGAAGAGAGATATCGACTTCACCAAACATCAACCGCCGCCTGAACATAGTTTGGCTTCGGTTCGTTCAGGTAGAAGGCAAGAGCCATGGCCCCCCTCCGCTCCACCAATCCCGCCAATGCAGCTGGGGGAAGCGCGCGCATTTCACGGGCTCCCGAAGGGTTTTCCAACGCAGCGCCCATGGTGCAGGCCATTCGCCCACGCTTTGGCATGGGGCCCCGCCCTGAGCGCAGGGAGCAGAAAGTCACAACATTCGACAGGAACGCCTTCTGGCGGACGCTGGCAACCTCGGCCACCGTTATGGTTCTCGGAGGAGGCGCTCTCCTTGGCCTGCATATGCAGAAAGCCGGAATCTCCATAGGGGCGCTATATAGTGGCCCGGAACAACTTGTTGCCTCCATTTCTCCTCAAGATCGCCAAGCTGTGGCAAACCGAACCACATCATTTGTCGAAACTGCTCCTATCGAAACCGGCTCGATTTCTCCTCGTCCAGCAAAGCAGCCATCACAATCGCAAGGTCATTTGTGAAGCAAACTCCGGGTGAGAGAGGAAACATCCTGAATGCACTTGCTTTTGCCTCTTCTTTCATGGCGCATGAGTTACACTTTTGGGGTGTAGTTCATAATATGAGGTAGCAAGTCCGCCCCTGTATCACTATGTGTACGGAGGCGCTGCAAGGATAGCGCTGAATCTCCCCATTGCCTCCTGGATGGGCGGGCATGAGGGGTTTTGAAAGAGGAAAGGATCGGCCATGAAAAAGACCATGATGGCAGGTGCCGCGCTTCTCGCTCTCGCAATGGCCCCGGTGGCCGTTTCCGCGCAGGGCATCGTCAAGGGTGCCGAACAGGGTGCCAACAGCGGTGCAGCTGCTGGTGAGCCCGCAGGCGCTGTAGGCAAGGCCGTGGGCGGCACCGTGGGTGGCGCTGTGGGTGGCGTTGCTGGCGGCGTGGTTGGTGGCGTGACCGGCGCAACCGATGGCGCGACCGAAGGTGCCAAGAAGGGCAATGAAGCGGCTGGCCCGGTGGGCGCGGTTGTGGGTGGCGCCGTTGGCGGCGTGACCGGCACTGTGAAGGGCATTATCGGCGCCGATTCCGAAAAGAAGTGAGATTTTGACGTCAGCTCATAAAAGCGGCGTCCCCCAGTGTTGAGCCCGCCCCGTTTGGGGCGGGCTTTTTATGTTTGGCGAATGCCTTATCTTCTCAATATTTCATTAAGTTAATGCCGCGCATTTGCTTGAGAAAACCGAAATGACAGCATAAACTTCCCCTTGGTTACATATCAAAGGGGGCAGGCATGAAATGGCTGCACGTCATCAGCTTGTCCATTTGCGCGTTTTTCATTCTGGCCCTTGCAGGCTGGGGCCTTGAACGCGGAATGTATTTATGGTGTGCGATGGCATTTGGCCTTGGCACCCTCAATATTGCCATGGCAGTTGTTGAAGCCCGCAGTGTTCCAGAACGCTGATTTCCAAACCGGCACGTGACTGAGCCGGAGTGTTGACGCGGCCTCGATTTTCCAGCGCATCACTTCGAAGATCTACTTTTCTGAAGCCCCTGCGGCCCCCTTAATAAGCGGATGATTTCACCCATTGTGCATTCTGGCGCATTCATTCGGCATGTAATTTTTCAGGGCTCATACAACACCGGCTTCAGCGGCAATCCTCACAAAGTCATCCCCACTCGCCCTCTCCCGCCCCTTCACGGGCAAGAGGTGGGGTGCGCCGCACTGAACCGCGCGGGGTTTGCCGGAGGCTGATTTTCCTAGGGCATAAACTCATAAATTTTCTTGGCGATTTTCAGCGGGGGTATTTCAAGGCTTGGAAACGAGAGAGCCTTGAATGACGCACCGCCGCTACGAACTCACTGACCAAGAGTGGTCGATCATTGAACCCTTTTTGCGAAACAAGCCGCGCGGTGTTCCCCGGGTCGACGATCGCCGTGTGCTGAACGGGATCCTCTGGCGCTTCCGGACGGGCTCGCCCTGGGCAGAGATCCCCGAACGCTACGGTCCGTCGACCACCAGCTACAACCGCTTCGTCAGGTGGCGAAAGGCCGGCGTCTGGGATCGTCTCCTCGAGGCTGTATCAAAGGCTTATGACGGAGACATCGTCATGATCGACTCGACCTGTGTCCGTGTCCACCAGCACGCGGCCACGGGAAAAAAGGGGCCGCAGGTGATGGCGGCATGGGACGTTCCCGCGACGGGCTCACGAGCAAGATCCACGCGCTCGTCGACGCCGAAGGCCGTCCCGTCACTCTCCGCCTGACGGCCGGTCAGGTCGCTGACTGCACCCAGGCCGAAGCGCTGATCGAGAACATCGGCGAAGGCGACATCCTGCTGGCCGACAAGGGCTACGATAGCGATGCCATCCGCGCCAAGGCGGCCGAACGGAAAGCCTGGGCCAACATCCCGCCGAAGGTCAATCGCAAGGGCAGCTTCGCTTTCTCCCGGCGGGTCTATCGGCAGCGCAATCTCGTCGAACGGTTCTTCAATAGGATCAAACACTTCAGAGGCATCGCAACCCGATGCGACAAGCGACCGGAGAACTTTCTCGCTGCCGTCAAGCTCATCTCCGCCAGGATCTGGTGTCAGAGCTTATGAGTCTACCGCCTAGTCCGATCTCCTCGTTCATGGAGACCAGCAGACGTCAAATCGTAGCTTCCGTCACTGTCCGATTTCCGGGGAGCTACTCCCCATACTCGCTTGAAGAGGAATCGAAAGGAGACTTATCAGGAGCTGGTGATGGGTTGTACCTTACCGGAATCCATCATGGCCTTCACGATCTCAACAAACTCGGCGGCCTCAGGGTTAGGCGTCACCTCTGCATACCACCAGCTGGTCTGACCGCTCCACCCGGAACGGCCGCGTCCCAAATTCAGTGTCCGCTGTTTGACGGGCAGAAGGAACACATTCTCGTTGCGTGCACGGACCATATATGAATCCATCCGACCAATACGGTGCGGTTCGGATACGGGACGAGGGAGTGTAGAGAATTTCTGCCTCTTGCGATAGACTCGCGCATTTCTATACCAGCCCACAACTGTTCTCGGGTCATGACCTAGCGTCGGTGCGGTCCATATGACGTCAATACCATCCACAAAGTCATCGTGACGACCAGCACCAATCCGTTGGATCAGGACATTACGATCCATATCTCCCTGTATGGTCTCGAAGTGCCCGTAGACGAAGCCGTCCTCGCACGGCACGAAGTTGCACTCTTCCCCACAATACCCCTCTGTAACCGGGAAACTACCGCCTCCGAGTGGCGGGTCCCGGTCTGAGCGGCCTGCGTAATGCTCCATCCACGCAATGTTACAGAAAAAGACTGTCACCCCGACCTCCATAACGCTGTGTCGTTATCGACTGCGCCAAGTTATGGAGGTCTGTCCGGCAAATCGACCTTGGGTTGAATTTTATACCGCGAACACGACCTTGGCGAAGGATAAGAGAAGTGGCCCGGTTTGTCTGAACAGCCTTTGACGTTTGATAAGTGGATCGTCTGCGGTTTGGTTGTTCAAGCTGAGCCCCGCAAATCCCGGCCAATTCACGCTGCCACGGCCTGCGGCAGATTGTCAAAGTAGGTTTGATGGGCGTACGCCCACTGAGCTGCTGCCGCTTCACGGGCAAAGTATGCGAGCGGTCGATCATCCCTTTGCGCTCGGCAACAGACCTGCCTTGCCGAGCACGCCTTCCAAAAAATCATTCGCCAGCGTCAACTCACCGATCTTGGCGTGAAGTGTCTTCACGTCGACGGCCGGTTCGTCCGAAGCCTTCTCCGACCCGAACACGCGCCGCCCCTTCGAGCAACTGCATGCGCCAGCTCCGCCTTGAATGTCGGGCTGTGGTTGCGCCGAGGTCGTCTGCTCATTCTCTGCTCCTGTCTCGCAGCCTTCTTGGCTGCCATCAGGCAGAAAAACCAATTATCTCAGTATGCAGATTCTCCAGATCACCTTAATATATATTTGAAAACTTATTTTTAAATGAATAAAAAATAATACAAAAAATCATTTTACTTAATTAAATAGGCAGAAATATTTTATTGGTAAATTTTTTATATTAAATAACATAAAATTTTAAAGTTTAATAATATTTTTATTATATATCGCTATTGTGACCTCCTTATTCAGATTTGGTGTGGGTATATCTGATTTAATCCATTCTATATTGACAGTTTGATAGTGGCTTCATAACAAGGCTGCTGATAAATTCAGCGGGAGATAACGTCATGGCTCCAACAATTGCCGTTTTAGGGACCAATGGCGGCACTTCATTTGCTGCATATGGATTCGATGGAGCTTTGGCTCGAATTGGGATGAATACCGGAAATTCACTATTCCAATTTGCTCTCTGGAATCTAATTGCAAACCCTAAGCTGGCATTCGATACCAATGTTTCAGCCGATCGCATTAAAAATGAAGCGCAACATATCCTTATTCCAGCCGCGAACCAAGTTAATGCAGCATGGGATATGAGTTGGCTTGCTGATTTGCTTGATCGCTGTGATTTGCCTGTAACTTGCATTGGATTGGGCGCTCAAGCTGAGATAGGCGGCGATCCGCGTTTGGATCTCAAACCCGGAACCATTAGATATATTAAGATTTTATCTGAGAAAACAAGCTTGATTGGCCTAAGGGGTCCTTTCACTCAACAAGTATTAGAGCATTTTGGGGTATTCAATACGATTGTTACAGGCTGCCCTTCGCAGACGATCAATCCCCGGCTAACAGGTGCTCAAATTCAGTCCCAGTTAGATGCGGCCAAGGAAATGGGCAGCCCAACTGTTGGTTATGTGTTAGGCACCCTTGAAAGTTCTACGCGTCAAGCAGAACGTATTTTAGCCCAGAAAATTGGGGCATTTAGACATCAGCTGATTCTCCAGACAGATCCTCGCTTATTGCGTGTGATCTATGATCAGAATGTAATTCCAGATATCATGTCATATTTTAACTGGGTTAGGAGCGTTATGCGCCCTGACCTAAATCAAGATAAATTTGATGAATATTTTATGGAGCATGCGGTTTTCTATTCTGATGCACGGACATGGATAGATAGTATGCGCCGCTACGATTTGGTAATTGGAATGCGTATACATGGTGCAATCGCTGCAATTCAGTCTGGAAAGTTGGGAGTGTGTGTGGCCTTTGATAGCCGCACAAAGGAGCTAGCGGAAACGATGGGCTATCCTTATTTGCCTGTTGATTGCATCAGTAAACATCATTCATTGAATGAAATTCTAAGCAATGTAATATTTGACGCCAATAAATTTGACTCTGCACGCCAGAGAAACATAGATTCCATTTATGGAATATTGAATAAAGATGGATTATATTTGTCTTAAGGCGTAAACTCATAAATTTTCTTGGCGATTTTCAGCGGGGGTGATTCAAGGCTTGGAAACGAGGGAGCCTTGAATGACGCGCCGCCGCTACGAACTCACTGACTGAGCTACTCCCCGATCCTTGGACAGTTTCCGGGATAATTTAAGCTACTCTCTGCCCCTGCTGGTCGGTTTCGATCTGGTTGAAGTAGACCACGGCGGGCGGCTGTCCGCCATGGGTGGCGTGGGGCCGCTGGTGGTTGTAGAAGGTGATCCATCGGCCAACGCCGGCCTTGGCCTGCGAACCGGTTTCCCAAGCGTGGAGGTAGACGCACTCATACTTCAGGGACCGCCAGAGCTGTTCGATGAAGATGTTGTCGAGACACCGGCCCTTGCCGTCCATAGAGATCCGGGTGCCGATCCGTTTCATCCGGTCGGTCCAGGCGAAGGACGTGAACTGCGACCCCTGATCGGTATTCATGATCTCGGGCGGGCCGAAGCGGTGGACCTCCTCGTTCAGCGCCGCGACGCAGAAGTCGGCTTTGAGCGTGTTCGAGATGCGCCAGGCCAGCACCTTGCGGTCTGAGCTGCTGCCGGTTTGGTGGACACCTCGATAAGATCGTGTCCTGGAACCGGAGAGCAGAAAATGACAAGACGGACCTATAGCCGTGAGTTCAAAACCGAGGCGGTGAAGCTGCTCACGGAACGTGGCGTTGGTGTTGCCCAGGCCAGTCGTGATCTGGACGTTGGAGAAAGCGTTCTGCGCCGCTGGGT
>NZ_JBQWAS010000016.1:0-63266 GCF_052492075.1 Haloleucobacter albus
GAGGTGGTGCTGCGCCCCTTCCGGGGGGAACTCACCCCCCTTGAAAGTACCTCGGCCGATTATGACTATCGCGGCGCGGCCAGCCAGGGCGGCGAAATCGACGATGAAATACAGTTTTGAGGGAGGCGAGGATGGAAGAGAATTTCGTTTCTTTGTCGGAAATCAAGAAGTTACTATCCGTCAGCACCGCCACGGTCTATCGCTGGATGGAGCACGAGGGCTTGCCGCGCCCCATCCGGTTTTCGCCCCAAACCGTCCGGTGGAAACAGTCTGAAATCAATGCATGGATCATGCAGAAGCAAGCATCTTCAGGGGCGACGCGCGGCGCGGCCCATTGACAAGTTCTGCGGCAGGGCGCTGGCCATCCATCAGGAGGTCCGCCCACTCCTGTGCCAGTTCGGCCCGCCGCGTCATGTGCTCCGCACGATTATAGGCCCCTTCAACCCTGTCCTTTGGCGCGTGCGCCAGCATCAGGTCAATAATGTGCCGGTCTGCCGGGAATCGCTCATTCATGACGCTTGAGAAAGCGGCCCGCCAGCCATGCGGGACGTGGCGGTGATGGTATCCGGCCCGATTGAGGAGATAGCCCAGCGCATTTTCGCTGGCCGGCCGATGTGCGCTCCTGCCATTCGGGACCACATAAGGCCCTCGCCCCGTCACTGTGCGCAAGCAGCGGATGGCATCCATCGCCTGCCGCGAGAGCGGCACGAAATGATCGCGACTGCTGTCATCCTTCAGGGCTTTGCGCATTTTCATGCGCGCCGCCGGCACGCGCCAGATCGGGTTATCCCGATCCAGATCCTCAAATTCCCCCCACGGCGTTGTAATCAGGGCGCCCGGCCGCAAGGCGGTCAATGCGAGCAATCTCATGGCCAGCTTGTTGGCTGGATGCGCCGGGGTATCATCCACCCGCTGGATAATCTCGCGCGCCAGATCCAGATTCGTGATGGCCGGCTGCCGGCCCTTGACCAAAGGCTTGAGGGCCCTCTCGACGATGGCCGCCGGGTCATTATCCGCCAGACCGCTCGCAATGGCATGGACGAATACGGCAGACATGCGCTGGCGGACGCGCTTGGCCGTCTCTATCGCGGGGCGCGCCTCTATATCCCGAAGCACGGCGAGAACCTCAGGCACAGTAATCGTGCGCACATCACGCGCGCCGAGAAGCGGGAACACATCGCGCTCAAGGGAGCGCAACACATCACTGGCATGTGGCGGCGTCCAATGCCCTTTATTAATGCCGTGCCATTCCCGCGCCAGGTGCTCAAAGGTGACATTGGCGGCGATATTTACGGCGCGCAGGCCCCTCTTCTTTTCCTCCGCCGGGTTGCGCCCCTCTCTCAATAACCGCTTCTGGGCAACCCGTGCTTCGCGCGCCTCTTGCAAGCTGATATCGGGGTACGGACCGAGGACTAGCGTTTTCTCTTTCCCCTCGATCTCATAACGCAGCCGCCATATTTTCCCGCCCGCAGGCGTCACCGCCGGGAACAACCCGCCGCCATCAGTGAGTCTGTAGAGTCTGTCAGTCGGCTTGGCCTTACGGATTTGGGTATCTGTGAGCGGCATCAACCATCCTCCACAATGTGCCCGGTTTCTCACCCCGCCGATGCCCGGTTGATGCCCGGAAATACGTGAGCTTGGATGAGAAAGAATGGAACAAATAGAGAACGATAATGGCGCAGAAAACCAGCGTTTTCAACGCTTTTGAGAAAGAATGTTTGTGTGTGAGAAAGGTAGGTGGCGGAGACGGAGGGATTCGAACCCTCGAGACCCTTTTGGGGGTCTGCTCATTTAGCAAACGAGTGCCTTCAGCCTCTCGGCCACGTCTCCGGCCCCCTTCCTATGCCGAACCAGCGTTCATTTTGCAAGGCATGCGCGCAGGTTCCACAGGCAGAAAGGTCATTTTTCATGCTGGGGTGTGGAAAAATACAGCCGGATCACCTTTCAAATACGCGCCAGCGAGTAGCGGGGGTCAGACTTGGGTAAGGGGCTCATCCTCATTTACTCCCGCAGCAGCCTCCTGCACTGCCTTCTGGGCGGCGGCACGCGCAGCGGCAGCGGCCCTCCTCTCCTTAACCAGATCTTGGACAGCAGTAGCTATGGACGCGAAAACACCGCCCCATTCCCCAGCCTGTTTCTGTCGAAATAAACGCATCGTGGGATAAAGTGGCGACCGTTCCTCCGTCAGCCCCCAGTACCAGTCGGGCACTGCTCGCAACGCCGTAAAGACCGGCCGGCCGCGAGCGCCTGCGAGATGGCACAGAGCGCTGTCACACGTCACCACCACATCAAGTTGCTGGAGAATGCCGGAGGAATCCAGAAAAACGCCATCCTCGTCACAGGGCTGATCCAGTTTCATGATGCGATCAGCAAAAGAGACCCTTTCAAGCTGATCCGCTGCGCCACCCTGTTGCAGACTGATGAGCGACACGCCCTCTATGGCCGCTAATGGTGCGAATGCCTCCAAGGGGATGGAACGCCCACCATCCACCGTGCGGGCCGGGTCTTCCTGCCAACAAATCCCAATATGCAGGTTTGCCCCCTCCCCCTCGGCCAGATGGCGCCAGCGCAAAACCCTTTCTGGATCCGCAGTAAGGTAAGGGGGGCGCGGCCATTTGGCCGGGTCCGGGTTCATAAGGCCAGGCAAGCTGCCCAGTGGCGCCCACCGCAGGCCGGGGCGGGAGATATCCACGGAAGTCAGATCTGACTGAACTAGAACGCGCGCATCCACCCGGCTGAGCAGAGGAACATTCCGGGCGCTGGTCAGCAGGCGGGTGGCGATACCGCGATCTGCAAGACTGCGCAAATGCCGGGCAAACAGCAATAAATCCGGCAGATGCGTTTCGCCGACCACAATCAGTTCTTCCGGCATCTCCACCCCATCCCAGCGGCGGAAGGAGGGCGTTTCATAAGGTGCGGGCAGAAACCACGAGCGACTTTCATAACCGGCCCAGCCCTCACTCCATTGCCCTCTGGCGAGCTGATCCGTTGCGCGCAGATAAATAGCAGGAGGATAATGGGAATCTGTGCGACAGGCCGCATCTATGCAACTACGCGCCCGCTCAATATCGCCCAGGTCCGCCATCAGGCGCGCCTTGAGGGTCAAGGCCGGGGCATCATCCGGCCATCGCTCCAACGCCGCATTCACATCAGCCAACGCCCCCTGCACATCTCCCAGCTCCCGACGGGCCTCACCCCGCTCGTACAATATTGCCGTGCAGGCCGGGTCCAGCGCCAGTGCCGTGTCACAAATAGCGGCCGCACGGTCGGGCTGGTTCTTGCGTCGCTCCAGCCCGGCCAGTCGGGCCAGAATATCCGTATGCCGTGGTGCGCAGGAAAGGGCCGTATTGAAGGCCAGACGTGCCTCCTCAAAGCGCCCCTGCCCTTCCAGCCCCTGCCCGTGCAGTAAATGCGCCTCATACTGGCGCGGTTCCAATTCCAGCGCGCTTTTTGCAGCAATAACAGCTTCTGCAAAATGGCCAAAATCCAGCAGAATGCCTGCTTTCAGCACCAGAGGCGCTGCTTCGTTTGGCTGACGCCCTACAAGGCGCTCACAATCGGCTAAAGCTTCATTTTGGCGGTTCAGACGTGCATAAGCGCGCGCCCTGTTGGCTAGCGCTTCCGTCGCCTTCGGGTCCAGCGCAACAGCGCGATCATACCGGGCCACAGCATCGCTGTGCCGTCCAAGAGCCGAAAGCGTGTTACCCGCAAGATAATGTGCCTCGGCGGCAGAAGGTTGAAGAGCGCAGGCTGCGTCAAAAGCCACAAGGGCCTTTTCCCATTGGCGCGAAACCTGAAACACTGCCCCCATGAGCATTTGGGCTTCCGCGCGCGTGGGATGCAGGGCACAAGCCTGTCGCGCGCTGGCCATGGCCTCATCAGGATGCCCGGCCTGAAGCAGCGCGAAAGTCAGCAGGCGCTGAGTATCCAGAGCCGTGGGCTGCGCCTTGAGAAGATGACGATAGATTTCTATCGCTTCATCATAGCGCCCCTGACGATGCAACTCCGTCGCCCGGCTGAATGCAGTGCGCGCGTCTTGCGGCATGAATGCTTCCCCCACAAACGCTTTCAGAAACCTTCATAAGGCAAGTTGCACGCAGCAAGAGTGACGCAATCGAAAAATCAGGAAAAAATGTGGCACTCGTCGGAAAGCGAGCCACCCTTTCTCCATCCGAAACAATTCACTCATTCAGAGCCTGAAGCTCTGCCACTGCCTACAATTTCTTTTTCTGCGCCAGCACAGCCAATTTTTTCAAGACATCCAGCGTGCCTTTCAGCCGAGCCTCTGCGGAAGGCCACTCGCGGATAAACACCACCTTGAAGTCTGGCCTGACCTTGGCGGCAGTTCCCTCATTGGAGATCAGCTTCACAAGGCCGGAAGGATCGACGAATTCATTGTTGCGGAAAGCCAGCACCAGCCCCTTCGGCCCAGCATCCACCTTCTCGACATTGGCTGCACGCGCCAGCGCCTTGATCTTGGCGAGCTGGAGCAACTGTTCCACCTCCGGTGGCGCGGAGCCGAAACGATCCGTCAGTTCGGCACCGAAGGCGTCAATATCCTGATCCTCGACCAGATCGGCCAGACGGCGATACAGCGCCAGCCGCACATGCAGATCACCCACATACTCCTCGGGGATCAGCACCGGCGTACCGATGGTGATGTTGGGCGACCACTTGTCATCCACATAATCAGTGATACCGGCCTTGAGATGCGCGATCGCCTCTTCCAGCATCTCCTGATAGAGTTCGTAGCCGACCTCCTTGATATGGCCAGATTGCTCATCGCCGAGCAGATTGCCCGCGCCGCGAATATCCAGATCATGGCTCGCAAGCTGGAAGCCGGCACCCAGCGTTTCCAGAGACTGCAACACCTTCAGCCGTTTTTCGGCCTGCACGGTCATTGGCTTGTTTTCGGGTACGGTGAAGATGGCATAGGCTCGAGCCTTGGCCCGGCCCACACGCCCGCGCAACTGATAGAGCTGGGCAAGGCCGAACATATCCGCCCGATGCACGATCAGCGTATTGGCATTGGGCACATCCAGCCCGGATTCCACGATGGTGGTGGAGAGCAGCACATCATATTGGCCGTCATAGAAGGCGGTCATGATGTCTTCCAGCGCGCTGGCCGGCATCTGCCCATGCGCGACGGCGACCTTCACCTCTGGCACGGCGGCTGCCAGGAAGTCGCGCACTTCCGCCAGATTCTCGATACGCGGCACCACATAGAAGCTCTGCCCGCCGCGATAACGCTCGCGCAGCAGCGCTTCGCGCACGATCAGCGGATCGAATGGCGTGACGAAGCTACGGACTGCAAGGCGATCCACCGGCGGTGTCGCGATGATGGACAGCTCACGCACACCCGTCATAGCCAGTTGCAGCGTGCGTGGAATGGGGGTGGCCGTCAGCGTCAGCACATGTACTTCGGCGCGCAACTGCTTCAGGCGCTCCTTGTGGCTGACGCCGAAATGCTGCTCCTCATCCACGATGACAAGCCCCAGATCCTTGAAGTGGATGGATTTTCCAAGCAACGCATGAGTGCCAACCACAATATCGACCGTGCCATCGGCCAGCCCCTTCTTCACAGCCGTCAGCGCCTTGCCCGTGACCATGCGCGAAGCCTGACCGATATTCACCGGCAAGCCCTGGAAACGCTCCTCGAAGGTCTTGAAATGCTGGCGGGCCAGAAGGGTGGTGGGCACCACAACAGCCACCTGCTTGCCAGAAAGAGCCGCGACGAAGGCCGCACGCAGGGCCACTTCGGTCTTTCCGAAGCCCACATCGCCACAGACCAGACGGTCCATCGGGTGGCCGGAGGCCAGATCATCCAGAACCGCCTCGATCGCAGCATCCTGATCGTCTGTTTCCTCGTAGGGAAAGCGGGCGCGGAATTCATCATAGAGGCCGGCGGCGGGCTCAAATTTCGGCGCTTCGCCAAGCTGCCGCTGGGCTGCGATCTTGATAAGAGCCGACGCCATCTCGCGGATGCGCTTCTTCATCCGCGCCTTGCGGGCCTGCCAGCCCCCGCCGCCCAGCTTGTCGAGCTGCGCCTCGGTATCCTCCGAGCCATAACGGCTCAGGAGTTCCAGATTCTCCACCGGCAAGAAGAGCTTATCGCCACTCGCATAATGCAGTTCCAGGCAATCATGCGGCTGGCCCATGGCGGCAATGGTCTTCAGCCCTATAAAACGGCCGATACCATGGTCCACATGCACCACCAGATCCCCGGCGGTCAGCGCCGTGAGTTCCGAAATCACATCCTGCGGTTTGCGGGCACGGCGCTTGGGGCGCACCAGCCTGTCGCCGAGAATATCCTGTTCGCCGATGACAGCCAGCTCCGGCGTTTCAAAGCCGGTTTCCACCCCCAGAACCGCCAGGGCGGCCTGATTGCGGGGCATGGCAGCCAACAGCGCATAGCGGGAAACGGCCGCGGCATTTGTCAGCCCGTGATCCGCCAGCACAGTGCCCAGCCGATCCCGCGAGCCTTCAGACCAGCCGGCGAGAATAACCTTCTTGTGTTTCTGTAACTCACGCACATGGGCCACGGCGGCATCAAACACATTGCCTTCCGGGTCGGCCCTCTCGGCGGCGAAGGAACGTCCGGCAACGCCCTCCAGATCGAACACCTCCCCCTTCGCCCCCTCGGGAATGGCGAAAGGTGTCATATGCGCCAGTCGGGCCGCGGCGGCGTGTGCGCTCCATTCATCCCCGGCGAGATAAAGCTGATCCGGCGGCAGGGGGTTATAGACCGTGCCCACGGCGCCCATTTCCAGCGCATCCTTGCGGGCCTGATAATAATCGCGGATCTGCGCCACACGCTCGCCGGCCGCTTCTTCAGCCAGATTATCCAGCAGAAGCGGGCCGTCATCCAGATAATCAAACAGCGTATCCATGCGCTCATGAAAGAGCGGAAGCCAGTGCTCCATGCCTGCATGGCGACGGCCTTCGCTCACCGCTTCATACAGCGTATCGCCCTTCTGGGCTGCGCCAAACTCGGCCACATAGGCCATGCGGAACCGGCGCATCGTATCTGTGGTGAGCTGAAACTCTGCCATGGGCACCAGTTCCAGGGATCGCAACTGGCCGGTGGTGCGCTGGGTTTCAGGATCGAAGGCGCGGATACTTTCCAGTGTGTCGCCGAAGAAATCCAGCCGAATGGGAGCCTCGTATCCGGGCGGATAAAGATCAATCAGCCCGCCGCGTACGGCATATTCGCCGGTATCGCGCACGGTTGAAGAGCGCAGGAAACCATTACGCTCCGCCCATTCCACCACCCCATCCAGAGCGATGGTATGGCCGGGGGCAGCCGAAAGAGACTGGGCTGCAACCAGCGCCTTGGCCGGAACGCGCTGCACCGTGGCGTTCACCGTGGTGAGCAGAACGCTGGCAGAGCCACCTTCCACCCGCGCCAGCCGGGCCAGAGTGGCCATTCGCCGGGCGACAATGGCCGCATTTGGCGAGGCCCGGTCATAGGGCAGGCAATCCCAGGAAGGGAAAGAGAGCACTTCAAGCTCGGGCGCAAAGAAACTGAGGCCGCGCTCCAGCGCCGCCAGCCGTTGCCCATCGCGACACACCACGGTCAGGCTGGGCCATGGCGCCTTTTTTTCTGCGGCGATGACACGGGCCAGATCCCCCACGACCATGGCCTCCATCCCATCTGCCACACGGGCGAAATGGAGAGGCCGGCCTTTGACCAGCGCTTCGGCGACAAGACGGGGGCGCTTCACGGGAAAACTCCGGGGCAACGGGTCGCCCCCGCCAGAGGCGCGAGCAGACATGGGGCATTAAAAGGGGGGCTGATAAAAGAGGCCCTGACCAGAACAGAACGCGACGAACCCTTATTCCGGCAAGCCGCGACCGGAGAGGTGAAACTCTTTCATCTTGTGAAATAGCGGGGTGTCATACTCTGCCGGCAGGGGCACCGTATCGCTCACCCACGAGAAGATGTCATGGTCCTGCGCGTCCACCAGATGCTCGAAGTCATCCAGCTCACCATCGGAGAGATTTCCGATTTCGACATCAGCAAAACGACCCATGACAAGGTCCATCTCACGAATGCCCCGGTGCCAGGCCCGATACAGAAGGCGACGACGGCGCGGGTCCAGATCAGCACTGGTACGGGGGGAGCTTTTCATGCGCACTCTCCAAAGCAATATGGCGGGCGGGCCCATGGCCCGTCCGTGCCTGAACGCGAAGCTCTTGGCTTATAGGTGCATGTGCCGTTCAATTCCAGAACTGCTTCAACGGCACAGCGCATGTTGCAAGCCATGGCGAGATACACGCCGTTGCGGTTACTTCTCAGAAAACAGAAGCGCAAGACGCGTCATCAGCGGTTCATCTGTCATATCGAGCCGCAGCGGAGTCACGGATACGCGCTTCTCATCCATGGCCTGAAGGTCGGAGCCCGGAGAGGCGCTGTAACTGCGACGCTCAAAAGCAATCCAGTAATAAGGATTTCCACGCCCATCCCGACGCGGATCAATCTTGAGAAGCTGCTGATCGCGCGTGCCCTGAAAGGTGGCGGAAACGCCCAGCACTTCATCTGGCAGACAATCGGGAAAATTCAGGTTCATCACGATGCCTGCGGGAATCCCCTCATCCAGCAGCTTGCGGATCACTGCCGGGGCGTGGCGCTCGGCAGTTTCATAACCGGGATAAACCGGGCTTTGAGGGCCAAAAGCTTGCGAAAGCGCAATCGAGGGAATGCCGAGAATCGTCCCCTCAATGGCTCCCGCGACAGTGCCGGAATAGCTCACATCCTCGGCAATATTCTGCCCGCGATTAATACCCGAGAGCACCAGATCCGGCGGGTTATCGTGCAGCAGATGACGCACGGCCATGATGACGCAATCGGTCGGCGTACCCTTCACGGCAAACCGCTGGGTATCAATCTGTCGTAACCGCAGCGGATCGGAAAGGGAGAGCGAATGCGCCACGCCGGACTGGTCAGTCTCTGGCGCCACCACCCAGACATCCTCTGAAAAATGGCGCGCAATGCGCGCGCAGGCATCAAGACCGGGAGCGTGAATGCCATCATCGTTGGTGACCAGAATGCGCATCTGTTCCTCTTCATCCTTCAGCGAAGCCCGGCAGCACGATAGTGGCCCACCACCACCAGAGCAAGCTGTTGAATTTATTAGGCATGCACAGGCTGTCTTCCCATGCGCCTTTGCCTCTAAAGCGCCAGAATGCCGCGCCTTCAATACATCCCGCAGAAAGTTATCGGACAGGACAGCCCATGTTGCGCCCCCTGCAAGCGTTTGCGTGGCTGAAATGACAGCATGGGGAATATTGTTATGCGAAAAACAATTTTTGGCCCTGGCATGTGGGGCTCAACATCGCTTCAAGATACTATCCCATCTGGCATGGCTGCCCGCCCTGCATCTCCTCGCCCCTGATCTGGAATTGAGAACATGATCGTGTCATCGCTTGCCGATTATCGAGAAGCGGCCCGGCGTCGGCTGCCGCCCTTCCTGTTCCACTATATTGATGGCGGGGCTTACGCAGAGCATACTTTGCGCCACAATGTTTCAGACCTTGCGGAAATAGCGTTGCGCCAGCGTGTTCTGCGAAACATGAGCGATCTGGACCTGCGCACAGAGGTTCTCGGTCAAAAGCTGAACATGCCGGTTGCCTTGTCACCTGTAGGCCTCACAGGCATGTATGCACGCCGGGGTGAAGTGCAGGCCGCACGCGCCGCCTCCGCACATGGCGTGCCCTTCACGCTTTCAACGGTTTCCGTCTGCCCTATTGAAGAGGTGCAGCCACAATCCGCCAAACCCATCTGGTTTCAGCTTTATGTTCTGAAAGACAGGGGCTTCATGCGAAATGTGTTGGAGCGAGCACAGGCGGCGGGCATCAACACCCTCATTTTTACGGTGGATATGCCCGTGCCGGGCGCGCGCTATCGCGACATGCATTCGGGCATGTCCGGCCCTCACGCCAAGCTGCGTCAGATATTCCAGGCGATGACACACCCACTCTGGGCCTGGGATGTGGGAGTGCAAGGCACCCCACATGACCTTGGAAACATCTCCACCTATCGCGGCCAGCCAACCAGGCTGGAAGACTATATCGGCTGGCTCGGGGAGAATTTCGACCCCTCCATCAGCTGGAAGGATTTGGAATGGATCCGCGATTTCTGGAAAGGCCCCATGGTCATCAAGGGTATTCTGGATGTTGAGGATGCACGTGACGCGGTGCGTTTTGGAGCGGATGGCATCGTTGTGTCCAACCATGGCGGACGCCAGCTGGATGGAGTTCTCTCCTCGGCTCGGGCCCTGCCCGCCATTGCCGATGCCGTGAAGGGAGACCTGACCATTCTGGCTGATTCCGGCGTGCGCTCGGGGCTGGATGTTGTGCGGCTTCTGGCTCTGGGGGCTGATTGCGCCATGATGGGCCGTGCTTTCATCTACGCCCTGGCGACCGCAGGCGAGGCGGGCGTGTGTAACATGCTGGAGATTCTCGCCAAGGAAATGCGCGTGGCCATGACGCTGACTGGCGCACGTTCCATCGCGGAAATTGATCGCAGCATGCTTGCGACCTGAAGGCGCCCCTTTGCATTTTTGTCGGCATGAGCCAGTGAGGCTTGTGCCGGCTTGTTGGGAGGCGTCTTTCACGCTGTCTCCATAGAACACCGACAGGAACAAGATTTATGCAGTTTTCCGCCAATCTTGGTTTTCTGTGGAATGACCTGCCTTTGCCTGATGCCATTCGGGCGGCGGCGCAGGCCGGCTTTGATGCGGTAGAATGCCACTGGCCCTATGACACGCCAGCCGGGCAAACCTCTTTGGCCCTTGAGGAAGCCGGCCTCGCCATGCTCGGGCTCAATACCAGCCGGGGAAAGACGGGCGAGAACGGGCTATCCGCTCTGCCGGGACGAGTGGCGGAAGCTCGTGCGGCTATTGATCGGGCAGTTGAATATGCTGTGGCCATTCGGGCGCAATCCGTTCACGTCATGGCAGGTGTGGCATCCGGCCCCGAAGCGCACGACACTTTCTGCTGTAATCTTCAATATGCCTGCGCACGCGCCGCGCCACATGGGCTAACCATTCTCATCGAGCCGCTGAACATTCGTGATGCGCCGGGTTATTTTCTGCGCACAGCGCAACAGGCCGCCGACATCATCCAGAATCTGGGCCTGTCCGAACTACGCCTGATGTTTGATTGTTATCATCAGCAGATCACGGGTGGGGATATCTGCTGCACATTTGAGAGGCTTCTTCCCATCATCGGGCATGTTCAGATCGCATCTGTTCCAGCCCGCAGCCGCCCGGATGAGGGCGAACTTGATTATAGCTACGTCCTCGCCAGAATCGGTGCGCTGGGCTGGTCCCGGCCAGTTGGTGCGGAATATCGTGCACGCAGCCTGACAGAGCACACGCTCGGCTGGCTGCCAACCTACAGGGCCATTCCTGTCCGCCCCTCGCCTCAGGCGAATGCCTGAGCCCGCACAGCTGGCGGATCAGACAAAAAAGGCACCGAATTTCTCCGGTGCCTTTTTGATATCATTTCAGCTTTTCAATGGTTTTGAGGCCGCCCATATAGGGGGCCAGAGCCTCAGGCACCGCAACCGAACCATTTTCCTGCTGATAGGTTTCCAGCACAGCCACCAGAGCCCGCCCCACAGCGACGCCAGAACCATTCAGCGTGTTCGCGAAACGTAGCGCCTTTTCCCCCTTGACCCGATAGCGCGCATTCATGCGGCGGGCCTGGAAATCACCGCACAGGGAGCAGGAGGAAATCTCACGATACGCCTGCTGGCCGGGCAACCACACCTCAATGTCATAAGTTTTCTGCGCGGCGAAGCCCATGTCACCCGTGCAGAGCGTGACGACACGATAATGCAGATCCAGCTTCTTCAGCACGGCCTCGGCGCAGGAGAGCATCCGCTCCAGCTCATCAGCAGAACTCTCCGGCGTCGTGATGGACACCATCTCCACCTTGGTGAACTGATGCTGACGGATCATGCCGCGCGTATCGCGCCCGGCTGCCCCCGCCTCTGCCCGGAAGCACTGGGTCAGCGCCGTCAGACGCATGGGCAGTTCTTCTTCCGAAAGAATACTTTCGCGCACCAGATTCGTCAGCGGCACTTCCGCCGTGGGGATGAGCCACAGGCGGTTGGAAAGCTGGGCCTTCCTCAACTCAGTGGCGATGTTGACCTTGTTCAACGCCACTTCAGCTTCAACACCCTGCGCCAGAAGAGCCTCAATCTGCGCATTCATATTGCTTTGCGCCTGAGACAGAGCTTCCTCAAATTCCGCCATGCGGAAAGTCGGGAACTGGTCTTCTTCAAATTTGGGGAGCTGCGCTGTGCCGAACATGGCGTCATCACGCACCAGAAGGGGCGGGTTGACCTCCATATAGCCATGCTCTGCGGTATGGGTATCCAGAAACAGCTGGCCCAACGCACGCTCCATACGGGCGAGCGGCCCCCTGTTCACGACAAAGCGCGCGCCGGAAATGCGGGCCGCCTTTTCAAAATCCATCTGGCCGAGATCTTCACCAATCTCGAAATGCTGACGGGGGGTGAACCCATATTCACGCGGTGCGCCATAGCGATGATCTTCACGCTCGACATTGGCGCTTTCATCCAGCCCCAGCGGCACCTCGGGCAAAGGCATATTGGGAATTCTGGAAAGCTCTCCCGCCAGCATATGTTCCACAGCGCGGGCTTCAGCCTCAAGCTCCGGCAGATCAGCCTTCAGCTTGGCCACTTCAGCCATCAGGCTCTGCGCCTTGTCTTCGTCCTTGGCGGCCTTGGCCTGCCCGATTTCCTTGGAGGCCGCATTCCGGCGCGCCTGCAACGTTTCCAGGGAAGTGAGGGCCGAACGCCGTTGTTCATCCAGCCCATGCAGCTTCTTGACCAGCAATTCCGCACGCAGCTTCGCATCGCTTGAATTGCCACCGCGACGAGAAAGGGCCGCAACGAGCTCTTCCGGCTGTTCCCGAATCCACTTGATATCGTGCATGGCCTGCCTCCGCCGCAATAAGCGCGCGCCGCCCCTTTTTCATGAAGGCAATGGCTGGCTCGCGCCTGTAAATACATAAAACCAGACAAGCTGATCGCCGGCACCGCACAGCGGGCCGGCAGGTTCAAAGCGTTCAGTCCGCAGAAGATTCTGGCGTATTCTCTGCCGCATCTTCTCGCGCCCGGCGCTTTTCAACTGCCCCGACCAGATAGACGGATATCTCGTAAAGAAGGAGCGTCGGCAGAGCAAGGGCAAGCTGGCTGACAACATCTGGCGGGGTTGCAATTGCAGCAACCACGAATATGCCGACGATCGCGTAACGGCGAGCCTTTCGCAGCATCTGCTGGTTGACCACGCCAATCCGCGCCAGCAAGGTGAGAATAACCGGAAGTTGAAAACAGAGCCCGAAAGCCAGAATAAGAGTGGTAATCAGGGAGAGATATTCGGAAACCCGTGGCAACAGCGAAATTTCCGCCTGCCCATCTCCTCCCGCCTGCTGCATGCTGAGAAAGTAGATCATGGCCATTGGCATGGCGATGAAATACACGAAGGCTGCACCCGCCAGAAAACAGAAGGGAGTTGCGATCAGATAAGGGCGAAATGCCGCCCGCTCATTCCTGTAGAGCCCTGGCGCAACAAACATGTAAAGCTGCGCAGCAACTACAGGGAAAGACAAGAACGCAGCCCCGAATAGCGCCAATTTAATCTGAGTAAACAAAAACTCCTGCGGCGCAGTATAAATCAACTTCATACCCGGCGCGAAATCATTTGCGAATTCATAGGGCCACAGCAGAATATTATAAATCTGCTTCGCAAACAAAAAGCACAAAAAAAACGTCAGCAAGAACGCCGCGAGCGATTTGATTAACCGGCTGCGCAGCTCCGTCAGGTGCTCGATCAATGGTGCCTTGGAGGCGTCAACCTCATCCTCGGCCGTCATGCGGGTATCATTCATGGGAGAGGATAGCTCACGATGCCTTAGGGTGGACTGAGGGGAGATCTTCAGCCGGGCTGCTCTGGGAAGCAGGAGGCAGCCCGCCCTCTGCAACGGGCGCGCTCACCACAGGTGGTTCCAGCGGCGTGATTTCCACGGAAGAAACAGGCGGTGGGGGCAACACATCATCCAGCGGGTCTGGAACAAGCGCCGCACTGCCCCCCTCTTCACCGGCCATGGCCTTGCGGATCTCATCACGCATATCGTGCAGAGCCGCACTTTCCGGTGGCGCGACCGGGGCCTCTCTCCCCGCCTCGGGCCCAGCAACAGGCTGTGCTGAAGCCTCCACAGCGGCGGGAATAGACGCAACAGCCGCCCCTGCACCTGTCACAGTCGAGCGGATTTCATCCCGGATATTGCTCAAAGGATCGAACAAGGCCTTGGGAGAAACGGTCTTCCTTGCCGTCTCGGCAATGGAGGATATGTCCTTGGTGACGTCCTCCATGTCCGCTTCGCGCAGCGCATCCTGAAACTGCCCCTGAAAGTCGCCAGCCATGCGACGCACCTTTGTGACGGTGCGCCCCACGGTACGTAGGACAGCGGGTAAGTCTTTCGGGCCGATGACAATCAGCGCCACGCTCCCGACCAGCAATAATTCAGACCAGCCGATCTCGAACATTTGCGCCTCAAGCCCGCGGCCCAGCCGCGCTCCTCACTCAGGTGTTGGACATACGTTGCGTCGCATAGCGGCCATTCAGACCGGCTTCTTCTCCGCTTCAGCACTCTTGGTGGCTTGATGCGGAAGGGGGCGCGGCTCGGCGGTTTCTGTGCTGCCACTGGCGGCCGGCTTATCCTGATCCTCGTCGTCAGCAAGGCCCTTCTTGAAGGACTTGATACCCTTTGCCACGTCGCCCATCAGATCGGAAATCTTGCCGCGACCGAACAGCAGGAGCACCACGACCAGTACGATCACCCAGTGCCAGATGCTCAGTGAACCCATCCCGTCTTCCTCCGAGAGGTAACTTGCTCCCGCCGCACATCGGCTGGGACTCTTCAGAAAAGACAGTAAGCATGCCAAAAGGCGAAAACAAGGATGCCCGACAAGCTGATTTAACAATTGCACAAATATAGGGCACGGGCCTCAGTTTTCATCCTCGTCTGCGGTGGGCAATGGCGAAAGGGTGAAATCCAGCGGTTCCGGTTCCACAGGCTCTTCGTCCTCATGCAACTGGGGATCATCTGAAGGCAGAGGGATGGAGAAGCCCGCAGGAATGCGCCCATCCAGAAGCCCCGCCCCCTTCAGCTCATCAAGGCCGGGCAGATCCTGAACGCTGTCCAGCCCAAATTGCACCAGAAACGCCGGTGTGGTGCCATAAGTTACAGGCCTTCCGGGCGTCCTACGCCGACCGCGCAACCGGATCCAGCCGGTCTCCAGCAGCACATCCAGCGTACCCTTGGAAGTGGAAACACCGCGAATGTCTTCAATTTCCGCGCGTGTCACCGGCTGGTGATAGGCGATGATGGCCAGCACTTCCACCGCCGCGCGGGAAAGCTTTCGCTGTTCCGGTGCCTGTTCATTGAGCACCGGCGCGAGATCCGGGGCTGTGCATAACATCCAGCCCCCTGCCACGCGCAACAGATTCACGCCCCTCGGAGCATAGTCACGCTGCAAGGCCTCCATCAAAGCTCCAACATCCGCCTTTGCGGATAAATGCGGACGCAAGGTCGTAGATGTCTGCGGTTCAGCAGAGGAGAAAAGCCGCGCCTCGATGATCCGCAAATCCTGAGCAAAAACAAAGGCGCGCTCATCATCCGGGCGCACATCGAACAGATCTATACGGGGAACCGGACGCTTCATGCTGCCTCCCCGCCCGCAGTTTCAACGATCTGCGGGCGCGCCCTGAGCCAGAGAGGGGCGAAGGGCGCATCCTGCCGAATATCCAGAACCCCCTCCCGCACCATTTCAAGACTGGCGGAAAAACTGGAGGCAATGGCCGTTACACGCTGCTCAGGCGTGGCGCAATATTCCAGAAGGAACTCATCCAGACGCATCCAGTCTACCAGCACTTCCGCGCCGAGCAATTTCTCCAGGCGCGCCCGAGCGTCGGCCAGAGACCATACGGCCCGCATCTTGAGAGTAACAGCCGAAAGCACCTGCGTCTGTCTCTGCCGGGCATAAGCGGAAAGCAGATCGAACAGAGAGGCCGTATAGGTCACCGGGCGATCCTCCCCGCCCCCGATATCCGGCACCACCCGTGCAAACCTGTCACGTCCCACCTGCTCTCGCGCCATCAAACGCGCACCGGCGATGCGGATACGTTCCAGATGACGCAAGCGGCGAGTAATGGCAGCGGCCATCTCTTCCGCGCTTGGGCCCTCCTCTTGCGGAGGAGCCGGCAGCAACAGACGGGATTTGAGATAAGCCAGCCAGGCAGCCATCACCAGATAATCCGCCGCCAGTTCCAGCCGTCCTCGACGCGCTTGCTCGATGAAGGCGATATATTGGTCAACCAGCGCCAGAATGGAAATATGTGTCAGGTCCACCTTCTGGGTGCGCGCAAGCGACAGCAGCAGATCAAG
The DNA here is from genome assembly GCF_052492075.1 of Haloleucobacter albus. Classification (NCBI taxonomy): domain Bacteria; kingdom Pseudomonadati; phylum Pseudomonadota; class Alphaproteobacteria; order Hyphomicrobiales; family Xanthobacteraceae; genus Haloleucobacter; species Haloleucobacter albus. Next base: position 16,483 of record NZ_JBQWAS010000016.1, read on the forward strand.
CGGACCTTCAAACCCATCCAGATCGACAACGAACGCACCTTCTCCCGCATGTTCGGGGCGGTCTTCACCCGAAGGATCAAAGGTATCGTCATCATCGTGCATTGTCAGGCTGAAACTCCGAGCAAACGCACCAGTTGGGCGCGCAGCGTCACGCCATCAACGGGACCGGGGGCCCGACGGAAACTCAGAGCCCGCTCCGCCCGCTCAGCTGCTCGCCCATCCAGAAGCGGCGCGTGGCTTGCCACCACGTCCATCTCCATCAGCTTGCCATTGCAGTGCAGCAGCATGTCACAGCCTGCGGAAATCGCGCTCTGGCAACGGGTGGCCATATCGCCCGCGAGCGCCCCCATGGAAAGGTCATCGCTCATCAGCAGGCCATCAAAACCGATCTGCCCGCGAATGATCTCATCGATCATCAGGGGCGATGTCGTCGCTGGCGCATCCGGGTCGAGAGCTGCATAGACAACATGAGCCGTCATGGCCATCGGCATGTCTGCCAGCGGCTGAAAGGCGGCAAAATCTGCCTTTTCCAATTCATCCCGGCCAGCTGTCACCACAGGCAGTTTCTCATGGCTGTCCACCGGTGCACGCCCATGGCCGGGAATATGCTTGATGACGGGCAGAACGCCGCCTTCCATCAGCCCCTCGGCAGCGGCGCGGGCCAGCGTGGAAACCACCTTCACCGTTTCCCCATAGGCACGATTGCCGATGATGCCGTGCCCATCGGGGTGGCGCAGATCAACCACAGGCAGGCAATCCACATCAATACCAAGCGCGAACAAATCCGAGGCAATCGCGCGGGAGTTCAGGCGCACGGCCTCCAGCCCACGGGCCTTGTTCTTCTGGTAAAGCGCACCGAACAGCTCAGCCGGCGGATATTCCGGCCAGTGTGGTGCGCGCAGGCGCTGAACCCGTCCGCCTTCCTGATCAATGAGCACCGGAGCCTTCCACCCCACGGCCGCCCGCATCTCGGCCACCAGAGCCCGCACCTGATCCGGCGTTTCCACATTCCGCGCGAAGAGGATGAAGCCCCACGGGTTGCTGGAGGCAAAGAAAGCCCGCTCTTCCGCCGTGAGGCGCAAACCGGAACAACCCGCAATGAAGGCTCGTGATGTCATGCTCTGCCCTTGCAAAATCGGTGACGAAAACAACCGTCAACAACAGCTTCACCGCGTGCGAGGCGAAAGCGCCACGGACTGTCGCGTTTAAGTAGATCGTATGAATCGCCCAGACACAGCGTCAAGCTGTCCGCAGCTCACGCGGCTCTGAACCATGGGGCTGGGTTTTGCAAACAAAAACGGCCGGGTCATAACCCGGCCGCCGGTCCAAATTCTTTGGCGCTCAGAGACCCGCCACATACTGGCTGGGGTCCACAGCCTTGGAACCCTTGCGAATTTCAAAATGAAGCTGTGGAGACTGCACGTTGCCGCTCTGCCCGGCCTTGGCGATGATCTGGCCGCGGCGCACCTTGTCGCCACGCTTCACGGTCAACTCGCTATTGTGAGCATAAGCGGTGACATAGCCATCCGCATGCTTCACCAGAACAAGATTCCCGTAGCCCTTCAGCTCATTGCCGGCATATGCGACCGTGCCATCTTCAGCGGAACGCACCGAAGTACCTTCCGGCACGGCGAAGTTCACACCCTCATTACGTGTGCCGCCCGGCTTTGGCCCAAAGCTCGCAATCACACGCCCCCGTACCGGCGCACGAAACTGAGGCCCACTGACGCCTGCCTTGCGCGGCTCGTCTTCCACCGTATTCACGGCTTCCGCCACCTTCGCAGCCGTTTGTGCCGGCGCAGGCACAGCGGTGCGGGTGATGGTTGCGGCTCCAGCCGTTGTTGCAGCCGCCGTGACGGCGGTCGAAGTGGCTGCCGCCATTGCCGGACGAGATGATGGCACGGGCGCTACGGCCGGCGCCATGGCTGCGGCTTGCGCCCCAAGCGTGGAAGCTGGCGCGCCCATCGCCGTTGTTGCAGCAGATGTCGCCGCAGTCGAGGCCGTGGCAGTTGCCGTCCGCACCTGCGACTGCACATTACCGACACCCTGGTTCACACTCTGCGCAGCAGACTGAAGGGGCGTTACGGCAGCCGCAACCTGCGGAATGATGAGGCTCTGGCCAGCACGCAACCCATAGCCGCCCATCATGTTGTTGGCCGTCGCCAAGGCTGACGTCTGCACGCCATAACGCTGGGCGATGGATGTCAGCGTCTCGCCCTGCTGCACCACATGCGTTGCAGCATAATTGGTGCCATAACCCTGCTGGGCGACAGCCGCAGAGGCATAGGATGCCGCCTGCCCGCCATAGCCCTGCGCTCCATATTGCTGGGCACCATAGGCCGGCGCACCATAGCCCTGCGCGGAACGACCCGCGCCGAGCGAACCTGTTACTTCGGGAGCTGAATAAGCACCAGTCTGGACGCCATCAGCGCCAAAACGGCTTACATCCGAGCTGCATCCGGCGATAGCACCAGAAACAAGGCCAAGCACGGCCACTCGCGCAAAGACTTTACGCCCCCTGGTTCCGTCTGAATTACGCATCTGCCCGCACTCGCACGCCACAAAAGATCATGAGCCCATTAGAAAGGGTAGGCGTAAACGTCACCTTAAGGGCGCGCGTACGGATAACGCCTTCCCCACCTTCCGGCCGAGATTGTGGCAAAAACACAACTCTAAATGGCATGACTTCACATCATGATGTCGCCCAATGAGCAGATCTTGACGTTGGTCTTGTTTCCAGACCAAACGGATGGGTATTTTTCCGCGCAAGCTCATGGCATGTCATTTTGCGCAAGAATGACATGATGCGCTCTGCCCTGCCCCTTCTACACTCGCGATGGAACTCTCATGACGCTGGATCGGATTGTCCAGGACACGCTTTCAGCTCTGCGCTTCTATTCGCGCCTGCCTATTCCCACCCGCTCGAATGAGCCGGATGCTTATGGCCCGCCGGATATGGACCAGCTTGCCTATGCCATTCCTCTGGCTGGTGCCGCCATGGGCGCCATGGGCGGCGTGACTCTGGTGGCAGCCGTTGCGCTGGGCTTTCCACCTTTTCTGTGTGCAGCGCTGGCCCTGAGCGTGATGGTGCTGGCGAGCGGGGCCATCCATGAAGATGGATTGGCGGATACAGCGGATGGCTGGGGCGGTGGCCGGGACAAGGAAAAGCGTCTGGCTATCATGCGCGACAGCCGCGTGGGCAGCTTTGGTGCTGTGGCGCTTGTGCTGTCTCTCCTGCTTCGGCTGGGCGCGATTTCAGCCTTGATGGTGGCGAGTGATCCCGTCCGAGCCGGACTGGTGCTTGTCGCTGGGGCTGCCGCATCCCGCGCCATGGGTATTGCCCTGCTTCGCGCCCTGCCTCCGGCCCGGACCGACGGTGCCTCTGCGGCCTTCGGCCAGCCTTCGGCCCAAGCTGTTCTGGCCTGCCTGTTGATGGCAGCCCTGATCGTCGCTGTCATTCTGGTGCCCCTCTTCGGAGTCGGCGCCACCTTTGCCGGCCTGATCGGGCTTGTGCTTTCCTTTTATGTGATGATCGGCTTTTCCCGCCGTCTTCTGGGCGGGCAAACAGGCGATGTTTCCGGGGCAACCCAGCAGATCAGCGAGATTGCCTTCCTGCTTGCCGTGCTTATCTACGCCTGATGAAATGAATGGAGCGGAGGTGTCCAGCCATGCCATCTTCAGGCGCATATGCACCGGAAACGGTTGAAAGCCCCTGTCTCAACATTTGCGAACTGACGGATGACCGCACCATGTGCACGGCGTGCGGACGCATGCTGATGGAAATTGCCAACTGGTCCAGCTTCAGCCCGGAGGAGCGTAGCCGCATCATGGCCGAACTGCCTGCGCGCCTGGCCCGGCTCAAGGCGGAACAGGCTGCCGAAAAGGCCTCGGCCCAATGAGGCGCGGCGGAGATCGCCTCCTGCTGGTCCTTCTCCTTGGGCTTCTGGTCGGGTTGGTTCTGCTTGTCACCCATCATGAGCAAGGAGAGGTCGCCGGGTTGGGCCTGGACCAGTTCGGGCAATTGGTCGTGCTGCTCTCTATCGCCATATTCATTGGCGCAGGCATATGGGGTGGCTGGCGCAGCCGCATTACAGAATCGCTGAAAGCTGCCCTGTTCTGGTGCCTCATCGCCACCTTGCTCGCCGTGGTCTACACCTATCGCGATCAGATGCGTACCGTGGGTGAGCGCGTGATGGGAGAGCTTGTACCCGGTTATGTCGTAAGTTCCGGCACCGGGCCACTGGAGACGGTGGAAATCACCCGTTCGCGTAGCGGCAGCTTCTCTGTTCATGCCGCCATCAACGGAGCCGGCCTCGCCATGCTGGTGGATACCGGCGCATCCTCCGTCGTTCTCACTCAGGATGATGCCCGCGAAGCGGGGCTGCCGCTGGAGTTCCTGACCTATGACATTCCCGTTGACACGGCCAATGGCAGGGTGAAAGCCGCAGCTGTTGTGCTAGACAACATCATTGTTGGCGGCATTGTGGAACGGCAAGTGCCGGCGCTGGTTTCTCCGCCTGGCGCATTGCGCAGCTCCCTTCTGGGCATGAGCTTTCTGCGACGGCTGGATGGGTTCGAGTTCCGGGGCGACAGGCTCATTCTTCGCGGAATTGCCGCTCCCTGAAAGCTCCGCCTGCGACTTCTTTCAGATCATTTCCAGCGCTATCCTGTTCCGCGGCGCCGGAAATGCCTTGTCTATCGCCGCCAAATCATTTTCATCCAACACCAGCTCCCGCGCTTTGGCATTCGCCTTGACATGAGAGATCTGGCTGGCCTTGGGAAGGGCGATGATGTCCGGCCGCCGCAGCACCCAGGCGAGCGCAACCTGAAGGCTGGAGACATTATATTTGCGCGCAACCTGCTCCAGCACACCACCGGACGGCAGGCCGGCGTGCTCCAATGGGCTGTAGGCCATGGCCGGCATGGCTGCTGCGGCCATCATCGGAAACAAATCAAACTCCGGCCCGCGACGGGTGACATTGTAGAGAATCTGGTTGGTGGCGCAGCCTTGCCCGCCAGCTGCGGTCAGGTCGCCCATATCCGCCACATCAAAATTGCTGACGCCCCACATACGTATCTTGCCTGTGGACTGGAGCGCCTGAAACCCCTCAAGGGTTTCCTCCAGCGCGATACCTCCACGCCAATGCAGCAAATACAGATCCAGTCGATCCGTACCGAGCCGTTTCAGGCTGCGCTCGCACGCCGCGACCACACCGCTAGCGCTGGCATTGTGCGGATAAAAACCTTGCTGACGAGGAAAACGCCATCCCGGCGGCCTGCAATGGCCTCCCCCGCCACATATTCAGCCCCGCCTTCCCATACATCTCGGCGGTGTCGATCAGGGTCAGCCCCAGATCAAGCCCATGACGCAAAGCTGCTACTTCCGCGGCCCGGCGATCTGCACGCTCTCCCATTTTCCAGCTCCCCTGCCCCAGAGCCGGAACCTGCTCACCATTTGGCAAGCGCACCATTTTACGCATGGCCTTGCTCCAATACGGAAAGCCTTATGAGCAAAGCCGGCCACAAAGATGCACCCCGACAAGCTGAACGCCCACAATGGCAAGAAGGCATATGTGAAGAAAGCAATGAGAAGGAAAGGCTGGCCGGTGGGGAGCACGGGGAGGCCGCCCGAAGCTCTGACCCACCGGCCAAACCCTACGGACCCAGGAGATGCGGCGGACCTGAGCACTCCGCAGGGTTGTCTCTAACCTGAAAGGCATGGAGCAGCAGATCTATTCTCATCCGAAGCTCGCATGCGGTGGATCAAGCCGCATTCAGAATCCACCTGTGCCACCACCATACCGCAACGCTTCTTCAGAGTCATGGCCTTTGGCAGCAAGGCTTCTAAGCAACTTTCCGGTGCAGTTTCAAGAAGAAACACATGGCCAGACAAGCGTCGCCAGCGCCGCACGACTTCAGCCGCCGGTGAATTCCCGCACGGTTTCAAGAAACTTCATCACGGAAATAGGCTTGGAAAGATAGGCCTCGCAGCCCCCTGCCCGAATACGCTCTTCATCGCCCTTCATGGCAAAAGCTGTCACAGCCACGACGGGAATCGCCCTTAGCTCCGGGTCGGCCTTCAGGTTGCTGGTTACTTGCAGCCCCGAGATTTCGGGCAACTGAATATCCATGATGATGAGATCCGGCCGATGCGCACGTGCCAGTTCCACGGCCTCCACGCCAGAGCGGGTTTCAACCGTCCTGTAGCCATGCGCTTCCAGAAGGTCGTGGAAGAGCTTCATGTTCAGCTCATTGTCTTCCACGATCATCACTGTTTTCGCCATGGCCTGTCCCTGCTTCAAGGTCTGCGCCGGTACACCCTTCGCACCGCGCCCCGAACGTGCTGGAATGGTAAAAGCTAGACCCCATTCCTTGCGGAAGCGCAAATGCTCATCAAAGAGACCTCCAAAAGACCCGAAGCCCATATGGCCGCCGCCCGCGAGCTGGCCGTCACGGCGCTGACCTTCCTGGCTGCGGACCCGGAGCGCCTTGTGCGCTTCATGGGGGAGACGGGGCTGACCCCGCAAACCTTACGCGAATCCGCATCCCAGAAGGATTTCGGAGCCGGCATACTGGCCTATATTCTCGCCGATGAAACTCTGCTTCTGGCGTTTTCCAGCGCTCAGGGCCTGAAGCCGGAACATGTTGCCGGTGCCCATGAAATTCTTGCACCGGGTTTCGACCCGGATGCCATCATCACCCGAACAGACTGAAACATTCCACAGGCGCGGCATCGGCGAATCGTCGGTGAACTGGAAAGTCATGTGGCGGAACCCGATAAAGATCCGCCACATTTTCTACGGCATGTTATCATGAACAGAAGCAGAACCTTTCATATGTCGCACGTTCATGAATACGACCACGCGCATCCGTCCATCTCTTCCCGCACCCGGCTTTTGCCGCGATTGCCTTGGTGATACCGGGGCGGGTTCACGCTGCCCGCATTGCGGCAGCCCGCGTCTGGTCCGGCATGCGGAAATTGATCGCCTCGCCATAGCGCATGTGGATTGTGACGCCTTCTTCGCTTCGGTGGAGAAGCGCGACAACCCTGCATTGGCGGATGTGCCCCTCATCATTGGTGGCGGCAAACGCGGGGTGGTCTCTACAGCCTGCTACATCGCCCGAATCAAGGGGGTGCGTTCGGCCATGCCGATGTTCAAGGCATTGCAGCTGTGCCCCGAAGCGGTGGTGTTGCCGCCCAGCATGGATAAATACCGCAAGGCCGGGCGCGAGGTGCGCGCCATGATGCAGGCGCTGACCCCTCTGGTTGAACCCCTCTCCATCGACGAAGCCTTTCTGGATCTGACCGGCACTCAGGCCCTGCATGGCCTGAGCCCGGCCCGCACCCTCGCCCGTTTTGCGCAAGAGGTGGAGCGACAGGTGGGCATCACGGTTTCCGTCGGTCTGGCAACCAACAAGTTTCTCGCCAAGACAGCTTCGGATCTCGATAAGCCGCGCGGCTATTCCGTGCTCGGGCAGGCTGAAGCGGCGGGCTTTCTGGCCCCTCGGCCCGTCACCTTTCTGTGGGGCGTGGGGGCGGCCTTCGGGGCCAAGCTGGCGCGGGATGGCTTCCATACCATTGCCGATCTCCAGCGTGCCGACTCATCCGAACTGGCCCGTCGCTATGGCATGGAAGGGCTGCGCCTGGCCCGCCTGTGCCGAGGTGAAGACCGCCGCAGGGTAACGCCGGACAGACCCGTCAAAAGTGTTTCCGCCGAAACCACATTTGAAGCGGACATCAAGGATCTGCGGCCTCTGGAGCAAAAGCTCTATGCACTTGCGGAAGAAGTGAGCGCACGGCTGAAACACGGTGACATTGCCGGGCGCACAGTGACATTGAAATTGAAAGGGGCCGATTTTCGCCAGCGCACCCGTTCCCGCACGCTGGAAAACCCAACATGCCTCACCAGCCGCATCTATGGCGCCGCGCATGACCTGCTGTTGAAGGAGGTAGATGGCTCACGTTTCCGGTTGATCGGCGTCGGTGTTTCCGAACTGGCTCCGGCGACTGAGGCTGATCCTGCCGACCTGCTAGATGAGGGAGCCGAAAGACGCAAGGCCGCAGAAAATGCCATGGATATACTGAAGGCCAGATTTGGTCGCGACGCCGTCTCACACGGTATCATGATCGGGGCTGAGCGCCGCAAAGGTCGCTGAAACATACACAACCAGCCCTTTCCGGCCTTGAATTTCGCCCCGTGTGCTACTCATTCGCCCCCCGATCTGCTAGAGCGCCAATGGCGTCTTTAATCCTCGGGCGTCGCGATAGACGAGAGTGTCGATGATTCCGCGTTACAGCCGGCCGGAAATGGCCGCCATCTGGTCCCCCGAAAGCCGCTTCCGCATCTGGTTCGAAATCGAAGCTTATGCCGCCGAAGCAATGGCCGACCTTGGCATTGTCCCCAAGGAAGCGGCGGCCAAAATCTGGGAGCTGGGCTCCAAGGCGGAATTCAACATTGACCGCATCGACGAGATCGAGCGGGAAGTGAAGCATGATGTCATCGCCTTCCTGACGCATCTGGCCGAATTCATCGGGCCGGAAGCGCGCTTCGTCCATCAGGGCATGACCTCTTCAGATGTGCTGGATACCTGTCTGGCCGTGCAGCTCACCCGCGCCGCCGATCTGTTGATCGCTGATGTGGACGCGCTGCTGAAAGTGCTGGAACGCCGCGCCATCGAGTTCAAGCTCACCCCCACGGTTGGCCGTTCCCACGGCATTCATGCCGAGCCCACCACTTTTGGCCTGAAGCTGGCCATGGCTGCGGCCGAATTCCAGCGTTCCCGCGCCCGCCTTGTCGCTGCGCGGGATGAGGTGGCCACCTGTGCCATCTCCGGCGCGGTGGGCACCTTTGCCCATATTGATCCGCGTGTGGAAGCCCATGTCGCCCAGAAGCTGGGCCTGAAGATAGAGCCGGTTTCCAGCCAGGTCATCCCGCGTGACCGGCACGCCATGTTCTTCGCCACGCTGGGCGTGGTCGCTTCCTCTGTCGAGCGTCTCGCCATTGAAGTGCGCCACCTTCAGCGCACCGAGGTGCTTGAGGCGGAAGAGTATTTCTCTGAGGCCCAGAAGGGCTCCTCGGCCATGCCGCACAAGCGCAACCCGGTGCTGACTGAAAACCTCACCGGCCTTGCCCGCATGGTGCGCGCCTATGCGCTGCCCGCCATGGAGAATGTGGCCCTGTGGCACGAGCGGGACATCTCCCACTCCTCCGTTGAGCGCATGATCGGCCCTGACGCCACTGTGACACTGGATTTCGCCCTTGCCCGCCTCACTGGCGTGATGGACAAGCTGGTTGTCCATACCGACAACATGCAGAAGAATATCGACCGCCTCGGCGGCCTGATGCACTCTCAACGCGTGCTGCTGGCCCTGACCCAGAAGGGTGCAAGCCGTGAAGATGCCTACCGTTTGGTGCAGCGCAACGCCATGAAGGTGTGGCGTGGTGAAGGGGACTTCCAGAGCTTCCTTCTGGCAGATACGGACGTCCGCAAATATCTCTCGGAAGAAGAGATCGCCGAGAAATTCGATCTCGGCTACCATCTCAAGAATGTGGATACCATCTTCCAGCGCGTGTTCGGCCACGCCTGAGGCCACGTACTGAAACCATAAAAAGCCCGAGCACAGCTCCCCTGTGCTCGGGCTTTTTTGTTGCTTCCGCCGGAGTTGAACGGCTCTCCAGACAATGAGGCTGGTCTGAGCCCGAAGTTTCTACCAGCTACGAGTAGAGCCTTGGGCCGTTTTGATGCCCGTCGCTGGGCGTGATGGCAACAACCGTATTGGGGGCATGCCCCCCCGCCAATACTCAGCCGGGAAGACTGGCTTGCAAGAAACCGATGGCCATGAGCCCCGGAAGAGCCGCCAGTACACATTCAAAATGTAGGGGTAAAACGCTGAGGAGCCTGAAATCCGCATCTACGCATTCAACCCGACATATCAGGCCGCAGAAGCAGAGTGAGTATCAGAGCTGCTGAACTGAAAAACATGGGGCGATTTTACGAAATGCCCCTGAAGGCCCCCGCTTCATCTTGCGAATGCGAAGGCTCATTCCAAAATCAACGACGGGCCGTTTGCAGCCAGCGTTCCAGATAGTTGAAGGCTTGGGCCTGTTGTTCCCGCGTCGCCTCGGCAAAAATCTCTTCGTGCAGATCAACAACCCATTTGTCTTCGGGTTTTGCAGCCCCATCCCGCGCCAAGGTCAGCCACATCAAGCCACGGGCAGGTTGGCGCCGGATACCCTCATCTCCGCGGAAGAGCAAGGCCCCCAACAGCGCCTGAGCCTCAAACTGCCCCTTCTGGGCAGAGAGGGTCAGCCAACGCCCGGCGCTGCGGGCATCCCTCCCTCCCCCAACACCTTCCAGATACATACGCCCCAGGCGATATTGAGCATCCGCATCACCGAAATAGGATGCAGCGTAGGAGAACATATCCCGCGCGCGAGAGGGATCAGGCGCAATACCCGCCGCCGGAATGCCCACCAGATAATAGGAACCCAGCGCCACAAAAGCGTTGGCGACAAAACGCGCCTGCATGGTGCCGGGATAATCCTCGGCATGGGAATTGGCGATATTGCTGAAATAGCGGAAGGCCTTGGCATCATCACGTGTAACGCCATCGCCTTCGGCATAAATGCGGCCCAGTTTCCATTGCGCCACGGCATGGCCCTGCGCGGCAGCATAATTCAGGGCATCAAGCCCCTTCGCAGTTTCACCAGACCGCAGTGCCCGTGCACCTGTGCGAAAGGCCTCATCCACTGGCACAACCGCAGGCGCTCCCGGCACATCTGCCGGAGGCGTCAGAAACTGCGGCTCATGATTCTGTGATGTGGTGCCATCAAAGGCATGAGTTGGGGAGGCACTGGCCCATATTCCGACCATGCCGGCCAACAGCAGGCTCGCAGCGCGCCAGCGCACTGAACCGGCGCGCGGGGAGCGAGGCTGAGAAGCCGCAGAAGCATGGCGGTTGTGCCGCATGGGAGACAAATGATTCACCAACATGATGACCGAACCATCGCAGTTTGCGGAGGCAAGATCAGGGCCGTGAAAGGGCCTGAGCGCGGCGTCACCATGGCGGCACGGGGAAGGTGCATGGCCTGCATGCGCAGCCACGTCTCGCTCCATTCTCCGCTCCTGCCCTACGGCCATCAACCAATTACGCATCATGACCCCATCGCGAACGGAGCAGCGGAAATGGACTGGCATATCTACACATGCCTTGTCACGGGCTGCCCGCGTTTCGACCTCTGGTTTCATGTTGTTTTATGGCGGGAACACGGCGTTTAGAGGAGGGAGACAGGCTCACCTATTGGTTTGGGAGGAGCCTGTGGCTTTGTCGTCACAGAACGATACGGCACCTAAACACCATGCAGATCTTCCCGCAGAGTATGCAAAAGCGGAATCGCAAGGAAATTCAAGCCTCCACTTCTCCTCTGATGGGCGCGCCGCCAACCCCGCAGAAGCATTAACCTTAAATTCCAGTTAATGACGCAACGCCTCAGTTGCGGGTGTGGACATCTCCGTTACCCCTGCTTTCTCTCCTCACTACGGTCCTGAAGAACGACAACTCGGGCCTCATCAGGCTCTGCAAGCAAAAAGCCCGGCGCAATGGCCGGGCTTTTCATTACTATCAACTTCCAAGCTGGGTGATGGCCGCGCGCACCTTTTCACGGCGCTGCACATATTCCTCACGCTTCTCACGCTCGGCTTCCACCACCTCTTCCGGCGCGCGGGCCACGAACTTCTCATTGGCCAGCTTGCCATCAATACGGGAAATTTCCTGCCCCAGCTTCTCCTCCTCCTTCTGGAGGCGAACCCGTTCGGCAGCCAAATCGACCACGCCGGCCAAAGGCAGAGCCGCCACTTCACCGCGCACCACCATCTGCACCGCTTCAGAAGGCATGGCTTCTGCGAAGCTGATGTCACTGAGGCGGGCAAGACGACGCAGTGCCTCATCCCAAGCGCTGGCGCGTGCCCGGCTTTCTGCGCTGGCCTGCACCAGAACCAGAGGAGCCCTGGCGCTGGCGGGCACATTCATTTCAGCCCTCACGGAGCGGATTTCAGCAATGAGATCCACAACCCAACCCACTTCCGCTTCGGCGTCGGGCGCTTCCAGACCAGCCAGATCCGGCCAATCCGAAAGCACGAGAAGGCTCTTGCGGGCGGGGCCGACTTTGCCGGTTTCAGCCCAGAGCTCTTCGGTCAGGAACGGCATGAAGGGATGCAGAAGCGCCATGGCTACATCCAGCACCCAAGCTGTGGTGGCGCGGGTCTCCTCCTTCGCCGAACCATCCGGCCCGGACAGCACCGGCTTGGCCAGTTCCAAATGCCAATCGCAGAACACATTCCACAGGAAGCGATAAATGGCTGCGGCAGCATCATTAAAGCGATAAGCCTCAATAGCTTCCGTCACCTCACGGGTCGCGCGGGCAGCTTCTCCGATGATCCAGCGGTTGAGGGTGTTTTCAACCTTTTCGGGGTCGAAGCCCTCCACCCGCGCGCAACCATTCATTTCGGCGAAACGCACCGCATTCCACAGCTTGGTTGCGAAATTGCGGTATCCCTCCACGCGGGAAGTCGCCAGCTTGATATCACGCCCCTGCGCCGCCATGGCCGCCAGTGTGAAGCGCAGCGCATCGGCGCCATACTGCTCCACCAGATCCAGAGGGTCGATGACATTGCCCTTGGACTTGGACATCTTCGCGCCCTTCTCGTCACGGACGAGGGCGTGGATATAGACATCCTTGAACGGCACTTCGCCATCCATGAAGTGCATGCCCATCATCATCATTCGGGCGACCCAGAAGAAGATGATGTCAAAGCCCGTCACCAGCACGCTGGTAGGATAGAATTTCTTCAGCTCCGCCGTCTCATCCGGCCAGCCCAACGTGGAGAAGGGCCACAGGGCGGAAGAGAACCACGTGTCCAGCACATCCTCATCACGCGTGAGGAATTGGGCACGCCTGTCCTTATCCTGTATCAGCGCTTCCGCGTCTTCAGGTGAAAGGGCCTCGTTGCCCACATTGTGTGCGATGGCCTGCTCGAAGGCTTCATCTTCATCAAGCGCCACGAACACATTACCAAAGGGGTCATACCAAGCCGGGATCTGGTGTCCCCACCAGAGCTGGCGGGAAACACACCAGGGCTGAATATTCTCCAGCCACTCGAAATATGTTTTCTCCCAGTTTTTCGGTATGAAATTGGTGCGCCCCTCACGCACCGCAGCCAGCGCCGGCTGGGCAAGAGTCTTGGCATCCACATACCACTGGTCTGTCAGCCATGGCTCAATCACCACATTCGAGCGATCACCATGGGGCACCACATGGACATGCGGCTCGATGGTCTCCAGCAGTTCAAGCTGGGTAAACAGATCAACAATCTGCTTGCGGGCGGCGAAACGATCCTGCCCCTGAAGATGCTCCAGCACACCGGCTGCATCCGGCGTTTCCACATAGGCATCCGGGCGATCCGACTGATCGTCGCGAATGGCGGAAATGTCGATACGCGCCTCGGCATCCAGCACATTAATCATGGGCAGAGCATGGCGCTTGCCCACCTCAAAATCGTTGAAATCATGGGCCGGGGTGATCTTCACCGCGCCGGAGCCCTTTTCAGGGTCGGAATATTCATCCGCCACAATCGGAATGCGACGCCCCACCAGCGGCAGAATCACATTCTTGCCGATCAGGTCCTGATAGCGCTCATCGTCCGGGTGAACGGCCACGGCCGTATCACCCAACATTGTTTCCGGGCGCGTGGTGGCGACGATGATGAACCGCCCCTTCTCACCCTCCACAGGATAGCGCAGATGCCAGAGATTGCCCTTCATCTCTACCGGCACCACTTCAAGGTCTGAAATAGCGGTGATGAGCTTGGGGTCCCAGTTGACGAGGCGCTTGTCCTTGTAGATCAGCCCTTCACGATAGAGCTGCACAAACACCTTGAGCACAGCGCGGGAGAGCCCCTCATCCATGGTGAAGCGCTCGCGCGACCAGTCACAGGATGCACCAAGCCGCTTGAGCTGACCGGCAATGGTGCCGCCAGATTCGGCCTTCCATTCCCACACCCGCTTGATAAAAGCCTCACGCCCCATGTCGCGGCGGCCCGGCAAGCCCTGAGCGGCCAGTTGGCGCTCCACCACCATCTGGGTGGCGATTCCGGCATGGTCCATGCCCGGCTGCCACAGCACATCCTTGCCACGCATCCGTTCGAACCGCGCCAGAATATCCTGCAACGTATTGTTGAGGGCATGCCCCATATGCAGGGAGCCAGTCACATTCGGCGGCGGAATTACGATGGAGTAGCCCGGCTTGTCCTTCCGCTCCGGACGACTGCAACGGAAAGCCCCCTCGGCCTCCCATGCCGCGCTGATGCGCGTTTCCACGGATGCAGGATCAAAGACTTTTTCAAGCATGGGCTTTCAGCTCCACGGAAAGGGTATGCCATCACGCGCGGTGGACAGGCCAGTTAGCCCGCGCGAACGCAACCTGTGTCAGAACTCTGAAGGGGTTAAAGCCGGATGGAACGGGATGCGTCAACACCCCCGCGTCTTTCGCGCCATCCTTTCCGCGCCTTCCCTTCAGCCAGAAATGAAAAAGCCGGCAGCCTGTCTATGCGCTACCGGCTTTATCGAAAAAATGCTCTCGCTCAGATAGCGAAAACCGCGCCGGCCAGCAGCCCAAGGATTGGCAGCCATACGCCCGCCAAAGCTGCTCCACGCTGACCTGAACGCCACTTCCTGAAGCCATAAAGCGGTGCCAGAATACTGATCGCCAGCGCCATGGCCCAAGCGAAAACAGCGTAAAGGCCCACACTGGTTTCCATGCCCTTCAACACGGTTTCAACCACGCCAAGCAGAAGAAGAACCAGAAGCCCGTCCACCAGCAGACCAAGACCAAGCAGGCCCTTCAAAAGCCAAGAGGGTGCACTGCCCTTGGTTGTAGAAACAGAATGATCGCTGGCCACCAGCACCTCCTGAGCACGCTCATCCGCTTCACCTGGCAAAGTGAACCGCGTGCAAATGAATCAGTTCGCGGCCGGATCGCGCAGTTGAACGCCCTTCTCGGTGAACAGCGTCTGCAATTCACCTGCCTGGAACATTTCCCGCACAATATCGCAACCGCCGACAAATTCGCCCTTCACATAGAGCTGGGGAATCGTGGGCCAGTTGGCATAATCCTTGATGCCCTGACGCACTTCTTCATTCTCCAGCACATTTACGCCCACGAATGGCGCGCCCACATGGTCCAGAATCTGCACAACCTGGCCGGAAAAGCCGCATTGCGGAAAGTTCGGAGTGCCCTTCATGAAAAGAACGACATCATTGCCTTTGACGACGTTATCGATTTGATCGCGAATGCTCATGGGGTCAATTCCAGTCTGGCGCGCCGAAAAACGGCATGGCAACCCTTTTGCGGGCCGAACAAAACTTTAAAGAGGCAAGCCCCACTGCGGGGAGCCAGCCACTCTCAACTAGATTGGCCTTCCCTATGGAAAGCGCAAGCTTATTGCGACACTCAAGGCCGATCACGGAGGCTGGACAGCTTGCGCCCAACCCGACACCCATTGTTCATCAGCCTTACTTGGGGGCGGAGGTATGCAGGGCAAGGGCATGCAGCACGCCCCCCATATTCCCTTGCAAAGCAGCATAAACCATCTGGTGCTGCTGCACCCGGCTCTTGCCGCGAAAGGCTTCGGAAATGATGGTGGCGGCGTAATGATCGCCGTCACCAGCCAAGTCCTGAATCTCCACCTGCGCATCCGGCAGAGCGGCCTTAATCAGGCGTTCAATGTCGTGCGCTTCCATCGCCATGGTCGCATACCCCTCCGCAGGCAGCTTGATTTCAGACAGCGCCCATATAGCTAGGCAACCAGTTCTCACTCTGCTCGCGCAAGGTGCTGATGGAGACGGAACCCTCGCCAGTCACCAGCAAGGCATCTCCGCCCGTCCGGCCGATCCGCGCCAGAGGAACACCGGCCTGCGCAGCGCTCTTCATCAGTTCATCAGCCTGCGCGGCAGGAGCCGTCAGCACATAACGCGCCTGATCCTCACCGAACCAGAAGCCGGTGCTATTGCTTCCAGCCGGAGCAGATTCAAGTTCCGCCCCCATCTTGCCCGCCATGGCCATTTCCGCCAGCGCAACCAGAAGGCCACCGTCAGAAAGATCATGCACCGCACTCACCTTGCCGCCGCGGATAAGGTCCCGAACGAAATCGCCATTGCGCTTTTCGACGGCCAGATCCACAGGCGGTGGCGCACCTTCTTCACGGTCACACACGGTCGCAAGAAAAGCCGAAGCCCCCAGCCAACCCTTCGTTTCACCCACGAGGAAGATGTCTTCTCCCTCAGCCTTGAAGTTCACCGTCATGGACTGGTGCAGATTGTCGATCAGACCCACGCCGCCAATAGCCGGCGTCGGCAGAATGCCCTGCCCGTTGGTCTCATTGTAGAGACTCACATTGCCGGAGACGATCGGGAAAGCCAGCGCCTCACATGCCGCGCCGATCCCCTTGATGCAGGCCACGAACTGCCCCATGATCTCGGGCTTCTCGGGGTTGCCGAAGTTCAGATTATCCGTCACCGCCAAGGGTTCAGCGCCCACAGCAGTAAGGTTGCGCCAAGCTTCGGCCACCGCCTGCTTGCCACCCTCGAAGGGCCCAGCCTCACAATAGCGCGGCGTCACATCCGTCGTCATGGCCAGCGCCTTGGGGCCATCCTCCACACGCACCACAGCAGCATCGCCACCCGGGCGCTGCACGGTGTTGCCGAGAATGAGATGGTCATACTGTTCCCAGACCCAGCGTTTGGAGCACAAATCTGGTGAAGCAATGAGCTTCTCCAGCGCAGCCATCAGCGACAGCGGGCTTTCGACATCATCTGCCACAATGACGGGACGCGCGACTGGCTCGATATAGGGACGCTGATATTCAGGCGCCTCATCGCCCAATTCCTTAATGGGAAGATCGGCTTCCACCATACCCTTGTGCTTCACCACGAAACGCAGCGTATCGGTAGTGTAGCCAACAATGGCGAAGTCCAGGCCCCATTTACGGAAAATGGCTTCAGCTTCAGCTTCCTTGCCATCTGCAATGACCATGAGCATGCGCTCCTGGCTTTCAGAAAGCATCATCTCGTAGGCGCTCATGCCAGTTTCGCGGCAAGGCACAGCATCCAGATTCAGCTCAACACCCAGATCGCCCTTTGCGCCCATTTCCACAGCCGAACAGGTCAGGCCCGCTGCGCCCATATCCTGAATTGCAACCACGCAGCCGGCCTGCATGATTTCAAGGCACGCCTCAAGAAGCAGCTTTTCGGCAAAGGGGTCGCCAACCTGCACGGTGGGGCGCTTCTCTTCGGCATCCTCGCCAAATTCGGCGGACGCCATGGTTGCGCCGTGAATACCGTCACGCCCCGTCTTGGAGCCGAGATAGACAATGGCCCGGCCTACGCCCGTAGCGGCAGCGTAGAAGATTTCATCGGTCTTCGCGAGGCCAACAGCCATGGCGTTGACGAGAATATTGCCATCATAACGTTTGTGGAACCCCACGGCCCCGCCCACGGTGGGCACGCCGAAAGAGTTGCCATAGCCGCCAATGCCAGCCACCACACCGGACAGCAGGCGACGCGTGCGCGGATTACTCACATCACCAAAGCGCAGAGCGTTCAGCGCTGCAACAGGGCGCGCCCCCATGGTGAACACGTCACGCAGAATGCCGCCCACACCCGTTGCCGCACCCTGATAAGGCTCGATGAAAGACGGATGGTTGTGGCTCTCCATCTTGAAGACCACGGCCATGCCATCACCAATATCCACCACGCCGGCATTTTCGCCCGGCCCCTGGATGACACGCGGGCCGGTAACCGGCAGCGTCTTCAACCAGAATTTGGAGGATTTATAGGAACAATGCTCGTTCCACATGGCCGAAACGATGCCAAGCTCCGTAATGGAGGGCTCGCGGCCAATCAGCTTGATGAAGTGCTCATACTCCTCGGGCTTCAGGCCATGTTCGGCCACAAGATCGGGAGTGATGCGGGGCGTATTGGGAATCTGGGTCACAGCGTTCGATCCGACTTGAGGCGCGTCTCACGCCGCCTTGAATGCACCGGCGAGGCTCTCGAAAAGCCCACGGCCATCAATGGGGCCCATCTCAGGCTCGATATAGTTTTCCGGGTGAGGCATCATGCCAAGCACATTGAACTTCTCGGAATAGATGCCTGCAATGGCGTTGAGCGAACCATTTGGTCCAGCAGCGGCATCCGCCGAGCCATCAGGCTGGGCATAGCGGAAGGCCACTCGACCCTCCTTTTCCAGAGTCTCAAGCGTCGCCTCATCCGCCGTATAATTTCCCTCACCATGGGCGATCGGAATGCGGATAAGCTGGCTTTTTTCGTAAGCGCTGGCGAAGGGCGTATCTGCCCGTTCCACACGCAACAGCACCTCATGGCACAGGAAGCGCAAGCCCGCATTACGCACCAGAACACCTGGCAGCAACCCGGCCTCACACAGGATCTGGAACCCGTTACAGATTCCCAGAACCAGCCCTCCGCGCTCGGCATGCGCGCGCACGGCATTCATGATATTGGCCCGCGCCGCGATGGCCCCGCATCGCAGATAATCGCCATAGGAAAAACCACCCGGCAGCAGGACAATATCCGTACCTGCGGGCAATTCATGCTCCCCATGCCAGACGATCTGCACCTGAGCGCCGGAAACAAGCGACAGCGCGCGGGCCGCGTCACGCTCGCGGTTGGAGCCGGGAAAAAGGATGACGGCAGCTTTCATGGTCTCTCAACAGCATCGGCACACAGGCCGGCTTCCGTTCCGCCCCGGTTGAACGACGACCATATTGGCCGGCGTGGCGGGCGATGGCATTCTGGATACCAGATCTGGCCCGCGCATTCTGCCCCTGAAGACGAGCGCCCGGCCCTGGAATCCGCTGAACTACTGCTGCGCACACAAGCATGAGCCTGAACCAGCCTGAGTGGAGAGACAACTCTCTCAACGAAGCTGACCCGCCTACCGAGCAAGGTTGCCCGGCAGCATGCGCAGCCGATCACATCACTCCGCGAATTCGATCCGATAGGTTTCGATCACGGTATTGGCGAGCAGACGCTCACAGGCTTCCTTCAATGCAGCCTCAGCGGCGGCGCGGTCGGCACCACCCAGATCCACATCGAAGACCTTGCCCTGGCGCACGCTATCCACGCCGTTGATTCCGAGGCTGCGCAGCGCACCCTCGATAGCCTTGCCCTGGGGGTCCAGAACCGCGGATTTCAAAGTGACGATGACACGCGCCTTCATGACACCTTCTGCTTTCCCATGAGATCAGGCACGGCAAAGTCCGGCACAAATCTACATTCCAGCCCGCCCCGCACTTTGCGGAGACATGCAAACGGGGGCCTTTCGAGACCCCCGCCTAGCACTATTTCACAATGTGGCTCAACCACATCATTTCACAACCGTGGGTCCATCGCCCTGCACAGGCTCGTTCTCCACCAGAATACCGAGGCGGCGAGCCACTTCGCTATAGGCTTCGACCAGCCCGCCCATATCCCGACGGAAACGATCCTTGTCCATCTTGTCGTTGGACTTGATGTCCCACAAGCGGCACGAATCGGGGCTGATCTCATCAGCCACCACAATCCGCATCGTATCGTTTTCCCACAAGCGGCCGCATTCCATCTTGAAGTCCACAAGACGAATGCCGACACCCAGGAACAAGCCAGACAGGAAATCATTCACACGGATCGCCAGAGCGATGATGTCGTCGATTTCCTGAGTGTTGGCCCAACCGAATGCGGTGATGTGCTCTTCCGACACCATCGGATCGTTCAGCGCATCATTCTTGTAGTAGAACTCGATGATCGAGCGAGGCAACTGGGTGCCTTCCTCGATACCCAGTCGCTGGGACAGAGAACCAGCAGCCACATTGCGCACAACCACTTCGAGGGGGATAATCTCCACCTCGCGGATGAGTTGCTCACGCATATTCAGGCGGCGGATGAAGTGGGTCGGCACGCCAATATCATTCAACCGGTTGAAAACGAATTCAGAAATCCGGTTGTTGAGCACGCCTTTGCCATCAATGACATCGTGCTTCTTGGCGTTAAAGGCCGTGGCATCATCCTTGAAATGCTGGATCAGGGTGCCGGGCTCAGGACCTTCATAGAGGACCTTCGCCTTGCCTTCGTAAATGCGGCGGCGGCGGCTCATTGGGGTATACCGTCTATTGAGAAAATCCATGGGTGTGCCAAGGCTCCGTTCGGGTAACGCTCCTCGGCGGGGTACGGATGAATATCGTTCGTACCCACGCAGACATTAGCCCATCATGTCGCAGGATACAACGCGGCTACGCGCCACAGCTCTGCCCTGTGCCCATCAATACCGCTTCCGAGCCATGTCAGCCTCTGCGCAGCAGTCTGCTTGCGTACAATATTACCTCTTATCATTTCCCCTCCACTTTGAAGAGAAAATCGGCGATTATCACGCACTGGAACAATGCCTCGACAACGTTGATCTGCGCATGAGGCCACTATATGCAAGGGCAGACGCGCGGGGCGACGGACAAGGTCCGGGCAGCGCGCACAGTTTCTGGAACCAATGGTTCACGATTACGTCAGAAGAGGGCTGCGATGACCACGTTCGACAAGCGCGAGAAGGATTTTGAACGGCGCTTCGTGCTCGACGAAGAGACCCAGTTCAAGGCTCTCGCCCGCCGCAACAAGAATCTCGGCCTCTGGGCCGCTGAAAAGCTTGGCTTGAGCGGCGACGCGGCTGATGCTTATGCGAAGGAGGTTGTCTTCTCCGATCTGGAAGAAGCTGGAGATGAAGACGTCTTCCGCAAGATTCGGGGTGATTTTGACGCCAAGGGCATTGAGCAGTCTGACCACCAGATCCGCCGCACGATGGACGAGCTTCTGGCTGCGGCTGCCCAGGAAGTGAAAAACGTCGGCTGATTCTCCCAGGAGGCCAGCGCCTCTCCATCAGTGCCGACACTGAGAAGCGATAAAGCTCTCTCCCCTTCCGGGAGGGAGCTTTTTTATTGGCTCACAATCTTTGACGCTACTCGGCGGGTATCACAAAAAAGGCCGCCCACAGGGCGGCCTTCCGTTTCCCAGATGGGAAAAGCATCAGCGCGAATAGAACTCGACCACCAGGTTCGGTTCCATCTGCACCGGATAAGGCACTTCATTCAGCTCCGGCACGCGGGTGAAGGTGGCGCTCATCTTGCCGTGGTCGACGGTCAGATAATCCGGCACATCACGCTCGGCGAGCTGCACAGCCTCAAGAACCAGAGTCATCTGACGCGAAGCCTCCTTCACCTCGATCACATCGCCCACCTTCACACGGTAGGAGGGGATGTTGACGCGACGACCGTTGACCTTCACGTGACCGTGAGAGACGAACTGACGTGCGGCGAAGATGGTGGGCACGAACTTGGCGCGGTACACAACCGCATCCAGACGGCGCTCCAGCAGGCCAATCAGATTGGCGCCGGTATCACCCTTCATCCGGGCCGCTTCTTCGTAGGTGCTGTGGAACTGCTTCTCGCCGACGGCGCCGTAATAGCCCTTCAACTTCTGCTTGGCACGAAGCTGAAGACCGAAGTCCGACATCTTGCCCTTGCGGCGCTGGCCATGCTGACCGGGGCCGTATTCACGACGGTTCACCGGGCTCTTGGAACGACCCCAGATGTTCTCGCCCATACGGCGGTCAAGCTTATGCTTGGCTGCAATGCGCTTGCTCATATCGCGCGAATCCTTGCGTTGGTGTTGTATATGGATTCCGCGCCCCTCCTCTGCGAACAGCTCTCTTGCAAGAGAAACTCTTCGCCGACAGGCTTGCACGGCGCGCTGCCGGGCAAAACCACAGGTGCGTGAAACGCCAAGCGGGCCGCAACGGCCCGCAAGGTCTGCGCCTTCTATGCGGCACAGGTGGCAAAGTCAAGATTTGCCACCTTTCCAAAAGACCGTCAGATCAATCTGCGAACGCCTTCTCTGTCACAAACTGGCCGGGCGCATT
Organism: Haloleucobacter albus; assembly: GCF_052492075.1. Taxonomy (NCBI): domain Bacteria; kingdom Pseudomonadati; phylum Pseudomonadota; class Alphaproteobacteria; order Hyphomicrobiales; family Xanthobacteraceae; genus Haloleucobacter; species Haloleucobacter albus. The sequence continues at coordinate 38,499 of NZ_JBQWAS010000016.1, forward strand.
ATTTGCCCCTTCACTCAGTCCAGCCGCCTCCAGCAGCGCCTTCGTATCCTTCAGCATTTCCAGGGACCCGCAGATCATGCCGCGATCAATCTCCGGGTTCAGCGGAGGCACACCCAGATCCGCAAACAGTTTTCCAGAGCTGATGAGATCCGTAATACGACCCTGAAACTCATAAGGCTCACGGGTCACGCTGGCATAGTGGCGCAGCTTGCCCTGTGCGAACTCACCCACCAGCGGATCATTCAGAGCTTCAGAAACAATATCAAAACCGTATTTCAGCTCATCCACCTGCCGGCATGTATGAGTGAGAATCACCTCATCAAACTTCTCATAGGTTTCAGGATCACGGATCAGGCTGGCAAAGGGCGCAATCCCCGTGCCCGTGGAGAACATGTAAACCCGCTTGCCGGGCGTCAGTGCATCCAGAACCAGCGTGCCCGTCGCCTTCTTGCGAAGGAAGATTCCATCACCGGGGCGAATCTTCTGAAGATGCGAGGTCAAAGGGCCATCCGGCACCTTGATGGAGAAGAATTCCAGTTCTTCCGCCCAAGCCGGGCTGGCAACGGAATAGGCCCGATAGAGCGGCTTCCCGTTCACAGGAAGACCGATCATCACAAACTCGCCAGACCGAAAACGCAGGCTGGCCGGCCGCGTCGTACGAAAACGGAACAGGCGGTCCGTGTAATGATCCACACTGGTCACAGTCTCGACCAGCACGCCCTCAGGCGCCATCGCAACCAGATCTTCAGCGCGCGGGGTGAAGGAAATCGTCATGTTCAGGTCCATTACGCTGTGGGCAGGCCGGCAAAAAACAGGGAGGCACAGGCCCCATCATGATCCGGCGCTTCAGGTAAGCTTTTCTGCCTTTTCGCTGAAATCTGCTCATTTGTCACGACTGGCCGCTCCATGCCCCAATCCATTCAGCCGGGAGCGCGCATGAAACAAGCGGCAACCCATTAAAACGGCTGAGTTTCCATCCGACGAACAGGGAAATCTTCGGACTGGAACTGCCCGCGACAGATTGTCATCCGGCCGGAAAGCCTTCACTGCGTCGTTATCCAGGGCATAGAAAAGACCCCGGCAGCACTGGCTGCCGGGGTCTCTTTATCATCAGAAGCAGAGGTTTTGCTTACTGTGCTGCAACCTGAACAGCCCGCAGCGGGTCCTGCAAAACATCTTCCACTGCCGACTCCAGCCCCAGCACATGACGGAACCGCTGCAACATGGCGAGTGTCCGCGGATCCATCTCATCAATCCGCCCCGGCACATACTGCACCACATCCATGGCCTTGCGCCGCTCTTCCTCAGTCTTGAGCATCTCGGGCAGAGCCTGGATGGCTTCTTCACCGGCATACTCCACCACGAGCGTTTGCTCATGAATGATCTGCGCACGCTGTTCCACCGGCAGGGAGCTGAACGGCTCATCACTCGTCAACACCTGAGCCGAACGCTCCAGCCGATCACGCCGCACATTCTCGCGGGCGTCAGCCAGCAGGATCAGCATGCGGATCACCGCCTCCACAAATCCGCCAGAGCGGACATGCAGCAGAGCAGAGCGCACTTCAGGAAGCCCCACCAGTTCCTCGCGGCTCTTGCGAGTCCGCTCAAAATAGTGGTTCCGCCCGAACCAATGCATGAAGGGTGTGGCATAGATGGAGTAGAAGGTGACTTCGTACATGGCGTCGCGCATGTCGCGAACGATGTCGATCGTCTGCTCAAAAGCCTCCACCATCAGCTTTTCAGCAAGAACGAAGGGGTTATCCGCAGCCACGGGCTTGCGGGACTCGCTCACGGTGCGCGCCAGAGATTCCACCGGAGCCATCAGCGGGTTGCGAGACGACAGCATGGCGCGCTGGAGGCGCAGCGGATGCATGGTGCGACCGAGTTCAGCGCTGGCGCGGGTCACGCTCGCCTGAACGAAAGGACGCACGAAGACATCATAAAGCTCACCCTGCAACTCGGAGACATGCTCCACAGCGGCAAAAGGCACCTCATCTTCACGCCCATCCGAATAACCGGGCAGATCGCTCATCTTTCGCTCGGCGAAAGAAACGGTGAAGTGCGCTTCGTCGCCTTCTCCATGAACCTCTTCAATCGTCATTTCGTAAAGACCGGGTGCAAGCGCCTCAATGGTCTTCAGCGTAGACGACACCTCCGTATGCTCGCGCTTGGCGATAGAGGAGGAGACGAAGATGCCCAGATGGCCGATCTTGTCATGCACCATATAGACAATGCGCTGACCGCGAATGCGGATCTCGCTCTCATCCGTGTAGGTATCCATGATCCAGTTGATGGCCTGCTTCACGGGCGTGATGTTGTCGCCGTGGCTGGCGAACACGATGATGGGCGAGCGAATGTGCTTCACATCCAGCCCGCGGCCGTGCTCCAGCCGGGCCTCGTTGCGGGCCAGCTTGTTGCCCACGAACAGTTCACGCACGATCCAGGAAATTTCCGGCTCATTCAGCAGGAAGAAGCCGCTCCACCAGCGCTCAAATTCCAGGAAGCGATCACGCTCGGTGTCCACCTTCTCAAACAGATCGTAATATTTGCGGAACCAGGTGCGGCTCGGGTTCAGCATTTCGAAGTTCAGAACCAGCCAGGCACCATCAAACACGCCATCGCCGATATCCGACCAGAACATGGGCTGAACCTGCCCACCCAGAAGGCCGGCATTATAGCGCATTGGGCTACCGCCCACATCGCCGGACCAGGTTTCAACCGGGGCGCCGTTCAACACCAGCGGGCCGGTGATATCCGGGTTGGAAGCTCCCAGAATAAGCGTGGCCCAGCCACCCTGACAGTTGCCGATCACCACCGGCTTGGGAGCATCCGGGTGCTGCTCCTGCACATAACGCACGAAAGTCGCTTCTGCGCGCGTCACATCAGCCAGAGTCTGCCCCGGCTCGGGGTTGCGGCTGAAGCTGACGAAATAGACAGGATGTCCGGTCTTCAGCGCCACGCCGACCTGACTGTCGGACTTGAAGCCGCCAATACCTGCACCATGGCCGGCCCGCGGATCAATGATGATGTAAGGACGCTTCGTGACTTCCGTCTCCACCCCCTCCGGCGGCTTGATCTTGAGAAGGGCATAGTTGCACGGACGCGGCAGATCACGCCCCCACATCACAACGTCATAATCGTAAATAAGCACAGGCGGGCAACCTGCCGCCTCATGCTCAAAGAAGTTGTCTCCACGCACACGCAGCGTGTCCAGCGTCATCATGGCGCGCTGGGCCCGGTCAACCATATAGGCTTGCGCATCCTGGAACATGGCGCTGCCGGAACGGTCCTGACGGGTTACCCCGCCGACAAGGCCGGTCAGCTCGTCGAAGGTCTTGCGCAGGCGCTGACCGTGGGTCGCCGAGATATTGCTGAAATGACGCCCGGCCGCGCGCGATGTCAGATCCCCAAGGGTCGACCATTCCGAAAGCTGAGCCGTCATGGCGAGGGCGCGCTGACGCATCGTCCAGGCATTGCCATCCGTCACCTTGGAAAGGAAGGGATTGCGAAAGCCGTTGCGGAAACCGGGGGCTGTATATTGCGTGCTCAATCTTGCCTCCTCACCAGCCGCTTGCGCGGAAGATGGTCCGGCTCAGCACAATGCTGGCCTGTATGCTGCGGTGCAGAATAGAGGAAAAGGATTACACTTCCGTGGCAGCCAAATGTTTTCTCTGCGCACCCACAAAGTCTCCCAGCCAAAACAAGATGTGTTTTTGCCTGCGCCTTCAAGACTTTGCCCATGGATTTCTTGCAGCCATGCGCTCAGCGTGCCAGAGCCATGTGACATGCGCGATGCAGGAGCGGACAAAGAGGGCCACCCTCCCCTTGCAGAAGGTCGAGCCCACTCGCCCCCCGCTTTGCCGGAAAGAGGTGAGCTGTCATATAGGCTCATGCTAAGGTGAAAAACGCATTCAGGTCTCGCCGATCAGGCCCCGCCCAATATCAGCAATATGGCGTGCCCACTGGAATAGCACGTCATCGAAAACCAAAGACAGGCCCTTCATGATTCTGCATAAATTTGCTGCCCGCCATTGGATCATCGTCGCCATCATCCTCATCATCGCCACCCTCGCCTATCTGGGCAGCTGGTCCTGAGGCATAGCGATGCGCCCCTTAATAGAGGGCGCAGCTTCATCACAATTCCAGACACGCAGCCTGCGGTAACGAGCGTGCAGCAGGGGCGCTTCAGTTTTCGTCTGTTTCCCGCGCGGCACGGATGGACAGCACCCCATAAGCGACCACCAGCCCAACCTCCAGCACAGTAAACAGCATCAGCAGCACCATGCCGGGCGGTGCCCACAACGCCATGAGCACCTGGGTGAAGGTGGCCACCAGCCAGAACACCACTGCCCAGTTCGCCCGTAGCCACAGGCCCACCCCAGCGATTGGATCAACAATCGCCCCCCATATGACAGCCCCCTGCGCAATCATGGGCAGCATTTCAAAGCGCGAGGGCGTTCCGTCTCCCAGACCGATAATCACGGCCCAGTTCAGCAACCCCTCAAGAATGAGGAAAATCGCAACTCCTCGCAAAAACAGGAACAACCGCCGCCGCCATGGCGAAAGCCGGGCCCAGTTGGCGCGTGCGCTGGCGTCGATGGGGTCATAATGTGTCATTGCGTATGAGGCCGGGAGCTGGAGTACTGGAATGCAGAAGAAGAATCTGTACGTGCATGATGGGCTCAGACCCAAGGCTACACCAGGGCGACCTCTTCAATGGGTATTGGGCAAAAAATGATAAAGCCCTGTGGGCAAGAATGCGGCCGGCCCGGTCAAAGGTCATCTGGAATGCGCATCCTGTGCTCATGGGTTCGCCGCCATCTGCCCTGAACCCCCATGAATACAACCTCTTCACCCATGCCTTCTGCAAAATATGCGGGCCTGCCGCAGAAGGGGTAGACCGGCAACATGCCCCTGTCAAAGCCTCCCCGGCCATGCGCAGATGACATGCACATTCGCGCGATGCCCGTCCTTGCGGGATTGACGCAGCACCTGCCCTCCCGTAACGCCTGTTTCTTTCCTTATTCTTTTTTGAAGAAGCGCCGCGTCCATGGCCGAGAATCTGCATCCTGCCCCGAGCGCGCAAAAGCCTGCGCCTCGCATCTCCTTCGTCTCCCTCGGCTGCCCCAAGGCGCTGGTGGATAGCGAGCGCATTGTCACACGGCTGCGCGCGGAAGGCTATGAACTCAGCCGCGATCATGCCGGCTCCGATCTTGTCATCGTGAATACCTGCGGCTTCCTCGACAGTGCCAAGGCCGAAAGTCTGGAAGCCATTGGCGAGGCATTGGCCGAAAATGGCAAGGTGGTTGTGACAGGCTGCATGGGCGCCAATCCGCAGGATATTACCGCGACCCACCCGGATGTTCTCGCCATTACCGGCCCGCAGCAATATGAAAGCGTGCTCGATGCTGTGCACAAGGCGGTGCCGCCAGCTCATGATCCCTTTTTGGATCTGGTGCCGGAACAGGGCGTAAAGCTCACCCCGCGCCACTATGCCTATCTGAAGATTTCCGAAGGCTGCTCCAATCGGTGCAGCTTCTGCATTATTCCCCAGTTGCGGGGAGATCTGGTCTCACGCCCCGCGGCTGATGTGCTGCGCGAAGCTGAAAAGCTGGTCAAAGCCGGTGTAAAAGAGCTTCTTGTTATCTCGCAGGATACATCCGCCTATGGAGTGGATCTGCGTTATGCCCCCTCCATGTGGCATGACAAGGAAGTCGCCACCCGCTTTGTGGATCTGGCTGGCGCACTGGGTGATCTCGGCGCATGGGTGCGGTTGCATTATGTGTACCCCTATCCGCATGTGGATGGGATCATGCAACTCATGGCTGATGGCAAAGTGCTGCCCTATCTGGATATCCCTCTCCAGCATGGCAGCCCCAGCGTTCTGAAGCGCATGAAGCGCCCGGCCGCGCAGGAAAAGACCTTGGCCCGCATTCAGGCGTGGCGGGAAGCGGTACCGGATCTAACCATTCGCTCCACCTTCATTGTCGGCTTCCCCGGAGAGACCGAGGCGGAGTTTGAAGAACTCCTGGCCTTCATTGAGGAAGCGCAGATCGACCGGGCCGGCTGCTTCAAGTTCGAGCCTGTCGCCGGTGCTCCGGCCAATGGCCTGCCGGATGCTGTGCCGGAAGAGGTGAAGGAAGAGCGTTATCACCGCTTCATGCAGGCCCAGCAGCGGGTTTCGGCCCGGCGCATGAAGCGCAAGGTCGCCACGCGCCAACCGGTGATTATCGACCAACTGACACGTCATGGCGCGATCGGCCGCACCCGTGGTGATGCCCCCGAGATTGATGGCACGGTCACCATTTCTTCCCGTCACCCGCTGGAAGTCGGTGAGATCATTCAGGTGCGGATTGATGGCACATCCGGCCCTTATGATCTGGTGGGAACGGCCGTCAAGAATCGCTGATCGGGAGAGGCTGACGCAAGGGCGGGCATTGCCCAAGCCCTGCGCTGCCCCTTATGCTCCGCCTCCCTTAGGGCCGGCTTGTCCATGGCTGGCCCCACAGCCCCCGGAGCATTCCCATGGAGTATCGCCCCCTTGGGCGCACCGATATCAAGGTGTCAGCCGTCGCACTTGGCACCATGACCTTCGGCCAGCAGAATACCGAAGCTGAAGGCCATGCCCAGCTTGATTATGCGCTGGAACGCGGCATCAATTTCATCGACACAGCAGAGCTTTATTCCATTCCCCCCAAGCCGGAGACGCAAGGCTCCACCGAGCGCGTCATCGGGAGCTGGATGAAGGCGCGCAGCAACCGCGACAAGGTGATTTTGGCCACAAAGGTGGTGGGCCGCACACAAAGCACCTGGTATCGCGCAGCCCGGACACCAGCCTGCCTTGACGCGACGAATATCCGCGAAGCTATTGATGGCTCCCTCAAGCGCCTCCAGACCGACTATATAGATCTGTATCAGGTGCACTGGCCGGATCGCGCCATCCCCCTCTTTGGTCAACCCGCACCGCATAATGCCTCCACGCTGCCAGAAGTGCCTGTCGAGGAAACGCTGGAAGCCCTGGGGGATTTGGTGAAGGCCGGCAAGGTGCGCCACATTGGCGTTTCCAATGAAACCGCATGGGGGCTACACGCCTATTTGCGAGGCGCAGAGCGCGGGCTTGGTCCGCGGCTGGTTTCCAACCAGAACGCTTATAATCTTTTGAACCGGGTCTATGAAACGGATCTGGCGGAATTTGCCGTGCGCGAGGGCGTCGGCCTTCTGGCCTATTCGCCGCTGGGACAAGGCTATCTCACCGGAAAATATCAGCGCGGTGCACGCCCCGCAGGCGCGCGGACCACGCTGTTCGACCGTGGGCAGCGCTATCAAAAGCCTGGCGCGGAAGAGACTATCGACGCCTATCTGGCACTGGCCCGCGAACTGGGCTGGACTGCGGTGCAGCTTGCACAGGCCTTCGTGACAACGCGCAGCTTCGTCACCACCAATATCATTGGTGCAACCAGCATGACGCAGCTGAAAGATAATATTGACGCCGCCGAAATGGCCATGCCGAAAGAGGCGGAAGAGCGCATCAACGCCATCCATCAGCTTCACGGCAACCCCTGCCCCTGAGGCTGCGCACAAATGAAAATGGCCGGGCTCAAGGCCCGGCCATTTTCATGAAATCAGATGACATCCTTCCGAATTGCCAAAGCCCATCGAAGAGGGAAGGCTCAGCCCTCCTCTTCATCCCGGCGATCCGGCGGCTCAAGGCCCTGAAGACCTGCCAAAAGCTCTTCTTCGGTCATCCGATCGAACACAATGTCGGAATCATCACCGGAGCCCGTTTCGCCAGCGGCGATCATCGGCGCGGATTCAGGTTCCGGCTCATCCACCTCGGTGTACTTCTGGAGCGAGTGGATCAGATCCTCCTCCAGATCCTCGGGGCTCACCGTCTCATCCGCGATTTCGCGCAGAGCCACAACCGGGTTCTTGTCATTATCGCGATCAATCGTGATCTGCGAGCCGGAAGAGATCATGCGCGCACGGTGAGCGGCCAGCAGTACCAGTTCAAACCGATTGTCTACCTTGTCGATACAATCTTCAACTGTGACGCGGGCCATAAGCTCGGCACTCCTCATGCGCGAAAAGGCGCTGGACCTTAACCTTGAAAGAGTGATCCGATACAACAATTCACCATTATGGGCAAGCCTGCCCCTTCTTTTTGCTTGCCATGCCTGATCCTTCATCGGAGAAAGGTGGAGAGAGCAGATTAAAGCCGCTCCAATTTTCGCCTACCCTTTTTCCATTGGTGGACATGTTTCATGCGTGGCACGGAAAAGATCGCACTTCTGATTGACGGCGCGAACCTCTACTCCGCGACCAAATCTCTCGGCTTTGACATTGACTATAAAAAACTCCTGAAGGAATTTCAGGGGCGTGGCTATTTGCTGCGAGCATTTTACTATACAACCCTGATTGAAGACCACGAATATTCATCTATCCGCCCGCTTCTCGACTGGCTGGATTATAATGGTTATTCAGTCGTCACAAAATCCGCCCGCGAATTTACAGATGCACAGGGGCGACGGCGGGTTCGCGGCAGCATGGATATTGAAATTGCCGTCGATGCCATGGAGCTGGCCGAGCACGTCGATCATATCGTCCTGTTTTCTGGCGACGGCGATTTCCGCAAGCTGGTCGAGGCTCTGCAACGGCGCGGGATTCGGGTTTCGGTGGTTTCAACCATCTCCACCCAACCCCCGCTGATCGCCGATGACCTGCGGCGGCAAGCCGATATCTTCATGGATCTCGCCGAACTTCAGTCGCGCATCGGTCGCGATTCGAATGAGCGGCAAGGGCGAATGCAGGAGATGCCCCGCTTTCTGGAACGCAGAGGCCCGCAACCCAGCCTTCCGGATGAGGACGAGCAGTTCTGAAGGTCATGACACCTCCGCATTCCACCGCCTGTGAGCCGCAACATGATTGCCCGCTCTGCCCGCGCCTTGCAGAATTTCGGCATGAGTGGCGTGCGCGGGAGCCGGAATGGTTCAATGCGCCCGTCCCCGGCTTCGGCCCGCATAATGCACGGCTGCTGGTGATTGGCCTTGCGCCCGGATTACGTGGCGCCAACCGGAGCGGGCGGCCTTTCACCGGAGATTATGCCGGGGATCTGCTCTATGGCACCCTGCTGAAATTCGGTTTTGCGCATGGCACCTACGCGGCCGCGCCTGATGACGGGCTGGCTCTGCATGACGCACGCATCGTAAATGCTGTGCGTTGCGTTCCGCCGCAAAACAAGCCAACTCCGCTGGAAATTCGAACCTGTAGACCCTTCCTGCTGGCTGAACTGGCTGCCATGCCCAACCTCATGGCAATCCTGACATTAGGCAAGATTGCCCATGATACGGCCCTGGCCACCTTTGGCCTGCCTGCCTCACGCCTGAAGTTCGGCCATGGCGTTGAGGGCGATCTTCCGCGGGAGGGTGCCCCTCTGCGCCTGTTTGCGAGCTATCATTGCTCTCGCTACAATACCAATACAGGCAAACTCACCACGGCCATGTTCCATGATGTTTTCACGGCTGTGCGGCAATATCTGGACAACACGCCCTGCCCTGACACTGGACAAGATGCAGGCGCTTGAGATTCGGCCTCAATGTACGATGCGCGGACGGGGCCTGTAGGTTCTCATCCATCGCTTCAACTCGTCTGGCGGCATGGGCTGCGCAAAGAGAAAGCCCTGCAAGGTCTCACACCCCAAAGAAGCCAGAATATCCGCCTGCTCGTCTGTCTCAACGCCCTCAGCCACCACCGAAAGGCCAAGGCTCTGCCCAATCCGCACCACGGCCATGGTCAGGGACCGCGTACCAGCATCCCTCTCAATATCGCTCATGAAGCTGCGATCAATCTTGAGTTCCGTCACGGGCAAACGGGAGAGGCTGGCGAGGCTGGCATAGCCGGTACCAAAATCATCCATGGAGAGGCCCACCCCCAGATTGCGCACCTTGCCTACGGTTTCAAAGGTGCTCGCATCAACACCCATCATGGCCGTCTCGGTGATCTCCAAGGTGAGGCAGACAGGGGGAAGAGAAAATTCACTCAACAGGCTCGCAATATAATCCGGCAAATCCGGCAACCTGAATTCATGAGCTGAAACATTGACCGCCATGGTCGGCACGATCATGCCACTATCGCGCCAGCTGGCCATCTGTTGGCAAGCCTGCCGCAAGCACCAACGGCCAATGGCAACAATTTCACCTGTCTCCTCCGCCAAGGGGATGAACTTTTCAGGAGAAATCGGCCCCAAACTCGGGTCTGTCCACCGCAACAAGGCCTCAACACCGCACAGCTCGCCCCGCTCCGTCCAGATCTGGGGCTGGTAGTGAAGTGCAAGCTGGTTCTGCTCAACAACATTATGCAGCCGGGCCCCCAACATCAGGCGCTCGGCAGCCAGAGCATTCATTTCCGGGCTGAAGAACATATACTGCCCTGGCCCGGACACCTTGCTGCGGTGCATCGCCAGATCAGCACTTTTCACCAGCGCCTCGCTCCCAGGTCCATTCTGGGGATATTCCGCGATGCCGATGCTGGCCGTGATGCTAAAGGGGTCGCCTTCTATATGGAAAGGCTTCCGCAACTCTCGCAACAGAGCCTCGGCAACCACTGACGCTTCCTGAATGCGACACCCTTTGCGCACCAGAACAAAGGTGTCTCCATCAATGCGCCCAACCACACCATGATCTTCGGTCAGAAGCTCCAGTCGGCGCGCCACTTGAAACAGCAGCGTATCGCCACAGCTGTGCCCACGCGTATCGTTCAGATCCTTGAAATGATCCAGATCCAGCACAAAGACAGCGAAGCATTCATCCGGCGCGTCTGCAATATAGCCATCGATACGACGATAGACCTGCATTCGATTGGGCAGGCTGGTCAGCGGATCATATTGCGCGAGCCGATCCATCTCCTTGCGGCCCGCTTCGCGTTCAAAGGCAACAGCGCACAGATGCTCACACGCATCCACGACCTGCCGTAAAAAAAGGGGCGGGCTGCAATATTCCCGGAAATAGAACAGAAAAGCACCCGTCACCCGTCCGTCCCGCCGCATAATGGGGCAAGCCCACGATGCCCGAAACCCCAAAGGCGCAACCAGCTCTCGAAACCCATTCCATCGGGGATCGCCGACAATATCCGTCGAAACCATCTGCTCGCCTGCCCAGACAGGGCCAGCAAAAACCGAAGCATTCACATGCGAAGACAAGGCAAGGCCGTTAAGAGCACTGGAATAAGTTTCTGGCAAGCTGGGCGTAGCGACCAGACGAAGCCGCATATCTTCATCCGCCGCCATGACAGAACTGACCACATAGGGCGCAATATTTTCTAGCCGACGGCAAAAAACATCCATCACCTCAGAAAGCGACAAGCCGCTCGCCATGGCTTCAGCCAAGCCACCTTGGAGCGTCTCAATGCGCCAGCGCTCGGTAATATCGGTCAAAACCAGCACAATATGGCTGACCTCGCCATCCTCTCCCCGCAGCGGGCGTGTACTGGCGATAACACGCAAATCTTCCCCGCGCGCATTATGGCACATGAAATCTGCGCTGGATGCCTGACCCTGCCATGATCTCTGCCGCATATGCTTCACGGCTTCAGCATCTGTCTGCGGACTGGCCAGCACATCACTTGGCTGGCGCCCGACGATTGCTTCTGCCGGAAAGCCGAACATTTCCGTGAATGCCGGGTTTACGCGTGCCACACAATGATGACGATCCAGAATGAGAACCGCCTGTTCGATGGTGTCCACCACCAGGGACAATATCCGGTTATCATCTCTTTGAAGAAGCTCAGCGCCAATATCCCTCAGAAATGCGAGATAATAGGAGGCTCCTCCGATGACCACATGGGAAAGGGAGAGTTCAACCCATGCGAAGGAGCCATCCTTGCGCGCCGCCATAAGCTCACGCCGACGCCCAACAATTCTGTTTTCGCCGCCAGCGCGGTTCGCGGCGATATTGGCATCATGCGAACCCTGCAAATGATCTGGCAGCAGGCAACGGACATTGCGCCCGAGAACTTCCGCCCGCGTATAGCCCCACAAGCGCTCCGCAGCGGCATTGAAAAAAATGATCCGATTATTCGTGTCGATCAGGACGGCGGCTTCAACCGCCTGCTCCAGTGCAGGGGGAAGAGCCTGCCCAACAATGCTCTCCATATCTGGAGGCATATCGGCGGCATCTGCACGACCCTGACCTTCTGTCCGCGACATCGGCATACTCACAGCTTTTTGTGCAATTTGGCCTTATTCACTCACAAAACACGGACATTAATTCAAAGGCAGCCTATTCCAATCTTATACGCGCTAACAACTAAGTAAGCGCATATTCAGCCATTCACGCAAGCCCTTGCATATAAATGTTTTATTTGAAATTCGGCAAAGCAAAGCTCTCAAGCCCTGCCATGTATACCCAGGGTTGTGGCCACCCTTTGGTCAGCACACTTCTTTTCCCTCCGGCACATGCGCCTCCAATTCTCGCAGCCACGGGCCGGGACCAGCATCCGAGGGGGCGCGCCAATCTCCACGTGGAGATAATGAGCCCCCAGACGAGATTTTCGGCCCATTTGGCAGAGTGGAGCGCTTGAACTGACTGGTAAAAAAGCGCTTCAAAAATACACGCATCCAGTGTTTGATCTCACCTAGATCATAAGCTTGCCGCTCATCCTGCGGCAATGCTTCGGGCCACGCCCCTTTGCTTGCATCAGCCCAGGCATGATAGGCCAGATAGGCAATGCGCGAAGGGCGAAAACCATAACGGGTCAGGTAGAACAGCGTGAAATCCTGCAAGGCATAAGGCCCCACAATCTGCTGGGTTGACTGAATAGCCGCCCCTGCCGCAGCTGGCACCAGCTCCGGTGAAATCTCTGTCGCCAGAATGGCCTCCAAAATCCGGCTTGTTTCCGCACTGGTGCCCGGCTCGCCTGCCACGAAGCGGATCAGATGCTGGATCAGCGTTTTCGGCACCGAGGCATTCACATTATAATGCGACATGTGATCGCCCACGCCATAGGTGCACCAACCCAGCCCCAGCTCAGAGAGATCCCCCGTCCCGACAACAAGCGCGCGATGCAGATTGGCCAGACGGAACAGATAATCCGTGCGAAGGCCCGCCTGCACATTCTCGAAGGTCACATCATATTGCGCCTGACCCTGCGCATAGGGGTGGCCAAGATCCTCAAGCATTTGTTGCGCCGCAGGGCGAATGTCGATTTCTTCAGCGCTCACGTCCAATGCCCGCATCAGCGCCCAGGCATTCGCCTTGGTTTCATCCGATGTCGCGAAGCCCGGCAATGTATAGGCCAGCACATGCTTCCGTGGCAGGCCACACAAATCCATGGCCCGCACGGCAACAATCAGGGCCTGCGTAGAATCCAGACCGCCCGAAACGCCGATCACCAGATGTTTCAGGCCCGTGGCGCGAAGCCGCTGCGCCAGGCCCTGCACCTGGATATTATATGCCTCATAGCAATCTTCCCGTAGCCGCTCCGGCTCTGCCGGCACGAAGGGAAAGCGCGGAACATCGCGCTCCAGCGGCATGTTCCGCTCTGGCTTTTGCAACGTGAAAGTCGCTTCACGGAAGGGGGCCCCAGCCTCGGCGCGTGCGCAATCACCAAAACTATTGAGGCGCATCCGCTCCTGTCGGATACGGGCGAGATCCACATCCGCACGCACCATGCTGGCGCCCTGCGGAAAACGTGGACCTTCGGCCAAGGTATCCCCACACTCGAATATGGCGGCCTGCCCATCCCACGCCAGATCCGTCGTGGACTCACCCGGACCTGCGGCGGAATAGGCATAGGCAGCAACAGTACGCAGGGATTGGGCCGCGCACAGTTCACGACGGGTCCGCGCCTTGCCGATGGTAATGTTGCTGGCAGACAGGTTCAACAACACTTCCGCACCCGCCATGGCCGCCCGGCAGGATGGCGGCAGCGGCACCCAGATATCCTCACAGATTTCAATATGGAAAGTGAAAGGCACAGGGCCGATAGCACGGAACAGCAGATCAACCCCAAAAGGGACGTCTTGGCCACATAGTATAATACGCTCTCCGTGCACCTCCGCACCGGGCGTAAAATGGCGGCGCTCGTAAAATTCACGATAATTAGGAAGATAGCTCTTAGGAACCACGCCTAAAATCTGCCCCTTATGAAGAGCTATAGCCACATTATACAATCGCCCACCGGCCCGTAGGGGCGCGCCAACGACCAGAACGGGAAACAAGCCTTCCGAAGCCTTCACGAGGCGTGCCAGCCCATCCTCTACCTCTTGCAACAACGCATCCTGAAACAGCAAGTCATCAATGGCGTAGGAAGAAAGCCCAAGCTCCGGAAACACCATAACGCCCACGCCATCCGCATCGCCCTGCCCCGCCATTTCCAGCGTTCGGTCTACCGCAACAGCCGGATTTGCCACAACCGCCTGGGGCACGCAGGCCGCAACCCGCAGGAACTCATGGGAATACAGGCTTTCAAAGGCTTTCATGTCGTCCCGTCGCAGTCTCTCACGGCTACATGCCGCACAAATCTCTGGACCGAAGCCATAGCACAGGCACCACATCATAAGCATCCATGGTGACCGGCTTCGCCACAGACCGCCCCCTTGCACGAGAGCAAGGAGATAAGCGAGTGACGCAGCCCACACACTCAACGCAAACTCTTTTGGAAAGAAAATAAACTCGCTCTCATCTGCCAGGAACAGGGCGGCCGTAGCCATTGCCCCGACAAACCTGCCTGGCACATCTGGCAAAAGCATTCATCCCACATAGATTTTTAAATTGCCGGGCAACATGCGCCCCATCACGCCGGTTTGCGCTGCAAAAAATTGCATCGCCATGCGCTATTCATAGTTGACCGGCATCAAGGAAACCCCATAACTTCTTTGCGATAACTTGATGGTCACAATGAGTGATCGTCATTCCGGGTGCAGAAACGTCACCTGCCAAGAAATTACCTGCGCCACAATTATGCCTGGAGGACATCATGTCCGAAGAATGCACACCTGCGGCTGCAACAAATACAATAACTTGGCCCCTTCCCGTCCCTCTTCCGCCATGGCCAGAAGCCGGTGGACGATGGCCCGCGAATATCACCACATCTCTTCCACTGCCCGAATATATGGTGGATGCGTGGCAGCGGGGCGTTCTGTTTCTTGATCTCATGCGGCAGCGCGGCAATGAGCAGCAAGCCATGACAGCCCGGCCCATGGCCACAGTTCTCAGCTTTGATCATGAAGTTATCCTGAGCGGGCACTCACTACCCCGCCCTATCAATTTTTCTCTATCCCGAATTATTCCGCCGGCTAATGTTCAGATTGACCTCAGCAAACGCCCTGTCGTGGTGGTGGACCCGCGTGCAGGTCAGGGACCGGGCATTGGAGGCTTCAAAACCTCCAGCGAAATCGGGGAAGCCCTGCAAAATGGCCACCCCGTCTATTTCATCGGCTTTGCCGCAGAGCCTGAGCCGGGCCAGACATTTCTTGATGTGGTGGAGGGTCAAGTTACCTTCTTTGAGCGTGTCGTTACCCTGCATCCAGATGCCCCACGCCCCTTCGCCATTGGCAATTGCCAAGCCGGCTATCAAACATTGATGATCGCCATGTTGCGTCCGGATCTGTTCGGCCCGGCCATGGTGGCAGGTTCGCCCATATCCTATTGGCAAGGCACCCATGGCAAAAACCCCATGCGCTATGCTGGCGGCCTGCTGGGCGGTTCCTGGCTCACTGAAATGGTGAGCGACCTGAGCGGCGGGAAGTTCGATGGCACCTGGCTGATCCTGAACTTCGATAATCTCAACCCCGCCAACTGGCTGTGGGGCAAGCAATATGATGTCTATGCTGGCATAGATACCGAAGGACCGCGTTATCTCGACTTTGAAAAATGGTGGGGTGATTTCATCTTCCTGAACGGGGATGAAATCCAGTATCTCGTCGATGAAATGTTCATTGGTGACAAGCTGACCCGCAACCAGCTTCGCTCCAGTGATGGCAAGGTCTTTGACCTGCGCAACATCACCTCTCCTATTATCGTCTTCACCTCGTTGGGAGACAATATCAGCCCGCCACCCCAGACGCTGGGCTGGATCATGGATCTGTACAAGGATGTGGACGACATGCGCGCCCAGGGCCGCACTGTCGTCTATTGCCTCAACCAGAAGGTCGGCCATCTCGCCATCTTCGTTTCGTCCAAGGTCGGCACCAAGGAAGACGAGGAAATGGTGCGCTTGATGGACCTGATCGACTGCATTCCTCCCGGCCTTTACGAGCTGGTCATCACGCCCACAAGTGAAGAAGAGCAGACAGCAGGCCGGCCGCCTTGGCACAGCCGTTTTGAAATGCGGACCTTCGATGATCTGCGCGCCTATGGCCGTAACACGCCAGCAGATGACCGGGCTTTCGCAGCGGTGCGGCGTCTTAGCGAGATCAACCACTCGCTTTACCGCACCTTCATGCGACCGGCGATCAAGGCCTTTGCCACGCCACAGATGGCCCAGCTTATGGTGAACGCCAATCCGCTGCGCCTGAGCTACTCCCTGTTTGCCGACTCCAACCCCATGATGAAGGGCGTTTCCAAACTGGCGAACGAAGTGCGCGCCCGGCGCAAGCCCACCAAGCCGGATAACCCCTTCCTCACCATGCAGCAAATGTTCTCCGATCAGATCAATGCCAGCCTGAACACCTATCGGGATGCACGGGACAAGATGGTGGAGCAAAGCTTCTTCAGCTTCTATGGCAACCCCATGGTGCAGGGATTACTGGGGCTCAATGATGGAGAAGCGGTGCGCGAACTGCCCCCCGTCAGCCCTCAAGCATTGGAAGAGCGACAGCACCTTGCTGAAGAGGCTGCTGCAAAGGCGGCCTGCGGTGGCTTCAATGAAGCGCTGATCCGTGCCGTTCTGTTCGTCATAGCCGCAGAACGCACTCTTGATGAACGCTCTGCCGAAGCGCTCAACACGGTGCGCCAACGCCTGATGGGGCTTTCCCTGACGGATTTCAAGGCGATGGTTCGGGAGCAATATTACATCCTGCTGCTCGATAAGCACCGCGAAGAAGCTATCGACCTGTTGGCTCAAATGGTGCCTGATGCCACCCGACGCCAGAATTTACTGAATGATGTCGTGGCCATTACCGCAGGGGAAAGCGGCCTCACCACAGCGGAAAGCGGCCGCGTGAACAAGCTGGCAGCCGTATTGGAAACTCAGGCGCCAAAGACAGCAAGCCTTTCGCTGGCCCCGGACAACACCACCGCATCCGCGACAGAAAGGCATCAATACGCACCCGCAAATGCGTAAGCATTTATATCGACCAACAAATATTCGGGGTTCATCCCGTTTTCCTCATGAGAACACCCATCTTGCGCGTTCTCATGAACTCATCAGCCAGACCAGCCTGACTGAAATTCAGCTGCATAGCCGACATATGAAATGGGGGATTTTCCATGTCGCCGACGGCCACCGCAAGCACACTCCCAGGCGCATCTGCACCGCCAGACGTTTCAACAAAGACCTCAACAGGAGAACAGAAGAACGTCTCTCTGGATGCGGCAGGTATCGCAGCCTCATTCAAAGATCTCCAATCATCTCCTAAAGGGCTGAACAGCGCTGATGCCACGCAGCGTCTGGCCAAATATGGACCGAACGCCATTCAGGCCCATGAAGAAAGCCGCTGGAAAAAGCTTCTTGGCTATTTCTGGAGCCCGATCGCGTGGATGATCGAAGCCGCCGCCATCATCTCGCTGTTGCGCGAAGACTGGCCGGATTTCATCGTCGTGACCGCCCTTCTGCTTTACAATGCTGCTGTTGGCTTCTGGCAGGATAACAAGGCGGCCAGCGCACTTGCCGCCCTGAAGAAAGGCCTCGCTCTCAAGGCCCATGTATTGCGTGATAGTGCATGGACGGAAATTGATGCAGCCGATCTCGTGCCCGGCGATGTTGTTACCATTGCGGGCGGTGAGATTCTGCCGGCGGATGTGCTTTTGTTTGACGGCAAATATCTCTCCGTCGATCAGGCCGCGCTCACAGGTGAATCTCTGCCTGTCTCCAAGAAGATTGGTGACAGTGGTTTCTCCGGCTCCATCGCGCGTCAGGGTTCGATGACCGGCGTTGTCACGGCTACCGGCAACAATACCTTCTTCGGGCGCACGGCCAAGCTGGTGGCATCCGCCGGCACCAAGTCTCACGCTGAACAGGCCGTGACGAAGATTGGCGACTTCCTCATCCTCATCGCGGTGTTTCTTGCCATCATTCTCATTGGCACCCAGCTCTGGCGAGATCTTGCATCCAGCGGGCAGTGGCACTGGTCCGAAGCCGGGCGGATCGCCCAGTTCGTTCTCGTGCTTCTGGTGGCCTCCGTGCCCGTGGCCCTGCCAGCGGTGATGTCTGTCACCATGGCGCTCGGCGCATTGGCGCTCTCCAAGCAGAAGGCCATTGTCTCTCGCTTGTCGGCCATTGAGGAACTGGCCGGCGTGGATGTGCTGTGCTCGGACAAGACCGGCACGCTCACCATGAACCAGCTGGCGTTGCAGACGCCCATTCCCTTCTCGGGCACCAAGCCGGATGATCTGGTGATTGGAGCCGCTCTCGCAAGCCAGCGCCAGAGCACGGATGCCATTGACCAGGCTGTGATGAAGGGGCTGAAGGATACGAAGGTTCTCGACGCCTACAAGCCTGTCGATTTCGTCCCCTTTGATCCGGTCAACAAGAAGACCGTGGGCATTGTCTCTGATGCCAGCGGCAAGCAGATTCAGTTTGCCAAGGGCGCGCCTCAGGCCATTGCAGCCTTGTGTGGCATTCAGGAAAATGCGACCGACGGAGACGGTGCGGCCTATTTTGGCAAGGTCTCCGAGCTTGCCTCCCATGGCATCCGCGCCCTTGGCGTCTCCCGTTCAGATGATGGCGGCAAGAGCTGGACCCTGCTTGGCCTTCTGGCCCTGCTGGACCCGCCGCGGCCGGATGCCAAGAGCACCATCGCACAGGCCAAGGAACTCGGCCTTTCCGTAAAGATGGTGACGGGTGATGACGTGGCCATTGGCTCTGAAATCTCCCGTGAGCTGGGTATTGGCGCCAATCTGCTCGTGGCCTCCAGCGTGTTCGAAAAAAGCATGGACCCGGATCATATCCCGATTGATTCTGCCCGTGCGGTGGAGCAGGCGGATGGTTTTGGCCGTGTGTTCCCCGAGCACAAGTTTGAAATCGTGAAGGCCTTGCAGGAACGTGGCCATATCGTCGCCATGACGGGCGATGGCGTGAATGACGCCCCTGCCCTGAAGCAGGCGGATTGTGGCGTGGCTGTGAGCGGGGCGACGGATGCAGCCCGCAATGCCGCTGCCCTCATCCTGACCGCGCCGGGCCTCTCGACCATCGTGAACGCGATCACCGAGTCCCGCGCGATTTTCGAGCGTATCACCAGCTATGTCTATTATCGTATCGCGATGACCATCGACATCATGCTTGTCGTGGTGCTGGCCTATATCGCGTTCGATTTCCAGCCCCTCACCGCCATCATGATCGTGGTGCTGGCGCTGCTGGATGACATCCCGATCATGACCATTGCCTATGACAATGTGAAACCTGCGGATACCCCTGTCAGGTGGAACATGCATCGCATTATCGTCTTCTCGTCAATCATGGGGCTGATGGCGCTGGTGCAGAGCTTCGGGCTCGTGGTCCTCTGCATGTACTGGATGCACGATGCGTACCTCATGAGCATCATGCATATGGACTTCCCACATCTGCAAACCATGCTGTTTCTGCAACTTGCAGCGGGCGGCCATCTGCTGCTGTTCGTGGTGCGCGCACGCCGCTCGCTTTTCTGCCCGCCCTATCCCAGCGCCCCGCTCTTTCTGGCTGTTGTGGGCACACAGATTATCGCCGTACTGATTTGCGCCTTTGGCGTTGGCCTCGTACCGCCGCTGCCCTGGCTCATGATTGGGCTGGTATGGATCTATGTCCTCATCTGGATGGTGGTGATGGATTGGGTGAAGCGGCTCTACTTCGCCATTGCTGACCGGCGTGAAGCAAAAAGCATCATCAACAAGCCCATTGCCACATCTTGATAACGGCTCGCAACGGGTGGGAGGGCACAGGCTCTCCCACCCATCTCAAGCTGGCGAGAGGAGACCTGAACCAACTGGTCCCTTGACATGCGACACATGAAAAGGGCCGGGCTGATTTTCCAGCCCGGCCCTTTTGCAAAGGACTAAACAGCAGTGAGATATGCCCGGTTCAACCCGCCTGCATGCCAGTGCCATACACCTCATGGGCGCGCGCTTCGAAGGCATCAGCAAAACGGTGAAAGGCGGCGTCAAACATGGCGCCCATCAGAGCTGCCAGAGTGCGGGAGCGAAACTCATAGGAAATGAAGAACTTCACCTCACAGGCATTCTCTCCCTTCGGCACAAACTCCCATCTGTTATCGAGCCGACTGAAGGGGCCGTCCAGATATTCCACATGGATGGCAAGCCGGGGGCGATCCATCATCACGCGGGAGGTGAAGGTTTCGCGCACCACCTTGTAGGCCACCGTCATATCGGCGACCACCATCTGTGTGCCTTCATCAATCTGCATGCGCCGCTTCACGCGCAGCGCCTTGCACAAAGGCACAAACTGCGGATAGCGCTCCACATCACAGACCAGATCGAACATATCTGTGGCGGAATGCTGGACGAGACGGGTATTGGAAAAGGCTGGCACGAGAAATCAGGCCCGCCCCTGCCGGGATGCCCGCGCCGCGCGCAGCTGCGCGAAATCCTCACCCGCATGGTGGGAAGAACGCGTCAGCGGGCTGGACGATACCATAAGGAAGCCCTTGGCATATGCCACGGTCTCATAAGCCTTGAATTCATCCGGCGTCACGAAGCTTTCCACCTTGTGATGCTGGCGTGTGGGCTGGAGGTACTGGCCAATGGTGATGAAATCCACATCTGCCGAGCGCAGATCATCCATCAGCTGCAACACTTCGTTACGCACCTCACCCAACCCCACCATGATGCCGGATTTGGTGAAGATAGAGCTGTCCAACTCCTTCACCTGCTGCAACAGCCGCAGGGAATGGAAATAGCGCGCACCTGGCCGCACCTTGAGATATTTGGACGGCACCGTTTCCAGGTTGTGATTGAACACATCCGGCTTGGCGGCCACCACCACTTCAAGCGCTCCATCCTTACGCAGGAAGTCAGGCGTGAGAATTTCGATCGTGGTGGTGGGGCTGGCGGCGCGAATGGCCGCGATGGTGCGGGCGAAATGCTCCGCCCCGCCATCTGCCAGATCATCCCGATCCACAGAGGTAATCACCACATGAGAGAGGCCCAGCTTCGCCACGGCCTCCCCTACCTTTTGCGGCTCATCCTGATCCAGCGGCGCGGGAAGCCCCGTGCGAACATTACAGAAGGCACAGGCTCGGGTGCAGGTATCCCCCATAATCATCATGGTGGCGTGCTTCTTTTCCCAGCACTCACCAATATTCGGGCAGCCTGCTTCCTCACATACCGTGTGCAGGCCATTGCCACGCACAATTTCTGCGGTTTGTGACCACGCCCCGGAACCCGGAGCCTTCACCCGGATCCAGTCCGGCTTGCGCAGTACTTCCGTCTGCGGACGATGGGCTTTTTCAGGATGGCGGGGACGCTGCTTCAGCGTATCAATCACAGTGACCATGGTAACTTTCCGAGCACAACAGGCTCAAGGGTCAACGACCTTCGAACACCATAGACCTCAACACCGCAGGAACAAAGCCTGCCCCATGAGGCACGAAAGAAACAGCACCCCCGAAATTGCGACCGCTCAGGCCTTCTTGCGCCCCATGACAGTGCGCCATACGGCCAGCAGGATGACCGCGCCACAGGCGGAAACCACAAGCTGATCGACAAAATCCGTGCCGATATAATCCAGACTCAGCAGCCCGGCCACCCAGCGGCCAATAATGCCACCCAGCACCCCAACAATCAGGTTGGTGAACAGGCCGCCGCTTGAATTCATGACCTTCTCGGCAATCCAGCCCGCAATGATACCGATCAGAACACTCGTGATGATACCCATTGTCGCCTCCTCAGCGTGAACGGATCGCCCGCCACACCCACAACAGAATGATTGCGCCAATGATGGCCGCCACCAGAGTGCGGAAAAAGCCGAATACAGGAATATTCGCGAAGGAAGCCAGCTCTCCCCCCACAAACGCGCCCAGTATGCCGACAATGAGATTTGTCAGGAGGCCATGATTGCTCTCAGTCACCCGCTCGGCGATCCAGCCGGCCAGCAGACCGATGATAACCATGGAAAAGAACCCGACACCTGGCTGGTTCAGGAACGCATAGCTCTCGTTCATTCACCTCTCCTCATGCCGGGTTCATCCCAACTGCTCAGCACAGCCCCAGCCTGCTTCCTATAGCAGATCTACCGGGCCTGTGCGCCAGACGAAAGGCCGGAACCGACCCGCCTTTCCAGGGGCTTTGCCTCAGATATGGATGGCGCGCCCATAAGCGCTCATCACGCTCTCATGCATCATTTCGGAGAGGGTGGGATGCGGGAAGACGGTATGGATCAGCTCTTCTTCCGTCGTCTCCAGATTCATGGCGATCACGAAGCCCTGAATCATTTCAGTCACCTCAGCCCCCACCATGTGCGCCCCCAGCAATTCGCCGGTCTTGGCGTCAAAGATGGTTTTTACCAGGCCATCCGGCTCGCCCAGCGCAATCGCCTTGCCATTTCCGATAAAGGGGAAGCGGCCGACCTTGATTTCACGCCCGGCCTCCTTGGCTTTCTTCTCGGTAAGACCAACGGATGCAACCTGTGGGTTGCAGTAGGTGCAACCGGGAATCTTCAGCTTGTCCATTGGGTGGGTGTGCAGGCCCTTGATGGTTTCGACACAGATCACCCCTTCATGCTCGGCCTTGTGGGCCAGCATGGGCGCGCCCGCAATATCGCCAATGGCATAGATGCCGGGCACATTGGTGCGGCCATAGCCATCTGTGGTGATGATGCCGCGCTCATGCTTCACGCCAACGGCCTCAAGGCCCAGCCCCTCCACATTGCCCACCACGCCGACAGCGGAGATCATCCGTTCAACCGTGATGTCATGCTTCGCGCCCTTGGCGTCTTCCACATGCACCGTTACGCTATCTGCCAGCTTGGTGACGCCGGAAACCTTCGCGCCGGTCATGATTTTCATGCCCTGCTTTTCGAATCGCTTGCGGGCAATCGCCGCGATTTCCTCATCCTCAACCGGCAGGATCTGCGGCATCACTTCCACCACGGTCACCTCAGCGCCCATGGTGCGGTAGAAAGAGGCGAACTCAATGCCGATCGCGCCAGAGCCCATCACCAGCAGGCTTTTCGGCATTTTCTCTGGCACGAGGGCCTCGAAATAGGTCCAGATCAGCTTCTTGTCCGGCTCCAGCCCCGGCAGGGCGCGCGGGCGGGCACCGGTGGCGATGATGATATGTTTGGCGGAATAATCGCCCGGCCCCTTTGCGCCCTTGGGCGGATTAGGCGCAGCCTCCACCTTCACCTTGCCGGGGGCCGTGAGCGTGCCCTTGCCCCAGATCACATCCACCTTGTTCTTGCTGAGCAGAAAGCCAACGCCGGAATTGAGTTGGGAGGACACAGCGCGCGAACGCTTCACGACCGCAGCCGGATCAAAGCTCACCTTTTCGGCTGAAAGCCCGTAATCCTTGGCATGCTGCATATAATGGTAGATCTCGGCAGAACGCAGCAGAGCCTTGGTGGGGATACAGCCCCAGTTCAGGCAGATGCCGCCGACATGGCTCTTTTCCACCACGGCCGTCTTGAAACCAAGCTGGGCCGCACGAATGGCGGCCACATAGCCACCTGGGCCGCCACCAATAACGATGATATCGTAGCTCTCAGCCATGGAATGCCTCCTCGCCGCCGGCTGCTCCGGCGGGGTTGGGAAAGGGGCGGCGCACCGGGCCCATGGCCCTTGCACCCAAATTTCAGCCGGCCCGCGAGAGGGCGGAGCCTTGGGCGTCCGCCAGAGCCTCGAGAGTGGCCTCGAAAAGCGAAAGGTCGCGGAACAGGTCCGCGGGCGGCGTTTCCGCCTGCTTCACCGGCAGATCGCAACTCATCAGCGCCTCTGCCAGCATCAGATTGTCAAACAGGCCGAAATCCTCCGCATGGAGACCATCAGCCATCAAGGTTGGCGCAGCATCTTCATGCTGCGCCGCACCAATATGTTCACGAGCCCGGTTCAAAAGGTCTCCAGGCATATTGCTGTAGGCTGCCACCTTCTTGCCAAGCGCAAAGCCAAAGCCCAGCTCGAAGGCCGTCCCCGGATCGGCGCTCAGCCCCCGAAAAGGCGTGAGATTGGCCAGCACGACATCCGCTTGGCGGATCAGCGCCAGATTGGCCCCGAAGATGCGCGCACTCAGGCCCTGCCCGCCAGCACCAGCCATCACCGGTTCGCCATCCAGCGGATACAGCCCCTCAAAACCGTAGCGCGCGCACAATTCCACCTTGAGGCGCCCCATATCTGTCGCATCCTCAAGAAACACTTCCGGGCCAGCCAGATAGAGCTTCAGCATAGTGCGGGCCTTGTTCTGGTCATATCGCCCCTGACAAGTGGAGCTCGGGAAGCCCAAGGGCCTCTTTCACAGAGCCAGCGCCCATGGCCAGAATTATGGCCATGGGCGCGCCGGATCACACCAGCATCGACATCGGGTTTTCGATATAGCCCTTGAAGGCCGCCAGAAGTTCCGCACCCAGAGCGCCGTCCATCACCCGGTGGTCACAGGTCATGGTCACGGTCATCTGGGTCGCCACCTTCATCTC